>DAOPKN010000001.1:0-7642 GCA_035391225.1 Thermotogota bacterium
GGGTGTATCCTGGGGTACAGCTCCGACCTGATCTTGACGAAGGATTACCCCAACGTGGAGCTCCGGCGCTTCGATAGCTACGGGGACATGATGATGGCGCTGACGTTTCACCAGCTGGATGCGGCTGCCATGGAAATGGACGAGGCCTACGTGTTTTGCCGGTTGCAGCCGGAATACATGATCCTGGGCACCTTCGTGGAGCAGGATACCTTCTCGTATTGCCTCAACCCGAGAACACCCGCGTTCAACGAGCAGTTCAATTCTTTCGTGGCGGAGTTCCGGAAAACCCCCGAGTACCAGGACCTCCTCCAACGTGTGAAGGAGTCTGCCTTTCATCCTTTCGAGGCCAAGGCCGTTTCCTACGAGCAAACCCCGGGAAAGGTTCTGCGGGTGTCGGTCTACGATGGTTGGGAACCCGTTTCCTACGTGAACACGTCGACAAACGAGTGGGAAGGGGCGGATATCGAGTTGATTACCCATTTTGCCAAGAGCATGGGGGCAAGGATCGAGTTCGTTTCGTTGGGGAGTTACACCCAGGCCATCCTGGACCTGAGCTTGGGGAAGGTGGATATCATGGTATGCCCGGATACCCTGCGCTTCAAGGAGGACCTGGAAAAGGCGGGGAACGTGACCATGAGCGACGGTGTGTGGGATAAGGATATCGTGATCATCGTGAACACGAAGGAGTACGAGCAATGAGCGAATGGATGCAAACGATCAAGGATTCGTTGTACATCAACCTGGTGTACGAGGACCGGTACATGTTCCTGATCAAGGGATTCCTGCTGACGCTGTACATGACCGGGTTGACTTTCCTGCTGGCCACGATTCTCGGAGCGGTTTTTTGCCGGATTCGCCTGGGCAAAATCCGAACGGCCCGCAAGATCGTGGAACTGGTGAGCACGCTTTTCATTCGCTTGCCCACGCTGGTGCTGCTGTTGATTTTCGTGTACCTCCTTTTTTCCGGGTGGAACGTGGACACGGTCTTCCTTGCGATCATCGCGTTTACCATGAAGGCGGGTGCCTACATTTCGGATATCTTGTTCACAGCCTACCGCGCCATTCGTAGTGGGGAGATCGAAGCGGGTCGCACGCTGGGCTTGAGCCGTTGGAAGGTGTTCCGATACGTCATCCTCCCGCAAGTAGTGCAGAAAGGGTTGCCCACCTACAAGAACCAGCTGATCATCACGCTTCAGGAAACCTCGCTGGTAGGTTTTTTTGCCATCAACGATTTGACAAGGGCCAGCCAGGTCATCACCAGCCGAACGATGGATCCGTACATCTCGCTGATCATCACCTCGGTGGCGTACCTGCTCATTGGGGCTTTGTCCAGTTTGTTGTTCCGCTTGGTCGATCGACAAAAGCACCTGAAGGCGGGGGAGGATTACTCCCTGGAAAAAAGTATCCCAGGGAAGAAGAAAGCATGAGGGACGAAATGGGAAAACCCTTGATAGCTGTCAACCACTTGAAGAAGAGTTACGGGAATAACGTGGTTCTGCGGGACGTGAGCGTCGAGATTGAAAGGGGGGACGTGATTGCGGTCATCGGGCCGTCAGGATGCGGCAAAAGCACGTTCATCCGTTGCTTGAACCTGCTGGAGGAACCAGATTCCGGCCAAATCGTGGTAGACGGGGTGCAACTCAACAACCACGGGAGCCAGATCGATGGCGTGCGCCGGAAGATGGGGATGGTCTACCAGGATTTCAACTTGTTTTCCCACCTCACCGTTCTCGAGAACGTGATCTTAGCCCCCACCCATGTATTGAAAATTCCCCGTGCGCAAGCCATTTCCGAAGCTTTCGCGTTGTTGCAGTTGGTGGGAATGGCACCCAGGGCGGATTTTATGCCAAATCAGCTGTCGGGGGGCCAGAAGCAGCGCGCGGCGATCGCCCGTTGCCTGGCCATGCGTCCGGAAATCATCCTGTTCGATGAACCCACCAGCGCACTGGACCCCACCATGATCGACGAGGTGCTGGCAGTGATCCGCAAGCTCGTCAAAACGGGTATGACATCGGTGATCGTGACCCACGAGATGGCCTTCGCGCGCCACGTGTCAAACCGCGTCTTCTTCATGGAAGAGGGGGGGATTTACGAGCAGGGCACCCCGGAAGAAGTGTTCGACAATCCGCAGCGGGAAAAGACCCGTATCTTTATCAACAAGCTGAAAGTGTTCGAGCGTTCCGGGGCCATTCACCTTCTCGATCCCTTCGAGCTGGTGCAAGAGTTGACGGACTACTGCAACAAGTACGAGCTGAGCCGCAGGGAAACCAACAACATCACCCTGGTGCTCGAGGAGATCCTGGTTTTCTTAACCCACCATGCTTCGGTGGACGACCGGGTTCGGATCTTCGTGAGCTACAACGAAAGCACGGGCGAGAAGAAAATGGAAATCGGGTATTCTTTCCCGAGCGGCAACCTGCTGGAGCATCCGGATTTCGACCCCCTCAGCAGGCGCCTGGTGGAAGGTTTTTCCACCGGGATTTCCGTGGGTACCAAGGAGGGATTGGAACACCTATTCCTCGAGGGATTCTAAGGCCCCTTGGCGGGAAGAATGGATGGGAAAGATTTCCGAAAAGCCCGCCACGTCGAACACTTCCCTGACCTCGGGGTTTAGGTTGCACAGCGCGATGGTGCCGGAACCTGAATCCAGTTCGCGCGCCACCACGAGCAACACGCGAAGCCCCGCGCTGCTGATGTAGTTCATCTTTTCCAGGTCAAGCACCAACCGGGTCACTTTTTGATCCAGCAACAGCCGCAGTTGCTTCTCAAGTTGGGGGGCGCTTGCTCCGTCCAACCTTCCGCCGATTCGCACCACATGGATTCCCTTTTCTTCACTGGCTTGGATCTGCATTCTCTTCTCCCCCTGTTTGGATTTTTTTTACGAGTGTTAACCTGTTTTTTCCGTTGTTCCTCGTGTATTCCATCTGGTCGGTGAATGTGCGAGCAAGGTACACTCCCAGCCCACCCACTTTCCGTCGGGAAAGGGGAAGCTGCGTGTTCGGTTCGGGTAACGATTCCGGGTCAAACGGCACCCCGTCGTCTTCCACCACGGCCTGGAGTGCGGATGGGGTTACGGTCAATTCCACACTGAGTGAACGGGGAGAACCGTAACACAAGACGTTTGTGACGACCTCTTCCAGCGCAAGATCCATTTGGGATACGCTGCGATGTGGGAGGCTTGCCTGCTGTTCGAGCCGTTGCAACTCCAGGTGGATTTTTTCCAATTCCAACAACTTCCTTTGCACGTTGATGTGGAGGGTACAGCATAGCTCCCGATCCGAAGGCAGTGGGAGAACAATTGCCATGATGGTAATATCATCTGCCTGTGCGGATTGGCCGGTGAAACCGCCCAGGGCTTTCAAAACCCCTTCCCCGATGGCGCGGGAATCGAGAGGTTGTGCCTTTCCTTCTCCCAGGACCTTTTCTAACCTGCACCGGGTGAAAAAATCCCCTTGCTCGTCGGTTGCCTCGGTGATTCCATCGGTGTACAGGAAAATCCCCTCACCGGGGCCAAGGTGGTAACTTCCTGCTTCAAAGGAGGCCCGCTCCCAGGCACCCAGGGGCATTCCGCGCGTCTTCGGGAGCGCGAGTGGACGTTTTCCCGGGGAGAGGCGGTAGGGAAGGGGGTGACCCGCGTTTGCAAAAACGAGTTCCCCGGAGGGGATGTCCAAGATTCCAAGGAACAGGGTAACGAACATGCCCGAAGGGTTATCTCGCGTGAGTTCCAGGTTCACCTTTTCCAGGATTTGTTGGGGTGAAGTGGAAGACTCCCCCAGGTTTCCGCGGATGAGCGTGCGCACCATGGCCATGTACAGCGCCGCGGGGATCCCTTTTCCTGCTACATCGCCCACCACGAAAAACAAGCGGCTAGCATTCAGGAAACCCCAGTCGTACAAATCCCCACCTACCTCGCGGGCAGGCTGGATGTAGGCGTAGGCATCCAGCTGGGTCCCCTGGGCGTTGCGGGGAACCGTTCGCGGGATCATACTTGCCTGGATATCATGCGCGATCTTCAACTCGCTTTGTACTTTCTGTTGCTCGGCAAGCACCTGCCTCTGGTGGCGGACACTGGACAGCAACAGCGAAAACAGGCCGATTCCCATGGCGTTCACCAGTACCATGGGCAGCACCACCACGCCAACGAGTTCCAACGCGCGGTCGAAGGGACGCGCGATCAGAAGGGTGATGAGCATGTGCATGATTTCCACGCCCGCCGCCAGCACCATTGCGGGAGCAAAAGCGGGGAACTTTCCCTTTCGCCACCGATGCACCAGGCCTCCGACAAGGCCCGCCAAGATAGTGGATGTGCAACAGGGAATCGCCGAAAAGCCTCCCAATCCCAAGCGATGGAACCCCCCCACGATTCCGGCTCCCAGCCCAGCAAGCGGGCCACCCAGCAATCCGGCAAGCAATGGCCCCAGGTCACGTACGTTGGACACGCCCCCCAACACTTGCACACCCCCCAGGGTGCCAAAAATGGAAAAAGCGCCGAAGATCAGGATGAACCAGGGTAGGGAGTTTCTCGTGGAACCCTCCCCGAAAAGGATCCGGGAGAGGGGAGTGTGTAACACCAGGTATGCAACAACCACGATCATGGCGAGTGTTTCCACGAGTTCCAAGAAGAGTGCCAAACCCCATCCCCCCCTTTTGCATGCGTACTGGAACATAGTATAGCACAACCCGTGGTGGGCTTTTTTTGCTATAATTGTCCCCTGGGGGGGAAGTAGTGGGATCGTGCACGAAAAAAAGCGTCTGGTATTCCATAACGTGATACAGAAAGGGTGATTTTGTTGTACATGCGGAAAGCAAAGATTTGGGTGCTACTGGTGGGGATGGCAATTGGGACGATGGCGTTGTCTGCTTCGCTGCAGATGGAAATCTTGCCCCGAATTGATTCGTTCTTTGAAACAAGCTTCCAAAACCACCTGTTCAGCGGGGACGTTTTGCTGTCCATGAATGGGAAGGTTGTGTTCCACGAATCGTACGTGTCAGACGGGCAACACGCGGAACGGGCAAGCAACCCCGCTCTCCGTTTCCGGATTGCCACGTTGTCCTGCCCCTTCACCGCGACCCTGGTGATGCTGGCACAGCAACAAGGGTTGCTTTCGGTGCAGGATGCCGTTTCCCGTTTTTTCCCAGAAGTTCCCGCGGCGAGCCAAATGTGCGTGCAGGACCTTTTGCAAAACACGTCGGGTATCGGGGATTACTCACTTGGAAAGGATTTCCAACAGAACGTTCGCGATCCCGTTTCCGGAGAATTGGACCGGGAAATGTTGCTGCAGGCGATTCAAAAGCAGGAGCGACGTTTTGCTCCCGGAGAGCGTTTTGAACTCAGCTTCTCCAACTACGCCTTGCTGGCGTTGATCTTGGAACAAGCGTCTGGGAAGCGATTTGAAGAGCTGCTCCACGAATGGATCCTCGACCCGTTGCATATGGATTCCACCGGCTTGGACCATGGGGGTTACGATTCTTCCTGGGCGATGGGAACACTTGCGGGGAAGAGCCGCATGGAGTTTCCCATGGAAGCGCTTTTTGGCAGTGCCCAGATGTACAGCACCACCAATGACCTGTACCGTTTTGACCGCTCCTTGCGCGAAGGGCAGCTTCTCCCCTTTTCCGAGCAGGGACAAATGTATGCGGTGGACCCCGAACTGTTCATCAACGATATCCTGGGTGGGTACGGCTTCGGTTGGTACGTGAACAACATGCAGATCGGGGAAAACGTCTACCCGGTGGTGTTCCAACCCGGGTCGGTTCCAGGGTATACAGTGGCGATGATGCGGGTTCTGGTGCCCGACGTGACCGTGATCATCCTGTGTAACAACGAGGGGTTCGACATGTACAACGCGGTAACCTACGTGCTCGAGGAGTTGTTGGAACCCGAATCGCAAGAAGGGTCTTGACTTTCTTGGGTTTGGGCAAGGAGTTGTTGGGTCAAGCGCACGGAAGTCTCCACCAACCGGGCGCATTTTTCCGAAACGTGGGCTTCTTGTGCCAGTTGCCTTTGGATTGGGTCGGAAAGGTCAAAACCCGTGAGGCCCGGACAGGTGGTTTCGGAAAAAAGTTCGCGAAACCGCTCCATCCATAGGGATGCCAGGGCGTACACGCTTTCCTTTTTCTGTTGGTTTCCAATCGTACTGGTTCCCCTCTTCCAGGCAAGGGCCATCATGGCCCCGGAGATGGCACCGCAGGTTTGACCGGTTCGACCCATGCCACCCCCGAAGATGGAGGTAGTTTTGAGCACCTGCTCGATGGTTTGGGGTGTTTCTCCGGTGAGGAAGGGTAGCAGGCTGGCCTGGCAGCAATTGTACCCTTTTGAAAAAAGTTCCAGAGCTTCTTGAACGGGGTCCACGTGCATTTTTTCCTCCTTGGTAGGTATTTGGTACGATTCTTTGGACCAGAAAAATGCCCGGGAAGTTCCCGGGCATCGAAAAGGATGTCATCCTCTTTGTTAATTGTACACGATGACAGGGAAGGGCAAAACGGTACTGGTGCCGGGGGCAATGGTGCCGAAGGTTCCATCTCGCACCTCGTAAATTTCACCCCGAGAGGTGTTGACTTTCCAGAAGAAAGAGGACCAGAAATTTTGTTTCAGGTGGAAAAGGTAGGGGTAGATCTCTGCGGTTTGCCAGTCGTTTCCGTAGGAAAGCACGAAATTGTTGCCCACGATTTGGAGGGATGCCGCAGCCTTGTTGTAAATCAAGTAGGAATCGGTGAAGTTCAGCAGGAAACGATCGGGCTGGGTGTTGTTAGCCCCACCAACCACCTGCACGTTGATATCTTGGAGAGTTTGGTTCCCACCCAGCTGGCCGAATGTAGCTCCCGTCACCTTGAAAACTTGTTTCCGAGACGTGTTCACCATCCAGAAGAACCCCGACCATGTGTTTAGCTTCAGGTGGTACAGGTAGGGGTAAATCTTTCGGACGGTCCAATCGCCTCCGTAGGAAAGCACCCGGTTGTTGGCGCTGATCTGCAGAGTGCCACTTGAGGGCACATACGTGAGCGAGCATTGTGGGAAAGTCACACGAAACCGCTGGAAATCCGCGAACGAAAGCACCACGAACACAAGCGATAGCAGTACGATCAGGAAAAGGGTTCTCTTCATTTTTCCAACCTCCTTTTTGCCGAAAAAAAAGCCAACGTAGCAAAAACCCGAAAAGGGGACCAAGCCGAAATCGATAAGTTCAAATACTATTATACTCCTTTTCTGGAAAAAGCAAAGGCAAGGATTTCCCCAATTGCCCTATTTTTTTGATTCTCCTTCGAAGAAAGTGGGTAGGAACAAAATCAGCGTACGCGAAGAACATACAGAGTGATCTTTGCGAAGGCCAAAAAGACCCAGAGGGAGCGGAACGTCTTGAATCCATAGGATCGCTTGGTGATCACCCGGAGCTTGTAGGGGCAAACCCCCGTGTTTGCCCGGGTTCAATTGGACCGCCACATAATAATGTGGCAATTTACCGAGAAATGTTCAAAGAGCCGCCGTGGGCTGCGGCGGTCCCAAAGGGCAAAGGCGGGCAGGTACTCCCGGCCTGCCCCAACAGTTCGGTGGGCTTGAAGGGAAAATGCGGTGTGAACGGGAAGGGGTTGTAGGGGCAAACCCCCGTGTTTGCCCGGGTTCAATTGGACCGCCACATAATAA
>DAOPKN010000001.1:7742-20248 GCA_035391225.1 Thermotogota bacterium
TGTAGGGGCAAACCCCCGTGTTTGCCCGGGTTCAATTGGACCGCCACATAACAGTGTGGCAATTTACCGAGAAATGTTCAAAGAGCCGCATTTGGCGAAGCGAACTTGTTTCAACCCACACGAAATGAAAGCGAACCACTTTTTTTCGGTAGTTTTTTGTGGTATGCTTGGGCATCTTTTCACCCGCTTGCGGGGAGTTTGAAAAAAAAGGAGGAGAGTCCCGTGGAACCTACCCATGACAAGAAAATGAACTTCATCGAGAAGATCATCGCAGACGATCTGGAGAGTGGTCGGATCCAGCAATGTGTCACGCGTTTTCCCCCGGAACCCAACGGCTACATCCATATCGGGCATGCCAAATCGGTCTGCTTGAACTTCGGCCTTGCGGAAAGCTTTGCGGGGAAGTGCAACTTGCGGTTCGACGATACCAACCCGGAAAAAGAAGAAGAACACTTCATGGAAGGCATCAAGGAAGATATTCGGTGGCTGGGGTTCCAATGGGCGAAGCTCTGCTATGCCTCCGATTACTTCGACCAATTCTACGACTGGGCCATCGACCTGGTGAAACAGGGCAAAGCGTACGTGGATCACCAGACTGCCGACCAGATCCGCGAAAACAGGGGTACGCTCACGCGGCCGGGGGTGGATTCCCCCTACCGGGAACGTCCCGTGGGAGAAAACCTGCAACTGCTGGAGAAAATGGCGAACGGAGAATTGGAAGAGGGTAGCTGCGTTCTGCGCGCCAAGATTGACATGAACAGCCCGAACATCAACATGCGTGACCCGGTGTTGTACCGCATCCTCCAGAAACCCCATTACCGAACCGGCAACAAGTGGTGCATCTACCCGATGTACGATTTTGCCCACGGGTACGAGGATGCCATCGAGGGAATCACGCACTCGCTGTGCAGTCTGGAGTTCGAAGATCACCGCCCGCTGTACGACTGGTTCCTGGACAACGTGGATGTGCCCCACCGTCCCCACCAGTACGAGTTTGCCCGGTTGAACTTGAGCTACACGGTGATGAGCAAGCGCCTTCTGCGCGAGCTCGTGGAGACAGGTATCGTGGAGGGTTGGGACGACCCGCGCATGCCCACGGTGCGGGGATTGCGCAGGAGGGGCTTCACCCCCGCCTCCATCCGTCGCTTTTGCAGCGACATCGGTTTGGCGAAGGCGCAGAGCATGGTGGACTACGAGTTCCTGGAAGCCATACTCCGCGAGGAGCTGAACGCCACCGCGCCCCGTGCCATGGCGGTGCTAAACCCGCTGAAAGTGGTGATCGAGAACTACCCCGAAGGCCAGGTGGAGCAGATCGAGGCGGAGGTGAACCCCGAAGATCCATCTGCCGGAACGCGCACCATGCCCTTTTCCCGGGAAATCTACATCGAGGCGGATGATTTCATGGAAAACCCGCCCAAGAAGTATTTCCGGCTTTCTCCTGGCAAGGAAGTGCGCTTGAAATACGCCTACTACATCACTTGCGAGAAAGTGATCAAGGACGAGAACGGCAACGTGGTGGAAATTCGTGCCAGCTACGATCCGGAATCCCGAGGGGGCGGGACCCCCGATGGCAGGAAGGTGCGGGGAACGCTTCACTGGGTGTCGGTGCCCCATGCAGTTCCCGCGCAAGTTCGCCTCTACGACAAGCTGTTCACGCTGCGGGACATGGCGGCGATGGAGGAAGGTAAGGGATACCAGGATTACCTGAACCCGGAGTCCCTGTGCGTGCAGGAAGGTGCGATGGTGGAGCCCATGCTGGCGCACGCCCCGGCGGAGAAACGCTTCCAATTCTTGCGCCACGGCTACTTCGTGGTGGATCCGGAGAGCACCCTGGAAAAACCGGTATTCAACCGTTCCGTGGCATTGAAAGACAGCTGGGCCAAGATCCAGGCAAAAAAGTAAACGCAGCTTGTTCCCAATGCGATCAAAAACCCTACCGAGGATATGTCCGGTGGGGTTTTTTTATGCCCCCAGCGCGGGAATGCGTACGGGGCAAATCCCCGGGGCGGGGTGATTTCCCAGCAAAACGTCCAGTAGGGCCACTTGGGAAGGATAGGTGTAACCGTAGGAGAGAAGGGCGTTCCGAACCCCCGGGATTCCAGCATCGTAAGGGTTTCGTAGCGCCACGAGCACCAGCTCCGCGTAGCTTTCTTGTAGTGCGGAAACGAGGGTTTTCTGCCCTGGAAAAAGGGTGGCGTTCTCCGTGAAAAGCACGGCGATGCGCCCATGGTTGCTGGCAGCCATCTGCCGTGCCTCTTCCGGAGATAACCGGGGGTCAAAAGCATGGTGGTGCACCCGAGGGAAACGCTTTTTCAGTTCCGCGAAAAGGAAGTGTCCTGCCTTTCCATCCTCGACGGTAGACAGGCGGAGCGGTCGCACCGCAAAGATGGCATCCCTTTCCTCCAAGGCAGGAAGGGGGATGAGGTTGCTTTCGTTTTTGCACAGCGTGATGGATTTTCGGGTGATCTGTGCCATCTTTTCGCGGTTGGCGAGACTTCCAGGAACCGACGGGGAAAGGTCGGTGGGGCGAAAAGCGTGTTTCCGCAACAAGACTTCGATCCGATCCAGGGCTTCCCGGATATCCCGCCGAAGCGAAGGGTCTTCCTGTGCCTGCTCCACAACGGCTTCAAAGGCCCTGAGTTGGTTATGGGGGCCGTGGCAGATGTCGACCACGTCGTTCCCCGCTTTCAGGCTCAACACCGCTGCTTCTTCCACCGAGAGCGAATTGCGAATTCCACCCATCGTCAGGTCATCGGTGATCAAAACGCCTTGAAAACCGAGGCGCCGGCGCAATATGCCCTTTCCCACCTCCGGGGAGATGGTTGCGGGGACGGCTTCCTTGGTGATGCGTGGAAGGTGCAGGTGGGTTCCCATCACGCATTCGATCCCCCGTTTCATGAGGTGGACGAAAGGGACCATCTCCTCGTTTTCCAGCTCGGGCAAGCTCTTGTCCAACACCGGCAGATCGAAGTGCGGGTCGGCGTTCACGTTGCCGTACCCCGGGAAATGCTTGGCGCACCCCGCAACCCCTGCCTCCCGGTTCCCGTGGAAAAAGGCTTCCGAAAAAGCTTGCACGGTGGAGAGGGTGTCACCAAAGGAGCGAACGCCCAGGCTCGGGTTGAGTGGGTTGTTGCACAGGTCTACAACAGGCGCAAGGTTCAGGGTGATGCCGCACGCGCGCATTTCCTGCCCGAGTATTCTCCCTGCTTCGCGCGCGGCAGGAAGCTCGGCTGTGGCCGAAAGAGCCATGGCCCCCGGTGAAACGCTGAAGCCCGTTTCCAGGCGGGTCACGATTCCCCCCTCTTGGTCCACCGCGAACAGGAAATCGTCTTGCATCACCCCGGCAATCTCGCGGACCAGGCTTACCAGCTGGGAGGGGGACTGCACGTTCCTCTGGAATAGGATGATCATGCCTGGCTGTATCACTTCCAGGGCTTCCCGGCTTTCCGGGGATAAACTCGTTCCCTCGATTCCCAGAAGAAAAAGCTTTCCAATCCTATCCTTTGCGTGCATTCTTTTAACCTCCAGCTTTCGATAGCATTAGGGTGGGGGGGTCTGGGAGAAAAACGCCTCCACTTCCCGCATCTCTTTTTCCACCTGGGAAAGGAGTTGCACGAGGTGATCGGTACGGGGTTGCGGCGCGGTGCTTTCCTTTTCCATGTCCTGGAACAGACGGGAAAGCTCCAGGGCACCCAGGTACCGGCTGGATGCCTTGAACGAATGGCTGACCAGTTCCACTTGCTCCCATCTTTCTTCCTGCAGGGCTTGCTGCAGGTCGCGGTGTTTCTGATTCCAATCGGCGAAAAAGGTGGGGGCGATTTCCTGGTAGATGAAATCCAGGTTGTCCACGTGCTTCAGGATTTCCGCCATGTGCACCGGTTGTGGGGAAGAGGCCGTGGATGCGGAATCTTTTGGGAGTACTTTCAGGATTTGGCCCACGAGTTCCTCCAACTGGATGGGCTTTGCGGCAAAGCCTTCCATTCCCGCTTCGAAGCAGCTCTGCCTGTCACGTTCCAGCACGCTTGCGCTCAGCCCGATCACTGGGATCTGGGAAAGGGGTGCGGGCATTTTCTTGAGTTTCCGCGTGGCCTCGAGGCCGTCCATTTCGGGCATCATGACGTCCATCAAAATCACCTGGAAGGTGGATTGGCCCACGCGATCCAGGCACTTCTTTCCACTGTCCACGGTTTCCACGTGCCACCCCAGTTTTTCCAGTAATGCCCGGGCCACCTTGCGGTTCACCTCGTTGTCGTCGACGACCAGCACTTTCAAGCCGCGCGGGCAGCTTCCCTCCTGTAGGAATCGCCCGCGGGCGGGGCTTTTGGAGGGAACTTCCTGCGCACTGGCAATGGGAAAGGGAAGGCGAAAGGAGAAAGTACTCCCCTTGTTCTCCTCGCTTTCCATCCAAATGCTTCCGCCCATCATCTCCACCAGGTTCTTGGAAATGGCCAGCCCCAGACCCGTGCCACCAAACTTGCGTGTCACGGAGCTGTCCGCTTGGGAAAACGTGGAGAATAGCCTGTGTTGCTTATCACGGGGGATGCCCACCCCGGTATCCCGAACCGCGAAGCGCACGAAAACGCCGTTTTCTGCCCCCGTTTCTTTCCAGGCGCGAAGGCAAAGGCTTCCCTGCGGGGTGAATTTCAGGGCGTTTCCCAAGAGATTGAGAAGAACCTGCCGCAAGCGTACGGGATCCCCTCGCACGTAGCGGGGAAGGTTGGGCTCCAGTTGAAGAGATGTCTGAAGACCTTTCTGGGATGCTGAGGCGAAGATCAGCCCGCTCACGTCTTGCAGCAGTTCCTGCAGGTCAAACGGGATGGATTCCACGTGCATCTTTCCGGCTTCGATCTTTGAGAAGTCCAAAATGTCGTTGATCACCTGGAGCAGCGAGCTGGCGGAAGAGCGCAAGATGCGGAAAAAATCGTCTCGTCGGTTGCGATCGCTTTCATCCTCAAGGAGGTCGAGCGTGGCAAGAATCCCGTTCATGGGGGTTCGGATTTCATGGCTCATGCTGGCCAAGAACTCGCTCTTTGCGCGGTTTGCTTCGGTAGCGTTGTGCCGGGAGCGGTTCATGAAGAATACCAGCAACACCACGAAAACTACCCCGAGAAAGGTGCTGGCAAGGGAAATTGTGTTTTTCTTGCGGGTATCGTGGAACGTGGAGTCGCGTTCCAGGGAGAGTAGGTATCCCACCTGTTTTCCCCGCACATTCTCAACGGGGAAGAAAGCGAGCACGTAGGGTTCGGAGGCGAGTGTCATGTCGATGACGAATCCCTCCGGATCGCGGGGCGGAGGGGGAATTTGTCTTCTGGCTTCTTCGAAGATGTCTTCCCACGGATAGGGGTTGGGGTACGAAAAGCCCTTCACCGATTCGTAGGTTTCCTTGTCCAAAACGTACCCGGGCAGCAATTGGCTTTCCTGGTAGTTGTGCTGTTCTTCCTCGAACACCGTTTGCAAAACGGTGATTTCGTCGAGTAGGAAATAGAAGGGGTTTTGGAAATCCTGCACCAAGTCCATGCACAGAGTGGTGAAAGAAATGCTGACTTCCACCGTACCCCTGTCCGCACCATAGGGAAGGGGGAAAACGAAGCGGAAGCCGTTGTAGATTCTCCCCTCTTCGAAACCGCTCACAAATTCTCCCCGCTGGTTGGCGAGGCGGATGGAATCGCGTACCTCGAACAGGGGGTCGCCGTACTTTTCCGGGCGGTGCATGCGCAAAAAGCTGGTTCCGTCGGGGAAATGGAAATGCAACTGGCGAAAATCGTATTGCTGCAACTTTGTGTTCAGTTCCGAAAGGGTCTGCAACAACGTGGAACGCGCCCAGTCACGGTTTTCGGGCTGGTTCCATCCGACATCCAGAAGCTCGAGGATGTGGGGCTGGTCGATTTCGCGCTCGAAGAGGAAACGAGCGAAGTTGGCGTAAGAACCCACCAGCGAGCGGTACAGCCCCTGCACTTCCAGGAGCTTTTTTTCCTGGAGCAAGGAAAGTTCCCCCGAAAAAGACGTCCCCAGTTGAACCAGGAGAACGGTTCCAAGAATGACCACGGTCAGCATGAGGACCCAGAGATAATGCTTCTTCCAGAACGAAAGCAAGGAACGCCACTCCTTCCATTTGCCTTTTCGGGGGCAGGAGATGATACTCGATTCTCTCTCCCCAATGATACCACGTAGATCAAACGGAATACCATTTGCGCAAACGAATTTTCGAAAAGCGGAAAGAATCGGCGCATGGCTTTGCCTCGGTTTCCAAGTAGCGGATTAACCACTTTCTCGGCTCCCTAATACCCGAGAACTGGTTTGTAGAAAAGAAAGAAAAGGGGTATTCTTAATGCAAACGATTGCGGAAAGGTTTGTGCAAACGTTTGCGAGGAGGAGACATGGGAAGACCCAGCTTGAAGGATATTGCACAGGTTCTCGGGTACTCCGTTTCCACGGTATCGCGGAGCTTGAACAACAAGGGAGAAATCGATCCCAAAACCCGGGAACGCATCCGGGAAAAAGCCCGCGAAATGGGGTACGTTCCGAACTACGCGGCGCGCTCGCTGAAGGGGAAGAACTCCCAGCTCATTGGGGTAATTATCGACGATAACACCAATCCCTTCTATGCCGAGGTGTTCAAGGGGATGGAAAGAGAAGCCCAGAAACGGGGATACCACTTGTTGCTGATCAACACGCATAGTTCGCTCGAAGACCAGGAATACGCGCTCTCCCTTATGAAGAGCCGGGGAGTGGATGGGCTTTTGGTGGCACCGGTGCGGGATACCAACCCGGAGGACTTGGAAGGTGTGAAACTGCCTTTTGTGATTGTGGGGCGACATTTCGACGGCTCTGATTTCTACGAGGTGTACAACGACGAGGTGCTGGGCGGATACCTGGCGACGCGGCACCTGATCGAGGACGGAAAAAGGTGCCCGCTGCACATTCGTTCCCGGCTTGACCTTTTCCCAGCCCGCGGTCGTCTGGAGGGGTATCTTCGCGCTTTGAATGAGGTGGGAATGGGAGAGTGCCCCGTATTGGCGGTGGAAAGGGATCCCGCGGAAATCCCCGCACTGCTCGAGGGATTCTTGGACAGCGGGGGGAAGTTCGACGGCATCTTTGCCTACAACGACCTGTACGCAATGGAAACCCTGTTGTTCCTGAAGAAAAGGGGAATTGCCGTTCCCAAAGAGGTTTCCGTGGTGGGGTACGACAACATCCCCTACTCGGCGTACACTTCGCCCTCGCTAACCTCCGTGGCCCTGGACGAGATCTGGCTGGGAAAGAAAAGTGTTTCCCTGCTCACCTCGCTGTTGGAGGGAAAGAAACCAAGGAAGAAACAATGGATTCAAAAACCGATCCTGAACGTGAAGGAATCCGGTTAATCTTGAAACTGAGGTGGTAAGGATGAAAAAAATGCTTCTGGTGCTTGCTCTTGCAACCGTGTTTTCCATGCTTACTTTGGCTGCAGCGGTTACCCTGGAATACTGGAATGGTTTCACCGGTCCGGATGGGCGGTTCATGCAGGGAATGGTGGATCGCTTCAACGCCGAGCACGAGGGAGAGATCCAGGTGAACATGTCCACCATGCTGTGGGGAGATTACTGGACCAAACTTCCCATCGCGCTTGCCAGTGGAAAGGGTCCTGACGTGGGAGTCATCCCCGTGGACAACTTGAAGAACATCGCGGGTCAAGGGATGTTGATCCCACTTGACGCCTACCTGGGGAAGATGGGGTTGGGGGCAGGGGACATCGTTCCCTCGCTGTGGAACGCCGCCCAGGTGGATGGGGAGCAGTACGCCATACCGCTCGATACCCACCCGTTGACGTTTTACTGGAACAAGGAGCTGTTCCGGCAGGCTGGTCTTGACCCCGAGAACCCCCCACGCACGCGGCAGGAATTCTTGGATGCGGCGAAAAAGTTGACAAAAGACCTGGATGGGGATGGCAAGATCGACCAGTGGGGAACGATGATTCCCGTAGGTTGGCCCAACTTCTTTATTTGGTACTCGATTTTCTTCTCCAACGAAGGGGTGCTGTTCAACGAGGAGAACACGCAAGCCCTGTTTGGCAGTTCCGAAGGCCTGGATGCCATGCAGTTCCTCGTGGACCTGGTGTACACGTACAAGGTCTCCCCGGAGAATGTCCAAGTCGACGCGGACGTGGATGCCTTCAAGCGGGGCCAGGTGGCCATGGAGTTCAATGGCATCTGGATGCTCACCGGCTACCTCGATGTGGAAGGCCTTGATTTTGGAGCCGGACCGGTTCCGCAGCTGGGAAGCGAAAAACCCGCGCAGTGGGGCGGTTCGCACACGATGAGTATTTTCAAGCAGCGGAAGCCAGATCAGGCGAAGTTGGACGCCGCTGCCACGTTCATCGGCTGGATCAGCAACCACAGCAGCGATTGGGGTAAGGCGGGCCAGGTGCCCGCGAACCTTTCGGTGCAGCAATCCGCGGAGTTCCTTTCGCTCCCGCACATGGAAACGATTGCCAAGGGGGCTTCCACGGTGACGTTCCCACCCTTCTTCCCCCTGTACAACGACGCCACCGGGCCCATCTGGGAGGCGCTGAACCTGGCCATTTTGAACCAGAAAACGGTGGAGCAGGCGATGCAAGACGCGGTTTCGATTTCAAACGAGATCCTGGCGGAATAAGCCTTTTTTCGGTCCCCTCGCCGCGGGTGCGGCGGGGGGCTTTTTCGGGGAGGTGAACCGGTGAAAAGGAACACGGTTCTGGGATACCTTTTGCTTCTGCCCCACGCCGTTTTTTTCGGGCTCTTCGTGGTTTTCCCACTGGCAAAGGTCCTGGTGATGAGTTTCTCGGAGTGGGGGCTTTTCCAGGGTTTCCTCAAGTGGGTGGGTTGGGAAAATTTCGGGGTGCTTTTCCGCTTCGACGGGTACAGGGCCAAGTACTTTTGGCAGTCGATGGGTGTCACGGCATCGTTCGTCGCCTGGATCGTGCCCCTTATCACCCTTGTGGCGATCCTGCTGGCCATGCTTTTGAACAATCCGCGGCTGCGCTTCCAAAAATTCCTGTTGACCAGCATCTTTCTTCCCACCGCCCTCGCGGTAACCGTCACAGCGGTGATCTGGCGCTGGATTTTCAGCTTCGACGCGGGGCTTGTCAACCTGTTCCTTTCTGGAATGGGCTTGGAAAAGATCCCCTGGATCACCACGATGCCTTGGGCGTTCATCACCGTGGTCATCGCCACGCTGTGGTGGACGTTGGGTTGGAACGTCATCATCTTGCTGGGGGGGTTGCAAAAGATCCCCGAAAGCTTGTACGATGCCGCGCGGGTCGACGGGGCCAACGCGTTGCAGAGGTTCTGGAACGTTACTCTTCCCGGATTGCGCAACGTGCTGATGTACGTGGTAATCACGCAAGCGGTTGCCACCTTCGGCATTTTCGGGCAATCCCAGTTGATGACCTCGGGCGGTCCCGGCCGGCAGACACTTCCCGTGATGCTGCAGATCTACAACGAGGCTTTCAACACCTCCCGCCCTCGCATGGGCTACGCTTCGGCCATGTCGGTGGTGTTTGGCGTGCTGGTGCTGAGCGTGTTGGCGGTTCAGTACTTCCTGTTCACGCACGAAAGGAAGGGGGTTCGCCATGCCGCGTAAGGAGAGAATTTCCCGCCCGGGGAGAAGACGCTGGTCCACGCTGTGGGTGAACCTGGTGGGGGGAATACTGGTCGTTACCTTCCTCTTTCCCATATACTGGACCTTCCTGACGTCACTTCGAAGTGAGTCGGAGATCCTCAAGTGGCCTCCCGACCTGCTTCCGGTGAACCTTACCCTTTCCAATTACGGGGAAATCATGCAGCGCTCGGATACCCCGGTGCTTCGCTGGTTCTGGAACAGTTCGATCGCGGCACTCTCCTACGCCACGCTTTCCCTTTTCGTGTGCGTTCCCGCAGCCTACGCGCTCAGCCGGTTGCAATTCAAGTTCCGAGACTTGTACTTCAAGGTTCTGCTGGCCTCGCTGACGATCCCCGGGATGATCCTGTTCCTTCCCAACTACACAACAGTGGATGCGTTGGGTTGGACCGACAGCCTGGTGGCCATCATCTTGCCGGGGCTGGGTGCAACCATCGGGGTTTTCCTGCTGCGGCAATTCTTTATCGGAATCCCGCGGGAAATGGAGGAAGCCGCGTTGATGGATGGAGCGGGCGTGTTCCAACGCATTTTCCGCATCATCATCCCCATGTCCCGCGAGGCCATCATCACGTTGTGGATCATGAACTTCATGGCAAACTGGAACGATTACCTTTGGCCGCTGGTGACGCTTTACTCCCCGGACAAGCGCACGCTTCCCGTGGGAATGTCCACGCTGCAGGGTGCCTACGTGCACTACTACGGGGTCATCATGGCGGGGGCGGTGCTGATCGCCCTTCCCTCCATCGTGATTTTCCTGCTGGTCCAGAGGTACTACGTGAAAGGAATCAGTATTGGTGGAGGTTTGAAAGAATGAAACGATATGGACTTGTTCTGCTTGTTCTTTTGCTCACGATGTGGGGGTGCTTGATGGCAGGTTTTGTTACGATTGCGCCCAACGGGCGGTACTTCCAGCACGATGGCACGTTGCTCGTTCCCCTGGGTTTCAACGATGCCATTTCCTGGCCCTCGTTGGCCCCGGTGGTTTCCGGGGATGATAAGGGAGCGCGCCGGTACTTCGAGGAGATCTCTCGGAGCGGTGTCAACGTGCTGCGCGTGATGTTCGAGTACGCGCAGGATCGAAGCAACGTGTTCTTGATGGAAGATCCACTCGGGCAGCGAAACGATTTGCTGCTCGAATCCTGGGATCGTATCTTGGAACTGGCGGAAGAATTTGGCATGTACTTGATCATCACGCCCTGGGACCCCTTCTGGGCGTACGAGAACTGGGACGTCAACCCGTACAACCGGAAAAACGGTGGGCCCATCGATTCGTTCCGGGAATTCTTGACAGACCCCGGAGCCATTGAAAACGCCAGGCAACGTTTCTCCTTGCTCGTGGAACGATACGGGCACAGCGATAACGTGCTCGCCTGGGAGCTCAACAACGAGATCGAACTCTGGTACGGAAAGATTTTCCGCACACCGGATGCTACCGTGGCTCGGGAGGTGCAGCAATGGGTGCAAACCATGTCCGCCTTCATCCGGCAACGGGAGCGAGAGTTGTATGGCCAAGCGCACCTTGTGACCGTTTCCACGGCCTCCCCTGCGCTGCAAGGCCCTCTTGCACGTGCACTGTACAACAACCCTTCGCTGGATTTCGTCACCACGCATTTTTACCTGGACGGTATCAAGAAATACTCCGATCCGAAGACGGTGAGCGAGGAAGTGGTGATGACCATCGCCTACCACCAGTACGTGTTGCAAACTTCCCAGCCGTTCATGGACAGCGAAAGTGGACCCATCGATCAGTGGCCCAAGTCCGCCGCGCACGATCGTGCGTGCTTCAAGAGTTTTAGCTGGAGCCACCTCGCTTCCGGAGGAACGGGGATCGGGATGCGCTGGCCCTACACGATTCCCCATCGCATGCCTTCCTACCTTCTTTCCGTTATCCATGGGGTGCATGCGTTCCTCGAGGCTGGGGGCATCAACTGGTTGCATTTCGGGGCGCTGGAAAATTCCCAGTCGATGCAAGTGGAAGCTGACCAACCGGTGTTCTTCGCGTACTCGGTGGACACCTTCTCGGAAAACCAATGGGCCATGGGCTGGCTGAGCAGTGAAAACGGGAAGGCGATACAGCGGGCAACGCTTGGCATGGAAGGATTTGCTGCCGGGGAATTTGTCCTTGAGGCTTGGGACACCGACGCCGGGGTTGTACTGGCACACTGGCTGGGCAGAAGCGAAGGGGAATGGCTTACATTCCAGGTGGAAGGGCTTCCGGCGGATTTCGCGTTCAAGGTGTATCCAAGGGGGGAGAAGCATGGAGAATGAGGGAATGATGTTCATCACCGGCATCGAGGACACGTTCGTGGCCAACCAGGATGCCTTTTCCAACCGTTCGCTGGACGAGTACGAGCTCACGGGGCATTACGCGCAATTCGAGAAGGACCTGCAGATGATTGCCAGCGTGGGGTTCCGAGATATCCGCTACGGTATTCCCTGGTACCTGGTGCACCCGGAACCGAAACACTTCGACTGGTCGTGGGTGGACCGTGCCATGGAAGCTTTGCGGCGCAACAACCTGAACCCCATCATTGATTTCATCCACTACGGGACACCGTTGTGGATGGACAACGCGTTTCTCAACGCGGATTTCCCCGCGTACATGGTAGAATACCTGCATGCCTTCCTAGAGCGGTACATCGAGCAAGTTTCGATGTACACGCCCATGAACGAACCCTTCATCACGCAGGAATTCTGCGGGCGAAAGGCAATTTGGCCGCCGTACCTCTCCGGAATGGATGGGTTTGGAAAAATCACGCTATCCACGATGCGCGGAATCGTACAAAGCGTGGAAATGGTCAAGAAAGAGTTTCCCCAGTTGTTCGCGCTGCACGTGGAAGCTTCGGGGTTGTTCTTGTGCGCGGACAGCGCGC
>DAOPKN010000001.1:20348-23614 GCA_035391225.1 Thermotogota bacterium
TTGTTCGCGCTGCACGTGGAAGCTTCGGGGTTGTTCTTGTGCGCGGACAGCGCGCTGCAGCCCGTGGTGGATCGGGAAAACGAGCTGCGCTTCTTCAACTACGACCTTCTTTTGGGACGAGTCGACGAAACGCACCCGCTATTTTCCACGTTCCGGAAAGCCGGGTGGAGCAACGCAGATTTCGGGTGGTTTCGCGACCACGCGCTTGCCATCGACGGTTTCGGCGTGAACTACTATCCCCAGCTCAGCGTGTACCGTATCCAGGGTGATCCGTCGCACCCCGAGTTCGTGGGGGTGTATGGTGGGTTGGAATACCTGGAAAAGTTATTGGCGCAGTACCAGCAAAGGTACGGTGGGCCCTTGTTCCTTACCGAAACCAGTATCAATGGGCCAGTGGAGCACCAAGTTTGCTGGTGGAAAGAGTCCACCCAGTTCTGCCAGTCACTGGCGAAAAAGGGAATGGACCTTCGAGGCTACACCTGGTTTCCCGCCATGGACCTCATCAACTGGGACTATCGCACCGGCAACCTACCGTTGGAACGCTACCGCGAGCCCATGGGATTCATCCAGCTTTCCATGGATGCAGGCCGGCAATGGGCAAGGCGCTTGAGCCCCCTGGCCGAAGAAATGAAACGCAAGTTGCTGCCATCTGGAAAAGGGGAGAGAAGAAGATGAAACGATTGTGCCTGGACGGAACCTGGGAGTTTGACCTGGAGGAAAACCCGTCCCCGGTGAAAAGGTTCCCGGACCACATGGGGCATACGATCCACGTTCCAGGGTGCGTGGAATGTGATTTTCCCCAAGTTACGTCCCGGCAGCATACCCTTTTCTTTCGGAAACGCTTTTCCTTTCACCCCACGCCGGGAAATCGCGTTTTTCTGCGTTTCCAGGCGGTGGATTACTTGGCCTGGGTTTTCTTGGATGGCCAATTCCTGGGGCAGCACGAGGGGGGGTTCTTGCCCTTCGAATGGGAAATCACTTCCCACTTCGACGCATCGCATTCGGAATCCGCAGACAAGGCTCTGGACGTGATCGTGTTCGACCCGATTTTGGAACAACCCGATGCAACACCTGAATGGGATCCCCGAACCATCCCCCACGGAAAACAAAACGGGCAGCCCAACTGGTACACCAACATTTCCGGGATCTGGCAATCGGTATTCGTGGAGGAACGCCCCGGGGTTTTCTTGCACGACGTGGATTTTTCCACGCGCTTCCACGGAGATACTTGGACACTGCACGGTTTTTTCCATGTCGACCCGGGAGGGCCCGTGCAGGTGGAATGTATTCTGGAAAAAGCGGGCCAAACGGTTGCAAGAACACTCGTTGCGCTTTCCCACGGGGAAACGCAGAAGGAATTTTCGTTGCAGGTACCTGGGGTGCAACCCTGGTCCCCCGAGCATCCACACCTCTACCGCCTACGCCTGCGTTGGGGTATTGGGATGGCAGGCAATGAGCTTGCCTTCCACGTAGGTTTTCGGGAGCTTGAAGTGCGCGCGGGAAGGATTGTGCTCAACGGGGAGGATTTTACCCTTCGCGGTGTACTGGACCAAGAATTTTACCCCCAGACGCTGTACACCGTGCCCTCCCGCGAATTCTTGCAACAGAGCTTTTCCGCGCTCAAGCAAATGGGGTTCAACACGCTGCGCTGCCATGTCAAGGTGCCCGACCCGGTGTACATGGAACTCGCCGACGAAATGGGATTGCTGGTGTGGCAGGATGTGCCCTACACCGATCGCTTCACCCCGCAAAGTGCTTTCCGGTTGGAACAAACCGTTTGGGGAACATTGCAACGTGACCATCACCACCCCTCGTTCGGCTTGTACTCGTTGATCAACGAATCCTGGGGAATCGATCTTTCCCGTGCAGAACAGGCGTCCTGGCTCACGGAACTATTCCAGCAGGTGAAGCAACGCTACCCGGACATTCTCCTGGTGGACAATTCCCCGTGCGGGGGAAACGTGCACGTGCGTTCGGACCTCAACGATTTTCACTTTTACACTGCCACGCTCGATCGCCTGGAGCATTGGGACGATTTCCTGGATAGCTGGGATGCCCAGCCCGGGAGAACCTTCCAGCCCGGATACGAGGAAAATGCCGAGGGTTTGCCCCGGCTGGTTTCCGAGTTCGGCAACTGGTCGCTTGGTGCGCAGCGCTGGTTCCGGGAATCGGGGTTGCCCTACTGGGCAGAACACCGTTTCATCGACAGGGATGCCGTGGTAGCGTCCGGAGCGCTGGAGCGCTTCGAGGCCTCGGAGTGCTCCAAGGAATTCACCTTGGAAGAGTTCATTGGCTTGAGCCAACGTGCCCAGCAGCAATCGTTGAAGCTCGCGGTACGATCGTTGCGGGAGCATCCCGGGATTCGGGGATACGTGGTTACCGAGTTTTGCGACACTTTTTGGGAGACGAATGGCATCCTGGATTTCCACCGCCAGCCAAAGGTACCGTTCGAGGAAGTTCTGGAATGGAATGATCCCCCGGGATTTCTGCTCCGTCCGCTGCAAGACGTGGTGCATCCGGGAGAGAAGTTCCAGGTGCAGTTGCGCTTGCTGGACGCGGTTCCCCCGGGTAGCGTGCTGCAATTCCTGAAGGAAGGGGGGAAACTCCAGGCAACCGTTCCCTGTTTTCCCACTCCCAACCAGCCAATGGTGCTGGAGTTGCCTTCCGAAGGGCTGGCCCCGGGGACGCACCGGATGGTTGCCCGGCTTTCCTCGCGTCAAGAGCCGGGTTGGCATTTCGACGTTCTGGTCTTGCCTCACGGCAAGCCCCCTTCGCTTACCCTCCATGATGGTTTCGAGGGAGAATGGCTCGAAAGGGTCAAACGGGGGGAATCGGCGTTCGTTCACCTTTCCCCCGGGGAATACCAACTGGCAGGTTACCACGCCAGGGTGCTTCCGCGCGAAGGGGAAACCAGTGGCGACTGGATTGGGGGTTTCGCGTGGGCGGCAAAGGAATTGCACTGGCTTTTCCCCGGAGGAGGTGCAAGTGAAGTGCATCGCCCGCTGTTTTCCGGGGCACCCCTGCTGTGGAGCGATGGTTGGACACACCGCAAGATGGGCATGGTGTTCGGTTGGATGGGTGCCTTCGCGGGATACTTGGAAGAAATCTCCCACGGCAAGGGAACGATATGGGTCACCACGCTGCAAGGGGAATGGCTTGCGTACCTTCTTGGTTCCCTGCAAGCGAAGGGTTGAGAAAAGGGCTGGAGAGGGCCTTTGTTCGAGGCAACCCCCCGTGGTTGCCCGGGTTTTTCTGGGAGCGCCGCA
>DAOPKN010000001.1:23714-25377 GCA_035391225.1 Thermotogota bacterium
GAGGAAACGCTTGGAAAAATCCAGCGAACGCTGGAACGTTTTCCCCAGGTTTCTCGCGCCGTAGTGTATGGTTCGCGCGCAAAGGGGTGTTACAATCCCGGGTCGGATATCGATCTTGCCCTGGAAGGAGAGAACCTGGACCTGGTTGTGGTTGCCCAACTGGACGAAGCCCTTGACGACTTACTCTTGCCCTACTTCTTCGACATTGCCGTTCTCCAACAGGTGGAAAACCCGGATTTGTTGGAACACATCCAACGGGTGGGAAAAACGATTTTCCAACGTCCCACTTGAAGCACCTCCCTTTCTTTCGTGGTATACTTCTTTCTTGTGAAAGAGTTTGAAAAAAGGGGGTCTTTGGATGAAACGCTTCTTCCTTGTGCTTGCTTCCCTTCTTGGTGTCTTTCTTTTCACCAGCTGCTCGGTTTCGGCCAACTTTGACACGGATACTGCCATCCAGTTTTTCTTGCAATGGCTCGTGGGGCAGGGGATTCCCGAGAATCCGGACACGCCCATGGCGGGTTTTCTGCTCGGCCAAGTGGGTGCGGGAAGCGTGGTTTCCGCGCACGTTCCCGCCGAGGAAAATGCTTCCCGGGCATCCGCTCCGTTGGAAGAAAATGGATGGTTGTTCTACCTGGATGAAGCCCCACGGGCGTTCTACGGGCACCCCGGGAGGATCCTGGTCGTGGGGCAAAGCGGCAAGGTGCTCTACGCGGATCAAACGCAGGGGTGGCCCACCGTGGATGGCGAATGCCCGGAGGCACTGGATAGCCCTTCTTCCGATGCGTACTACCAGGCGATGGTGTGGAATCCCTGGAACTTGCTCAAGCCCGTGTTCCAGGAGAAAACCTGGAGCCCTGCGGAGATATCCTTGAGCTTCAAGGGCGCGATCGTGTGGAACGGAATCAGTACCAACCAGCCGTTGTACCACGAAGCCTCCAACATGCACGCACAGGTGTTGGCGGACATGAAAGCCATGTACGGCGATAGCCGCGTGGTTTCCCTCACGAATCCCACCTCGCCGGAAGATGCCCCCGCGTATCGCTTGCGGGCCGCTATCAACCAGTTGATCTTCTACCAGAATGTTTCGGTGATCACGCTGTACATCATCGCCCACGGTGGGGTTGGAGTGGTGGAAATCGCCGACGGGGGATTGAACGTGGACGGGTTCCGCTACGTTTTCCGGGAGTACCCGGATATCACGTTTGCCTTTCTGCTGGAAAGTTGTAATTCGGGAAACTTCGTCACGCGCTTGAGCGGAGACATGGCGGAAGACAACGTGGACGTGATGATCGCCTCCACCTATTGGAACCAGGGTGCCTACGCGGACGAGGACACGATGGAGGTCGCTTCCCCGGAAAGGGGAGGGGTGCGAGGTTGGGTGGATGACTACAACCCCGAGGATGCCTACGCGGAATGGTCCAGCGATTTCTTGATGAAACTCGCTGCCTGGACCACTGGGGACCGATGGGCGCAAGTACAGGAATATGCCCGGATGCGGGGAATCGACCCGAGCTTTGCGTTGTATTACCACTGCTTCTGGGATGTCAAGGGCTCCCCCTGGTTTCCTCCCTTGGGAGATTTCGTGCCGGGAGAGACGACGTGGACCCTCCGCGAGCGCTCCGGCATTGACAAGCAAACACCCCGCATCTACGTGGAGTGGGAA
>DAOPKN010000001.1:25477-32336 GCA_035391225.1 Thermotogota bacterium
CCGCGAGCGCTCCGGCATTGACAAGCAAACACCCCGCATCTACGTGGAGTGGGAAGCGGAGGTCGACTCGAACGAAGACCGTTCATGAATGAACCAAGGGGAAGAAAATTGGTATAATATGTTTCAGAATTGCTGTTCTTTTCCGATTCCTGGATAGGAAGAGGGTAGTGAGAGAAAAAGAATTGTTTTTCCCGATTGGCCAAACGAACGGTCGGGTCTTCGGTTAGGAGGATGGGCTCATGAAACCAGATTTTTATCGGAATGTGTTGATGAAATCACCCATTGGGTACGGATTGCATAAAATCATCTTGGATGGGAAAGGGGTTCCTTGCGATTACGAGTTCCTGGAAGTCAACGAGGCATTCGAAAGGTTGACCGGGTTACGCTCCGAGGAAATCCTTGGCAAGAAGATAACCCAGGTGATTCCCGGATTTGAAACGGAAAGCTTCGACTGGATCCAAACGTATGGAGAGGTGGCACTCGAAGGGAAAGATATCGAGTTTGAGCAGTTTTCCGAGCACCTGCACCGTTGGTACAACGTGGAAGCTTACTGCCCCGAAGAAGGGTATTTCGTGACCAAGTTCCTGGATACCACCGATCAGCACGTCGTTTCCGATATTTCCAAGGAACTCAACTCCTATTCCGCGGAGTACCTACCCTACGAGCGCATCTTGCAAAGGATGGTTTCCCTCTCCGGGGGAAAATACGGGGTGTTGAACTGCTACGAGGAAAGCCAGGAGGAATCCCGGGTAGTAGCGGTTTGTGGCGAGGAAAAAGAGTTGTACCAAGTAGGGGAGATCCTGGGGTTTGGGCTGGAAGGGATGCGAATGGTACTCAATCCCAGCCTGGAGCAAAAACAAGTAGGGGTAAAAACCGCCTTCTTTTCCTCTTTGGAGGAACTGGCTGGTGATATCTTGCCGAAGGGGTCTATCCGGGAAATCCAGCGGGCCTTTCACCTGGGAGAGGTCGAGGTTGTTCGCGTGTTCCACGAAAACACCAAGCTTGCGGATTTTACCATTCTTTTCCCAGAAAACCAGCCTCCTGAAAGTAGGCCCCTTGTGGAAACCTACGCGGATTTACTCGGAATGATGTTCTTGCGCGTGCGCGCGGAAAAGGAACTGAAAGAGAACCTGCAAAGGATGGAACTGGCGATGGATGCGGGAGAACACGGTTTCTGGGATTGGAACCTGGACACCGACGACATTTTCTTCAGCCCCGGCTACTACACGATGCTGGGATACGCCCCCGGGGAGCTTCCCATGAAAAAAGAAACCTGGGTGGAATTGATGCACCCGGAGGATCGCGAAAAGATCGTTCCGATGGTGGAAAAATTCGTGAGCAGCGCGCAGCCTTTCCAGGTGGAGTTTCGGCTCAAATGCAAGGACGGCAGCTGGAAGTGGATTTCCGGGCGGGGAAAGAGTTTCGAAATGGACGAAAACGGCGAACCACGAAGAGCGGTGGGGGTGCACGTAGATATTTCCCAGCTCAAGAAGGTAGAGCAGGAGATCCGCGAAAGCGAATTGCGCTTCAACCTTGCCATGGAAGGCACCGGGGCAGGCATGTGGGACTGGGACATGGTCAACGACCGCGTGCACTTCTCTCCGCGCTGGAAGAGCATGTTGGGGTACGCCCCCGACGAGGTGGAGGACGCCTTTTCGGGTTGGGCCAAGCTATGGCACCCGGATGACCGCGAGAGGATCCAGCAGGCGATGGATGATTTCCTCGCCGGAAAAACCAGCCAGTACCGAATCCTGCATCGCCTGCGCCACAAGGACGGAAGCTGGCGTTGGATCATCACGCGCGGGGGGATCATCAAGGATGCCGAAGGCAAACCGGTGCGCTGGTGTGGCACAAACATCGATGTAACCGAACAAAAACAGGCGGAAGAAGAGCTGGAGGGTTTCTTCTCCGTGAACTTGGATCTTCTTTGCATCGCGGATACAGAGGGGAATTTCCTCAAGCTGAACAGCGCCTGGGAAAAAACCCTTGGGTATCCCCTGGAAGAATTGCTGGAGAGAAAGTTCCTGGATTTCGTCCACCCCGAGGACGTGGAAGGAACGCTCCAAGCGATGAAAAAGCTGGAGAAGCAGCGGGATGTCCTCAATTTCGTGAACCGTTACCGCTGCAAGGATGGTTCCTATCGCTTCATTGAGTGGCGATCCCATCCCGCCGGAAAAAGGGTTTTCGCGGCAGCGAGAGATATCACCGAGCACATGCAGATCGAAAACCGCTTGCGCGAGAGTGAGGCCAATTTCCGTGCCTTTTTCGAAAGCATCAACGATTTGATCTTCGTGGCTTCTCCAGACGGAACCATCTTCTTCACCAACCCCGCCGTTCGCAACAAGTTGGGGTATTCCGCGGATGAACTGCAGAATATGCACGTGCTCGACGTGCATCCGGCAGAAAAGAGGAAAGAGGCGGAAAAGATTTTCGGGGAGATGTTTCAGGGGCTGCGGGATTTTTGCCCACTTCCGCTCCAAAGGAAAGATGGCAAGTTTGTTCCCGTGGAAACGCGCGTGTGGTTCGGGACCTGGAATGGCAAAGAATGCATTTACGGGATTTCCAAGGATCTTTCCGAGCAGCAAGCTGCCCTGGAGAAGTTCCAAAAACTCTTCGACGCCAATCCCGCTCTGCTCGCAGTTTCTTCGCTTCCGGACCGGCGTTTTGTCGACGTGAACCAGGCCTTCGTGGAGAAGCTTGGGTACGCGCGCGCCGAGGTGGTTGGCAAAACATCTGGTGACTTGGACATTTTCGTGCAACCGGAAAAGCAACTTGAGGTGGCACAGCAGCTTCGCGAAAAGGGAAGCATGAAGAATATCGAGCTCAAGGTGCGCACCAAGGAAGGACGAATACTGGATGGTCTGTTTTCCGGGGAAGTGATTTCGAACCAGGTGGAATCGGTATTCCTCACCGTGATGACGGACATCACCGCGCAGAAGGAAGCAGAGGAAGCGGCGAAAGCCGCCAGCCGTGCCAAGTCGGAGTTTTTGGCAAACATGTCCCACGAAATCCGTACCCCCCTCAACGGAGTCATTGGTTTCTCGGAACTGCTCATGGCTTCCAAGCTTAACGAGGCCCAACGCAAGTACATGGAAAACATCCATTCCTCTGCCCACGTGCTGATGGACTTGATCAACGATATCCTGGATTTCTCCAAGATCGAAGCAGGGAAGCTTGAGCTGGATGAGCAACCCATCAACGTGGTGGACCTCGTGGAGAAAACCGTAGAGGTCGTGAAGTACAGTGCCCACACGAAAGGGCTGGAATTGCTCATGGATATTCAACCGGGGATACCCAAGACCGTGGTAGCAGACGATGTTCGACTCAAGCAGGTGCTCACGAACCTGCTGGGTAACGCGGTGAAGTTCACCGAGAAGGGAGAAGTCGAATTGAAGGTTCGCGCCCGGGGAATCGATAGGGAGAACGGCAAGGTTTCGCTTGTTTTTTCGGTGAGGGATACTGGGATCGGGATTTCCTCCCAAGCCCGGAGCAAGCTTTTCCAAGCTTTTTCCCAGGGAGACACTTCCACCACCCGTTCCTACGGTGGATCGGGATTGGGGTTGGTGATTTCCAACCGGTTGTTGGAAAAGATGGGAAGCAGCATCGAAGTGGAGAGCACCCCGGGGCAAGGGAGCATCTTTTCTTTCCAATTAACGCTTCCCTTCACGGATAGCGAATCGAAGAAGTCCATTCCGTTGGAAATCCGCCGGGTACTCGTCGTGGATGACAACAAGAACAACCGGACCATTTTGGAAGACATGTTGGCCTTTCGAAACATCGAATGTACCCTGGCCGCCAATGGGATTGAAGCCTTGGAAAAGGTGCGGGAAGAGGGTCCGTTCGAAGTGATCATCGTAGACTATAACATGCCTTTCATGGATGGCCTGGAAGTGATCCGCAACATCCGGCTGAAACTCAATCTTCCAGCAGAAAAACAACCCGTGGTTTTGTTGTACAGCTCCTCGGAGGATGCACGGATCCAATCTGCCTGTCGAAAGTTGGGGGTGCAATTCAAGCTCATCAAGCCGGTGAAGATGGATGAATTCTTCCGGGTTTTGGGGACCATCGGGGGTTGGGTGGAGACGGGTTCTATCCCCGGGGGTACCGAGGGAACCCCCCAAGAGCAATTGGTTTCCCCGGGTGTCGATCAAGGCTTGGAAATCCTGGACGTGGAGAATTTGCGGATCCTTGTTGCGGAGGACAACGATGTCAACATGATGTTGATCAAGGCAATGATCGGGCAAATCCTTCCAGGAGTGGAAATCCAGGAAGCGGCCGACGGGGTGGAAGCGGTCGAATGCTTTCGAGAAAACAACCCGGACTTGGTTTTCATGGATATCCAGATGCCAAAAACGGATGGGTACCAAGCCACCCGGGAGATCCGCCGAATCGAGGGAGACGCCGGTACACACGTTCCCATCGTGGCGCTGACGGCCCGTGCCGTGAAAGGAGAGCGGGAAAAATGCCTGGAAAACGGACTGGATGACTACCTGACAAAGCCGATCCATTCCGGGGAGCTTCGACGCGTTCTCCAGTTCTACTTGAAGGAAACCCGGGAGAAACCCGTTTTACATTTCGATCGCGAGGAGTTGCTCGCCCGACTTGGAAACGATCCCGAAAGCGTCCAGCAACTCTTGGAATACGCCCATTCGCGCATTCCACAGATCCTTGGGGAGCTGGGAAATGCGTACGAGGATGGGAGGATCCTTGAGGCAAACCGCCTTGCCCATTCACTCAAGGGACTTGCACTCAATTTGAGTTTCCCCCGGCTTGCCAAGGTTGCAAGGCAGCTGGAAAAGATGGATTTCCCCGACCTGGCCCAGGTCAGGGTTTTGCTTTCCCAGCTGGAGGAGGAAGTCCAGTTCTTGATTCCCGAAATGGGCGGGTAAGGTTTTTGGGAGGACACCAAATGGAACAAGGTAAGAAGCTAATTCTTCTCGTGGAAGACGAACCGGTAGTGGGGAAGATTCAGAAGAAGCACTTGCTGGAAAGGGGATACGAGGTACAACACGTCTCCTCCGGAGAGGACGCCGTTGGCTTCGTGGAGCACCATCCCCACGTGGTTGACCTCTTGCTAATGGATATCGATCTGGGAGAAGGAATTGATGGAACCCAGGCTTCTCGCGAGATCTTGGAGAAAGAGGAGATCCCCATCCTTTTCTTTTCGTCGCACGTGGAAAAGGAGGTGGTGCGAAAAACCAGGGGGATTCCCCACTTCGGGTACGTGGTCAAGGCTTCCGGTCCAGAGGTTTTGGATGCTTCCATTCAAGTTGCTCTCCAACTGCACCAGGCAAACCAAGAGGTAGAACAGAAAACCCTCGCCCTGGAAAAGGCAAACCAAGAACTCCGGGAAAGTGAACGCCGGTTCCGTGCGGTGTATGAAAACATGGCACTGGGAGTGGCGCAGGTTTCCCTTTCTTTCCGCATACTTGCGGCAAACCCCGCCTACTGCCGTTTGTTGGGGTACTCCGAAAAAGAACTTGTTGGGAAACACTTGGAAGAAATCACCGCACCCGAGGTGCTGGAAAAAAACCTCCAGCTGCAAGAGCAGCTGGGAAGAGGGGAGATCGACCATTTCCGGCTGGAGAAAACATTCCTTCGGAAGAACAGGGATACAGTGCACGGGATCCTGGATGCCAACCTGGTTCGGACGGAAACGGGAAAACCTTCCTATTTCCTGGGCACCGTGGTGGATATCACTCTTCGCAAGACGATGGAACGTTCCTTGCAGCAAAACGAAGAGCGGTATCGCAAGGCACAGCAAATCGGTCAGATAGGGAACTGGGAATTGGACCTGGGCTCCGGAAAAATCTGGGGTTCCGATGGGGCCAAGCGGTTGTTTGGTTTCCCGTTGGACGAGGATTCTTTTTCCCTGGAAGCCATCGAACGCTGCATCCCGGAAAGGGAAAGGGTGCACCAAGCTCTCCTGGATTTACTCGAGAAACAAATCCCGTACGATATCACCTACGAGATACAACCCGCGGATGGTTCGGAGAAACGTTTTCTCCATTCCAATGCAGAAGTCCTTCGAAACGAACACGCTATGCCCCAAAAAGTGCTGGGAGTGATACACGATGTCAGCCAGCAAGTTGCTACGGAACGGGAGTTGACAGGGCTGGTGGAAATCAAAGAAACCCTGTTGCGCGAGCTGAACCACCGGGTGAAGAACAACTTGAACGCCATTTCCAGCTTGCTCGAGTTGGAGATTCCGCGGTTGCCCGATCCGCTTTCGCAAGAAATCTTTCGAAAAACCCGGCACCGGATAAAAAGCATGTCCTCGCTGTACGACAGCCTCCTCAGGACGGGCAACATCAACCGAGTCGCCCTGGATGAATATGTCCAAACCCTTTCCCGGTCCCTTTTTTCCTCTCTTGGCGCAGAAAGGCGAAACGTGATGCTTGCGTTGGACGTGGAACCGGTCTGCATTGATGCAAGCAAAGCAGTCCCCATTGGATTGATCCTCCACGAGCTCCTCACGAACGCGATGAAATACGCATTTCCCTCCGGGCGTTCAGGTACGGTGCGTGTTGTTCTTGCGCCCCGCGCGGGTCGAGCCCAGTTGGGGGTTTGCGACGATGGCGTGGGTTTCCCCTCTTCCCCTCCGCTCCCCGCGCCTTCGGTGGAAAGCAAGGGTTTGGGACTGATGCTCGTCGAGGTGCTCGCCCGCCAAATTGGCGCGGAATTCCGCGTGGAACAGCGGCAAGGGGCAAGCATTTGGCTGGTATTCGATTCTTCTTGCATTTCCGACTGATTTCTGGTAAAATACACTTCGACGTCTTTTCTTGTAACAGATTCCTTTTTCCCTTCACGGGGAGGTTTCGTGGTAGAACCATGCAATGAACTCTTTCAGGCGCCGTAC
>DAOPKN010000001.1:32436-102533 GCA_035391225.1 Thermotogota bacterium
TTCACGGGGAGGTTTCGTGGTAGAACCATGCAATGAACTCTTTCAGGCGCCGTACGGGTACCTTCGCTACCAGGTTGTCATGGGCCCAGAAGGAAAAGTCATGGACCTTCAGATCTTGCAGGCGAATGCGACCTTTTCTTCCCTTTTTGGCAGGGAACCGGGGGAGCTTGCGAATCGCTCTTCCCGGGAATCGCTCTTCTCGCAGCTGGAAAACCCCGAGGTGTGGCTAAAAAAAAGTTCACAGGCCTTTTTCCACGGGAAGAAGATGGAGTGGGAACAATTCCTTCCCAAGCTATCCCGCTGGTTCAAGGTGTACGCCTTTTCCGTGGAGGAAGGTACGGCTCTTTCCTTGTGGGTGGATATCACGACGATGGTCGAAGAGAGGAACGCCCTGAGGAACAACGCCCTTTTTTTCCAGCGCTTCTTGGATGAGGAACAACGAACGCTGGACTTTGATTTTCTCTGCGAGGAACTCAAGCAGATTTGTGGTGCCAAGTACGTTGCCTTCAACCTTTTTGAACCCGATGCCAAACATTTTCGTACCCTGGGGCTGGCGGGACTCCCAGAGCACATCGAAAAAGCGGCTTCTTTCCTTGGTTTCGAGTTACGTGGGAAACGTTGGGACCCTGACCAGGTTCGAGAGGAAAAAACCGCGGGAAGAATCATCACCCTCTTTCCTCGTTTGCACGAACTTTCGGGCCAAACGCTCTCACCTACGCTGGTAAAAATGATGGAAATGGTTTTCAGCGTGGGGCAAACAGCGGTGATTCGTATTGAACGTGATGGAGAAATCCTGGGAGATTTTACCGCCATCATGGCTGGAGGCAAACCGCTGGAAAACCCCGAGATGGTGGAGATCTTTGCTCGCCAGGTGGGACTGTTGCTTTCCCGCCGGTTGGCAGAAATGGCGCAGTTCGAAAGCGAGAGCAAGTTTCGGCACTTGTTCGATGCGAACCCCGCCCTTCTGGCGCTCTCCGATTTGCCTTTCGGCGTTTTCCAGGACGTGAACCGGGCTTTCTTAGACAAGCTGGGTTTTTCCAGGGAAGAGGTTATTGGGATGACCCCCCACCAACTTGGGATACTGGTGGACCCGGAAGCAGTCAGCTTGGCAGAAAACCATTTGCTGCGTTTCGGGAAGCTCAACGGAACCGAGTTGCAAGTGCGCACGAAGGAAGGTGAGGTGCTGACCGGGCTTTTCTCCGGGGAAAAGATCGACACCGTTGGCGAACCCTGCTACCTCACCCTGCTCACCGATATCACACCGTTGAAGAAAGCAGAAAGGGCAGCTCGAAAAGCGAGCCTGGCAAAATCGGAGTTCCTTGCGGCGATGTCCCACGAGATCCGAACCCCGCTGAGCGGAGTGATCGGTTTTTGCGAGTTGATGATGTCGTCCTCGCTGGATGGTATGCAAAAGCGCTACATGGAGAATATCCAGGTTTCTGCTCACGCGCTGATGGAACTCATCAACGATATCCTTGATTTTTCCAAGATCGAGGCGGGAAAGCTGGAACTGGAAATCCGCCGGGTGAACTTGCACGAATTGCTTTCGCACTGCATGGACGTAGTGAAGCTGGGAGCAAGGGAAAAGGGGTTGGAATTGCTGCTGGATATTCCTCCCGACGTTCCGGAAACGGTTATGGTGGATGGGACACGTTTGCGCCAGGTGCTGACCAACTTGCTTGGGAATGCCGTGAAGTTCACCGATTCCGGGGAGATTTCGTTGTCCGTATCCTTCGATCCCACCCCGAGGCGAGGGGGAATGCGGAGGTTTTCCTTTTTCGTGCAGGATACCGGAATTGGGATATCAGAGGAAAAGCGCAAGATGTTGTTCCAGGCATTCTCGCAGGGTGATCCATCGATTGCCCGTTCGCACGGTGGAACGGGGCTTGGGCTGGTTATTTCCAACCAGCTGTTGCAGATGATGCGAAGTTCGTTGCAACTGGAGAGCCTTCAGGGAGCCGGTAGCACCTTTTCGTTCTCGCTGGAACTGGATACCCCCTCCCAACAGCCAAGTTTCCCCCGGTTCCCGGAGCTGTTTAAGGCCATGGTGGTGGACGATAGCCAGAAAAATCGGGGAATAATGGAAAAGTTGCTCCGCGCCATGCGGATAGAAACTGTGGTAGCGGCGAATGCTTCGGAGGGATTGCGGATCCTTTCGCACGAGCCGGATGTGCGTGTTCTATTTTTGGACTTGTCTCTGCCTGGAGAGAATGCTCGGGAAACGTTGCGTAAGTTGAGTGGGGAAAGCCCATTCCTGGAAAGCGGCGGGGTCCTTGTTTTGATGGGGAACCCTGGGGATATGATTCCGCGGGTTTCTTTCCCCGATACGGGTGTTTCCCCAGTTTTCCTCGAGAAACCCGTGCACCGGGAAAACCTGCTCCGCACTCTACAGGGGTTGGTTTACAAAGGAAGTGAAACAAAAGCACCGCAACCAGGTCTCGCGAGCGGTGAGCCTCTTGCGGAGGTTTCTGGCACTATCCAAGTGGTGGAGGACCATCCGGTGAACCGGATGTTGATCCGCGAGCTCCTGGTAAAAACCCTTCCCGGGGTGGAAGTCGTGGAATCCATGGATGGGGAAGTAGCGCTTTCGCATTTCCAAAAGTACAACCCCGACCTCGTTTTCATGGATATCCAGCTTCCCGTAAAAGACGGGTACCAGGTTTGCCGGGAGATACGCCAAAGCGAAAAAGGCCGTGGGAAACATGTACCCATCATTGCCCTGACTGCCAGTGCCATCCAGGGCGAGGAAAAGCGATGCAGGGAGGCAGGGATGGACGGTTTCCTTTCCAAGCCACTCCTGCAGCATCCGCTGGCGGAGGTGTTGACAACGTTTTTCCCGATTCGGCCGCCCAGACCCGCGCCCTCGCGGGAATCCCTTCGGGGAAACCCGAAACGCCACTTCGATCCCCTGACCCTTTCTGAGCGCATGGGTTTTTCCGGTGAAGAGATGGTTCGGCTGGTCACCGAGGTGCAAGAACACCTGGAAAAGCACAAGAACAAGCTGGCTCTTTCCGTTGGGAAAAAGGACTGGCAAGGATTTCGAAAAGACGTGCACTCCTTGAAAGGTCTTGGTCTTGCCATGTGCTTCCAAGAACTTGTGGGAATCACGTTGGACATTGAAAAACAGCAGGAACTCCCACCCCCAGGCAAATTGGATTCCTTTTTCCTGCAAATCACACGGGAGATCCAGGAACTTTCCGTGGAGTTGCAACGATTCTTGGAAACGAGTTGAGATTTCCCCTTCAACAATTTTCCAGGAAACGCGCCAAGACATCGAAGGAAACGGTGTTTTGGATGCGTTCCACGAACGGGATGTTTTCGGGAGTACCGCTGGCCAGCGCGCCCCGGAGAATGATGGGGAAGAATCCCAGGTCCGTGGCAGCCATGATGCTTGCCAACACGCAATGTTCCGCGCTGAAACCAGTGATGATCAAGGTGTCGACTTCTCGCTGGTGAAGGATTTGGGCAAGCGGGGTCTCCAGGAACATGCTCCCGGTTTTCTTGACGATCCGAACGTCTTCGGGGAGGGTTTGGAAAAAATTCGGCAATGCAAAACCCCGTGTTTCTTCCTCGGATTCGTTTTCGCGGATCTCGTGTTGCACCCAGAACACCGGTAGGCCCCTATTTCGAAACAACTGGAGTGCTCCTTGGATATAGGGAACCGCCGCTTCCAAGGATTTCCGCGTGGTTTCCCCCATTTCAAAAAAACGATTTTGCACATCCAAAACGAATAGTCCAGGTTTCACGCTTTCTCCTCCTTTTTTCGGGTCATTCAAAAATGGAACTGGTCCAGGTTTTCCTTGAGCAAGCGGGAGAGCTCCAAGAGTTTTCGAGTGGTGGGATCCAGTTCTTTCACGCTTTGCGCGTTGTTCTCCACCTCGCTTGATAACTCCGCGATCTTTGCCTGCAGGGAATGGAACTGGGAGCCCATGCGATCGGAGTTTCCCGATAGCATTTCCACTAACCGTGATTGCTCCTGGAAATCTTCCAGCACTTCTTTCACGGATTGGTTTACCTGTTCAAACGAAAGACTGATCTTCTGCATGGTTCCGGGGATCTTGTCGATCTGTTCCACCACTTGGTTCAGCTTGCCCAGGCTCATCCCCGAATCTTGCAACACCTCTTCCACGAGACCCGATACCACCCCCAGGTTTTGGAACGCCTCATGTGCCGTCCTGGCGGATTCGTCGGCTAACTTCCGGATTTCATCGCTTACCACCGCGAACCCCTTCCCTGCCTGGCCAGCGCGAGCGGCTTCAATAGCTGCATTAAGCGCTAATAGGTTGGTTTGTTCTGCTATGGACTGGATCTGTTGGATGAAGGCGTTGGTTTCCTCGGTAAAGCGGGTGAAGCTCTCTACCCTTTGGATGCTTTGCCCCACCATTTTCCCGATTTTGGCCAGTTTCTGGGTAGTTTCCCGGATGCTTTCCCCTTCGCCCTCCACTAACAAAAGGGTTTTCTCCGATTCCGAAACCGAGTCAAGTACCTGGGATGCCACTTGCGCGTTGTGATTCGCGAGGTTCGCCAACTGGTCGTGCGTTTGTTGCAATCCCTCAGCAGCCTGGGAAAGCTGTTGCTGGATGCCCCCCATTTCCCGGGAAACGGTTTGGGAACTTTTCCCCGTAAAATCGATGGATTTCCGGATCTCGCTCGATTCGACGTTCATGACGGAGGCTGCCTGGTTCGTGTTTTGCAGGGTGTTTCGAATTTTCGCTAACACTTGGTCCAGTATGCTTTCCACCCGGGAGATTTCATCTCCCCTTCCCTTTTTTCGGCGAAACTGAACACCAAGGTCCAAGTTTCCGAGTTTCCGGGTGTTTTCGATCAGGCGTAGCAGGGGGCGACGAATCGAAGTACGGACGATGATCCAAACCCCGAGGCTTCCCAACAACGTCATCAACAAGAAAAGCGAGATTTGCCAACGGGAGCTTCCCAACCGGGAAGTGATTTCGCTGGACTTGGACACGGATCGGTCGAAAACTTCTCGGAAATCTCTTTCCGCGGAAGACAATGCGGGGTCAAGGATTCCGTACAGGCTGGAAACCGTGTTCTTGATGTCCTGGTTGATCAGATGGAAGGCCTGCTGGCGAAGTTCTTCCCTTTTGGCAATGTAGTCATCGATCGTTTCGTTGGCAGTGACAACGTCAAGGTTGCGGCTCTCGATGTCCATCATGGCGAGCAGCATCTGGGAAACGTGGGATTGGTACACGCTGAGGCTTTCCGAAAGCAGTGCCACTTCGTTTTCGGAAAAAGCCGCATCCGATTGGATTTGCTTGATCAATGCCCTGGCAATGGTCCGAACCTGCCTTTTCACGCTGAGTCCCAATTCGGGGTTCGCGAGCAACGACCGGGAAAGGAACTGGAGTTGCAGGAAGGAAGGGTTGGATGCAATGGCGGGAAAGATCTCCTGGTCCCATAGCCGCTCCAGCTCATAAAGAGAGAGCTCGCCGATGGAAAGGTTCTCGATCGCCTCTCCCTGTATGAAGGCGGAAAGCTTCTGTTGGACTCGGGATTCATCCATATCTTGGAAGGAGAGAAGGTTGTCTCGAAGCTGCTGGATTTCCTGGTTTTTTTGGTCCACGATGTTCTCCCGGTAGTCGGAAACCATCTGGTCGTGGTACAATTCATTGGCTTTCAGATCAAACACCTGGTTCACCGTTTTTTCCAAGGATGCCAGTTGACTGTCCAACGCTTCTTTCTGCGCCAGTTCGGGAACTTGCGTTTTCGCTTGCTGGAAAAGAGTTTGGAAGTTTTTCCGCGTGGTCTCCATCTCGGAGGAGGTTCCTACGTATCCCAGTAGTAGAACGTCCTGGAGCATTTCCGAAAGGTGGTTCTTGAACGCACTCACGTGCTGGTACCCGTCGAAGCTTGTGGCGGAAACACCCAGGTTGGAACGGATTTGGCCGCCGAACGATTCCAACTGGGAAAAGGAAGAGTTGGCAAGGAAAAACACGACCGCAAGGAACAGGAAGATCAAGACAAACCCGGAAAATACCTTCGTGGTGATTTTCACCATGTATTCCCCCGTTTCTGGTTTGGGATACTTCACTTTAACAAATTTCTTGGCGGATTTCCAGTTTCGCCAGGTTTCTTTTCTATTTCTTGAGGAAAAATTTTTTTACCGGTAAATCCCAAAGGAGGTTTTTTCATTGCACTTCTTCATTCGAGAGGATTCCAAAAGCAAGTTCTTGGAAACGGACCCTACTTCCGGATGGCAGGTGGGGATCGAGGAACTGTTGGACCTCATGGTTTTGCACGGAGATCGAAACCTGGATTTCCTGGTGTTTCACCCGGAAAACCTGGATAGTGGTTTCTTCGACCTGAAAACAGGAATCGCGGGGGAATTCTTGCAAAAAATGATCAATTACAGGGTCCCAGGGGTGTTCCTGGTTCCTTTGGAAAAGATGCGAGGGAAATTCCTACAAATGGCGAGTGAAGCCAACAGTTCCAAGCATTTCCGTTTCCTTCCAAAGGAGGAGAACACACCCCTTTCCACAGGCTTCTCCCCCTTCGAGTGAACCCAGGGGGAAATGACCCGGAGCTATTCTTTTCCCCGCGGTTGCTCTCGGGGGGGGAAAGGGGATACGGGGAAGAGGCTTTCCAGGATTTCGAACAACTCCAAAGGCTCCACCGGCTTGGCGATGTACGCGTCCATTCCTGCGCTTAGCGCGCGCTCCCTGTCACTCCTAAGGGCGTAAGCCGTCACCGCGATGATGGGAAGGTGTGTTTTGCTTCCCGTAGCTTTTTCGCGTTCTCGGATCTTTTCTGCGGCCTGGAAGCCATCCATGCGTGGCATTTGGCAATCCATGAAAACCACGTCCACGTTTTTTTGCTGCAAGATCTCCAGGGCTTCTTTCCCGTTTTCGGCGATGAAGCACTCGAACCCACGCGTTTGGAGGAGCGTTTGAAGGAAGCGGGCACTCACTACATCGTCCTCCACGATGAGTCCCCGGATAACTCCCGGTTCACCTGGAATGCGTGCAAACCGAAACCCGGCTTCGAAAGAAGCAAGGTTTCGTTGTTGCGGGTTTTCTTCATCCCACACGGAAAAAGGAAGGTCAAAGAAAAAGCGGCTTCCCTTGCCCTCCTCGCTTTCTACGTGAAGTTTTCCCCCCATCAACCGGACCAATTTCTCCGCGATGGCCAAACCCAGTCCCGATCCCCCGTATTTTCGCGTCAGGTTGTCGTCAACCTGAACGAAGGGCTGGAAAATGGCCTCTTGCATTTCACTTGGAATTCCGATTCCAGTGTCCGATACCTCGAAACGAAGCCATTGTTTCCGTGAAGGTGGATCCAAAAGGCTGGGGGTTCCCAATGGTTGAACACCAAGAACCACCGTTCCAGATGGGGAAAACTTCAGGGCGTTGGAAAGCAGGTTTCCCAGAACCTGTTGGATCTTGGAGGGGTCCCCCAGTAAGGCGGGGGGAATCCACTCTTCCATCTGCATGTGCAGCTGGAGTTTTTTGCTCTGCGCCTGCTGTTGAAAGGAATTCAAACACTGGCGCCCCAACTCCAAGGGATGAAAGGGGAGGTTTTCCAGTTCCATTTTGCCCGCCTCGATCCGAGAGATATCCAACAAACGATCGATTAATTCCAGCAGCGTCCGGGCGGAAAAGCGGATCGACGACAGGAATTCCTTCTGTTCCGGAGTCACGGGGGTGCTCTCCAACAGGCTCAAGTAGCCGAAAACACCGTTCATGGGCGTGCGAAGCTCGTGGGACATGTTTGCCAGGAAAGCTGTTTTGGCTCGGCTCGCAGACTCGGCTTCTTCCAGGGCTTCTTTCAGTTCCCTTTCCATTTTCCTTGCCTTGCTGACATCACGGAAGAAGTTCACGCTTACCTCTGGAGAAAGACGAACACTTTCGAAATCGAACAGCTTGGTTTGGCCATCCTTGCTGGAAAACGAGACCTCTCCCCTGCAATTGCCCTTTTCGGCGTACTCCATCATCAAGTCGCGCATCGTGGAGAGCGATTCTGGGCCCACGAGTTCCAGGAAGTTTCGCTGCAATACCTCTTCCTGCGTGTATCCAGTGAGGAAACAACCAGCTGGGTTGATGTCGAGAACCGTTCCTTCTTCGTTCGTGACGGCGATGCCGAAAGGGGCCTTTTCCAGGTAGAAATGTAGTTTCTTTTGCGTGTCCTGTGCTTCTTCCAGCGCAGACAGCGATTCCGTCCTGTCTAGAACGTAACCCCTGATGTGAAGGGGGGTGCCGGAAAGATCCCGTTCCACGATCGCCTTGATCAACACGTGACGCACTTGCTTGTTGGGCCGGATGATGCGGAGCGTGACTTCTTTCTCGAGGGAGTCACAGTGTAGGGATGCTACGAGATGATCCCAGCGATCCCGATCTTGCGGGTGGACTAAGGTTCGGAAAAAACCGTAAGCGACCGAATCGCCTGTCACGGGAAGACCACAGATCCGGAACAACTCTTCCGACCAAGAAACTTGCCGTGTCTGCAAGTCGGCATCCCAGGTCCCCAGGTGGGCAAGTTGCTGGATCTTGGAGAATTCCATCCAAGATTTTTGCCGTTCGGGATTCGTGAGCCAAGGAGACAGCTTTTGGGCGGTGATGTCCTGGTACACCGTGGTGAAAAAGCCATCCCCGCTGGAGATGACCCTTGTGGAAAACCACTTCTGCAGCCTGGGGGAAAAGGCCTCGCTTGCCTCTTCACCCCCATTCCGAGCGACTTTTCCAAAGAGTGTGATCCATTCCTTCTCCCTTGGATGGGGGTGCGGGACCAGTTGGGAAAACCTCGTTCCCACGATTTGCTCCGGGGGTTTTCCCAGCATTTCTGCGAAGGCCGGGTTCACATCCAGGTACTCGAAATCCTCTGGTTCCCCGCTTGCATCAAGCAGAATGCGATGCAATGCAACTGCGCAGGGGACCTTTTTCCATATGTTGGAAGTATCCGGGGTTTTGGCCATTTTACTGCTCCTTCCACTCGTTTGCGCGCGAAACGAAGGGGGCAAATGTTCGTGGGATTCGTGCTGGAACTTGTTCATTTAAGCAAATTTCAGGTATAATTGTCAAGGGAAATCCCAGGTTTGCCATTTTTTCTGGGTGTGGAAGGGGGAAATTTGTGGAAGAGAAGCCGGCGTTTTTACTCCAGGAGCTACGTTCCAAGCTACTTGATGTCGTTTCCATTCCGGTGATGCTCTTTTTCGGAGTGTTCCTTTTTCCCGAAATCCTGCGGAGTTTTTCCCAGGGGTTTTCGTGGCTTCCCATGGGCTACGCGGTTCTCTACGCATGTTTCATCGTTTCCTGGTTCTATCGGAGACATCTTTCCTTTCGGTTTCGCGCCCTGCTGTTTTCCGGCATTTTCTTGCTTGCTGGGGTTGCTGCTCTCTTTTCCCAGGGTTTAAACGGGGGAGGGCAGGCTTTCCTTTTTGGTTTCGTCTTCTTTTCCTTCGTTTTTTGGGGGGAATGGCCCGGGGTGTTGTCTTCCCTTTTCTCCTTGGGGCTCTTGGCACTCGCTGGTGGTTTAATGGCTTCCGGTGTTTGGGTGGTTCCCCCAAATGTTCTGTCAAACTCGGGGCAATGGACTTCCTGGGTGTCCGCCATGGGCTTGTTTTCCCTTCTCTGCGTAGCTTCCGGAACAAGCTTTTTCTTCGTGGGCCATCGGCTTCTCAAGTCCTTGGAAGAAGAACGGAAAAGAGGCCAGGAAATCTATGGAAGCTGGGAAAACCTCAAGATTACCCTGGATTCCATCAGCGACGGGGTGATCGTAACCGATACCCAGGGTTTCGTGATCCGGATGAACCGAGTGGCCGAGCAGATGACCGGATGGACGATGCTGGAAGCAAGGGGAAAGGAATTGCAGCAGGTTTTCCACATTTTCGATTCCAAAACCGGCAAGGTACCAGGAAGCGTGGTTGCCAAGGTGATAGAATCGGGACAGGTTGTGGGGTTTGCCAACCACACGATTCTCCAATCAAGGGAGGGCAGGAGTTTCCACGTAGCAGATTCCGCCTCGCCTTTGAAGGACGCAGATGGCAACCTCAGCGGTGTGGTGGTCGTTTTCCGTGATGTGACCGAGGATTACCTTGCCCAAGAGAACCTGTTGGAAAGCGAGGCAAAGTACCGGGGGCTTTTCGAATCCATCAGCAGTTGCGTTGCGATTTACCGGGCGGTGGATGGTGGAAAGGATTTCGAAATCGTGGACTTCAATCCAGCCGCGGAAAAGAACGAAAACCTTCCCCGCCACCAGGTTGTTGGAAAACGATTACTGCAAGTTTTTCCCGGGGTAAAAGAGTTCGGGTTATTTGATATCTTGCTGCGGGTTTGGAAAACGGGGGAGCCGGAGCATTTTCCCCTCGGCTTCTACAAAGATGAGCGTGTGCAGGGATGGAAAGAGAACTTCGTGCTACGCTTGCCTTCCGGTGAAGTGGTGGCGGTGTACGATGACGTTTCCGAAAGGGTACGAGGGCAGCAAGACCTCCAAAACGAAAGGGACTTGCTGCAGGGTTTGTTGGATAACCTTTTCCTTGGAGTAACCGTTTGGGATAAGGATGGGGCCTTGTCCCAGGTAAATGCGGGTTTCACCGCGCTCACGGGGTACAACCTGGAGGATGTGCCAGATTTGGATTCGTGGTTTGCAAAAGCCTACCCCGACCCAGAGTACCGGGGAAAAGTGATGGCGGACTGGGAAGTGGCCCAGGGTCAGGGAAAAAGCGTGCGGGAATTCCGTATCCACTGCAAGGATGGCCAACAAAAAGACATTGAGTTCCGTGGAAGCTTCTTGACCAGCCAAAAGGCAATCGTAACCCTTGCCGATATTTCCGCGAGGAAAGAATCGGAAAAGAGAATGGCCTTGTTGTCACAGAGGTTGTCGCTTGCGGTGGAATCCGCGGGGATTGGCGTCTGGGAGCTGGATTTTTCCGATAACCACCTTTCCTGGGATTTCGACATGTATTCGCTCTACGGGATAGAACCCAAGGATTTCGGAGGCCAGTTCGAGGATTGGAGAAAAGGGGTGCATCCCCAAGACTTGGAAAGGGCCGAAAGAGAAGTCCAGCAAGCCGTGGAAGGGAAAAGGAAATTCAACACGCAGTTCCGGGTGGTGCATCCGGATGGTTCGATCCGCCACCTGCGTGCTTTTGGAAAGGTTTTGCGCGATGCTCAGGACCGCCCAACGAAAATGCTGGGGGTGAACTACGATATCACCCCGTTGGTTCTTGCAGAAGAGTCGCTGCGCAGCAGCGAGCGCCGGTTCCGCTCGCTGATCGAAAGCGTGGAAGGAATTTCCATCTACGGTTACGACCAGGAGATGCGTGTTTTCTTCTGGAACAGGGCCGCAGAAAAGCTCTACGGATTTTCCTTCTCGGAGGTACAGGGGAAGTGTCTTTCCAACCTGATTTTCCCGGAATCCGCGGGCGGCAAACTGGAAGCCCTGCACCGCGAGTGGAAAGAACGGGGAAAGATGATCCCCGCGGGCGAAACGGTGATGCAAAAGAAGGACAAAAGCCCCGTGTTCGTTTTTGCTTCACGGGTTCTGTATGAAACGCCGACCGAGAAGGAATGGTTCTGCTTCGACGTGGACCTGACCCCCATCCACCAAGTCCAAGACGAATTGATCAAGGCCAAGGAAAAGGCGGAGGAAGGGAATCGCCTCAAATCTGCGTTCCTTGCCAACATGAGCCACGAAATCCGAACCCCCATGAACGGTATCTTGGGGTTCTCAAGGCTTTTGCAACAACCCGATCTTTCGGGGGAGCAAAGGGTAGAGTTCATCGAGTTGATCCAGCAAAGTGGAAAGAGAATGTTGAACCTGATCAACGACTTGATCGATATCTCCAAGATCGAATCGGGCCAGATGGAAGTCACCATTTCCCCCACCGATGTCAAGGAAATGTGCTCCAAGGTGCTCCGCTTTTTCCAACCGGAAGCGCGGCAAAAAGGTTTGCAGTTCTCCTGTGAGAACGATTTGGGTGGTGCGCCCTTACTCGTGGATACCGATGGTGAAAAGGTGTATGCCGTGCTGGTGAACCTCGTGAAAAACGCTTTGAAGTACACCGAATCGGGTTCCATCCACTTCGGGTACGGCGTACGGGAAGAACAACTGGAAGTTTTCGTGAGCGACACGGGCAAGGGAATTCCCGCTGGCCAGTTGAAAGCGGTGTTCGAGCGTTTCGTGAAGGTGGAGCTTTCTCCTTTCACCCCGTGCGAGGGTGCAGGTTTGGGACTTGCCATCTCCAAGGCGTACGTGGAGATGCTCGGGGGAGTGATGCAGGTGGAATCCCGCGAGGCTAAGGGGTCACGATTTTCTTTCATCATTCCCCTTGAGTTTTCTATTCCTAAATGATTTAATGTTCTTCTTTTTATGCTTTCTTTTCCCGCAGCTTTTTTACTTGTTTTTTTTCATTCCATTACCTTTACTCGTTGCTTCCCGCAATGCTTTGCGGTATACTTGTTTACTGCCTTTTGGGAAGCCGATGTTCCAATGCAATGCGGACCAAGGGAAAGAACACGGAAAGGACCACCCTTTCCATACCCAGGTGTGGTACCGTGCCGACGTGCTTTGTTGCCGGGGAATGGGTTTGGGCTTGGGGATTTCACGAAAGGGGTGCCCGTTACGGGAAGGGAGGAAAACACGTGCGGATGTTTTTCAAAGGATTTTTCCAGGCGCCAAATGTTGCAACCGACGGAGAAAAGGCTTACCGTGCCGGTTTGTTGCACGTCATTTCCCTTGCCGTGCTCACGTTTTCCGTGGTTGCTTTTCCCGTGTTGTTTTTCACCGGGGATAGCCGGGGAATCTTTTTTATAGTAGACGTGCTTTTTTGCATCCTCGGACTGGGGATCCGGTACCTGCTGTATCGCGGGGAAACTACCTCGGCCAGCGTGTTCCTGATCGCCGTGAGCCTTTTGCTTTTCACCGCAACGGTAGCCGCGCTGGGGAGTATACGATCCCCCAGCACATCCCTGTTTTTCCTCGTGGTTCTGTTTGGTGGATTGCTGTTTCGTTTCCGGGGAGTGGTGACCACCGTTATGATAAGCTCGTGCGCGCTGCTCTCTGTCGCCTGGATGGAAACAAGTGGTTTGCTCCAGCAACCGGATCTTCAGGTGGGGGTGCTGCAATGGGCGATGCTTTCTGCCATGCTCGTGGTGGTTTCCTCGGTGGCTTTCTTTTCCCAGCAAACCCTGCACAAGGCATTCCGAACGCTTTCGCTGGAATCGGAGAAGAGGAAGAATCTTCTCGAACGGGCACAGATGCTTTCGCAAATGGTAGACATCGCTCCCAACTCCATCATCGTGCATGATGCATCCGGCCAGATGCTGTATGCAAACCAGAAAACCTTTGACATGCACGGCTACTCCCGGGAAGAATTCATGGTGCTCAACCTGCACCAGCTGGACGTGCCGGAAAGCGAGGAAAAGATTGCGCAACGCATGGATACCATTCGGCGGGAGGGCGAAGCTTCCTTCGAGGTCTTGCACTTCCGCAAGGATGGTACGCGCTTCCCTTTGCAACTTTTCGTGAAACAGGCTACGTGGGAAGGCAAACCAGCGTTGCTGAGCATTGGTACGGATACCTCCGAGCGGGTGAACGCCAGGGAAGACTTAATGGCGAAGAACTCGTTCATCACTTCGCTATTGGAAGCCACCCCGATTCCCATTTTCTTCAAGGATAAACAGGGACGGTACATGGGGTGCAACCGCGCGTTCACCGAGATCATGGGGGTGTCTTCCGCGGAGTTGGAAGGAAAAACCGCACACCAACTCTGGCCCGGAGAGATAGCGGACGTGTACGACCAGGAAAACCTGGAGCTTTTGGCCAGCGAGGTGCACCAGGAATACGAGTTCGTGGTGCGCGACAAGGATGGGCAATCCAGGGAGGTGATTTTTGCCAAGGATGTATTCCGTGATGCCAAGGGAAACGTGGATGGATTGGTGGGGGCTTTCCTGGATATCAGCCAGAGGAAGCGTGTCGAAAGGGAATTGCAGCAAAGTGAGAAGAAGTTTCACACCCTTTTTGATGCCATGATGGAAATGGTGGTACTCCACGAGCTGGTGTTCGACGATGGCGGAAATCCAGTGGATTATCGCATAGTAGATGCCAATCCGGCTTTCACGGGAATCACGGGGATTCTTCGGGAAGAGTCGATCGGGAAACTGGCTTCCGAGGTGTACCAGCTTTCTCCCCCACCCTACTTTGACCAGTACGTGCAAGTGGCTTCCTCCGGTGAACCCCTCGAGTTGACGGAATACTTTGAACCCCTCGACAAGCACTTCATGATTTCCGTTGTTTCTCCCCGAAAAAACCAATTTGCCACCATCACCAGCGACATTTCGCCGTTGCACCAGTTCCAGCAGATGTTGCAGGAAAAGAACAAGGAGCTGGAAAACTACCTGTACGTGGCTTCCCATGACCTACGCTCCCCACTGGTGAACATCCAGGGGTTCAGCCAGAGGTTGCAGAAGCAAACCTCGTCGATCTCCGAAGAGATGGAAGAGTGCGAGTTGCCCCCCGAGACCCGTCAGAAAATCAGCGACGTCCTGGAGAAACAAATCCCGCGCACGCTGGATTTCATCTTTACCAACGTTTCCAAGATGGATGCGCTCATCAAGGGGCTGCTGCAAATTTCCCGCACCGGTCGTGGGAAGATGGCGATTTGCAAGGTGGACATGGACGAGCTCCTTGGAAGGGTTTTGCAATCCTTTTCCTTTGAGTTGGAGCAGCTGGAAGCGAAGGTGGAGGTGCAACCACTTCCTCCCTGTTACGGGGACCAGGCCTTACTAAACCAGTTGTTTTCCAACCTTGTTTCCAACGCCATCAAGTACCGGGATCCGCCAAGAAGGTTGGAGCTTTGGGTATACGGGGAAAAGATATATAATAAGGTGATTTACCGGGTTCAGGACAACGGTATAGGGATCAACCCCCGTCACCTGGAGAAGATCTGGGACGTTTTTTTCCGGGTGGATGCCCATTCGCCCCAAGCAGGTGAGGGGATCGGCTTGAGCATCGTGAATCGGATCGTTTCCAAGCACAAGGGTAGAATATCCGTGCGTTCCCAGGAAGGATTGGGGACAACTTTTTCGATCGAATTGCCAGCGGTTCCGTTCGAAGAATGAGTGGAAAGGGGAAAGAAAGATGGAGGGATATCGACAGATGACCATTTTGATCGCGGAAGACGATGATGGGCACGCGGATTTGATCGAGGAAGGGTTGCGCGAGTCCGGGTTGTGTAACCCGTTTCTGCGCTTCTCGGATGGACAAGAAACCTGGGATTTCTTGTCGGGCGATCCGGCCGACGGAGGCCGTGACCCGCAAAAAGCGTACCTTCTGTTGCTGGATATCAACATGCCTCGAATGGACGGTGTCGAAGTCCTGCGGAGAATGAAGGAGAAGACGGAGTTGAGGGAGATTCCCGTCATGATGCTTACCACCACCGATGATCCGCGTGAGGTCGAGCAATGTTACCGGCTGGGCTGCAGCGTGTACATCACCAAGCCGGTGGACTTTTCGGTCTTCGCGGAAACACTGAAACGGTTGGGCTTGTTCTTGCAAGTCGTAAAAGTGTAAAGGAAGCGTGGATGCATCATGGGGACAATGCACGTTCTTCTCGTGGAAGACGACCCGGGGATCCGCGAGCTTCTCCAGGAAAGCTTGGAAGAAATGGGGCTTCCCTTGCAACAGGTTTCCTCCGGAAAGGAAGCGCTGGAACTCTTGGAGGGAAACGTCTCTCCCCTGGTGATCCTGGATTTCGCTCTTCCGGACATGGATGGAAGGAGCTTTATCCACGAGCTTGGAAAGATGCGCTCCCCGGTTCCCCCTTTCATCGTTTCCACCGGCCAAGGAGACGAGCAGGTCGCGGTGGAAATGATGAAGCTGGGAGCCCGGGATTACCTGGTGAAAGACAGTCGGTTCCTGCAACGTTTCCCGGAGGTGGTGCTACGGGTGATCCGGGAAGTGGAAAACGAGCGCGAGCTCCAATGGACCCAGAACCAGCTTCGGCAGAACGAACAAATGTACCGGTTGCTGGCGGACAATTCCGTGGATACCATCTGGTTGATGACAATGGAGGGCAAGTTCGAGTACCATAGCCCCGCGGTGTTCTTGCTTCGAGGTTTTTCTCCCGAGGAGGCCAATGCCATCCCCATGGAAAAAAGTTTCTCGCCTTCCTCCCAAAAACGAATCCAGCAGGTTTTCCAACAAGAGGCCGCGAAGCCCATGTCAAAACAATGGAACCAGCGATCCATGGAGCTGGAACTACTAAAAAAAGATGGCTCCGCCGTTTGGGTAGAGGTGCGAGCCAACGCCATTCGCGACGCACAAGGTAACGTGGTGAAACTCCAGGGGAGCACACGGGATATTTCCGGGCGGAAGAAAGCGGAAAGGGAACTCATCCAAGCAAAGGAGAAGGCAGAGGAAAGCAGCCGGCTCAAATCGTATTTCCTTGCCAATATCAGCCACGAGATCCGAACCCCCATGAACGGAATACTTGGTTTTTCGCGGTTGCTGCAAGACCCGGAGTTGCCCGGAGAAAAGAGGGACGAGTACTTCCAATCGCTACAGCAAAGCGGCAGGCGGTTACTCAACACCATGAACGACTTGGTGGAACTCTCGGAGTTGGAAACCGGTCAATCCCAGCTTTCGCTTTCCATGGTTTCCCTCAAACCCTTACTGGAAGAGATGTACAACTTCTTTTTGCCCGAAGCAGAAAAGAAAGGGGTAGCCCTAATTCTTTCGATGGGGAAAAATGGACACGATCGCATGCGAACAGATGGAAAAAAGCTGCAAGCCGTTTTTCGGCACTTGCTGAAGAATGCTTTCAAGTTTACCCCGCACGGTTCCGTGGAATTCGGGTACGAGCATACAGAGGGAAGTTGGCGTTTTTTCGTCAAGGATACAGGGATCGGGATCCCGGAAAACCAGCAAAGCGTGATCTTCGAGCGTTTCGTGCAGGGAGAGGATTCACCACTCAAACCCTGTGAAGGAGCAGGAATCGGCCTTTCGATCACGAAGGAATACGTGCGTTTACTCGGGGGGGAACTGTCCCTTTTCTCCGCTCCAGGGAAGGGATCGCTTTTTTCCTTCCGGTTTCCCGGTCGAATTCACGAAGAGGAGTGATTTTTGTTGATGTCGTTTGATGCGAACCTGCAACCCATGGCCCGTTTGCTGTTGGAAGTAGCCATCAACTTGCAACCAGGACAAGATTTGCTGTTGGAAGCGCCGGTACATGCCCTTCCCCTGGCACGCACCATCGTCAAGCAGGCCTACGAAATGGGGGCTGGACTCGTTGCCACGGTGTTCCTGGATGGGGAGCTCGATCGGAGTGCCCTCGAACTCGGTGGGGAACGTTCGTATGCCCACTTCCCTCCCTGGACCATTGCCCAGCACATGGGGATCTTCGAGTCGGGAGGCGCTTCACTGTTCATTGTAGGGGATGATCCCGACCTACTGGCGGGAATCGACCCCAGCAAGATTTCCAAGCGAAACCGGCACAAAATGCAGACGAACAAGGCAATCTTTGATTGGATGGAGAAGAACGAAAACCAGTGGGCCCTTGCTGCATACCCCCAAGAGAAATGGGCACGAAAGGTTTTCCCCGACCAGAATCCTGCCAAGGCCATGGAATTGCTGGGGGATGCCATCTTGCAGGCTGTGCGTATGGATACACCCGACCCCGTTCAAGCCTGGAAAGAGCACGTGAAAGCCTCGGGGGCGCGCAAGGAGTTTCTCAACCAAACGCGTTTCGACACGCTGTACTACTCCGGGCCTGGGACGGACCTAAAAGTCGGGCTGCCGGAAGGACACATTTGGATGGGTGTGGAAAGCATTACCAAGAGCGGAGTCCAATTTATCCCCAACATGCCCACCGAGGAACTCTTCACGCTACCCCACAGGGAAAAGGTAGAAGGAACGGTGCGCAGTACCCGCCCATTGAGTTACAGCGGCAATCGCATCGATGACTTCACGTTGGAATTTCAGAAAGGACGAATCGTGCGCGTATCTGCCAAAACGAACGAAGCCATCTTGAAAGACCTCGTAGACACGGATGAGGGTTCCCATTTCCTGGGTGAAGTGGCGCTCGTTTCGGAAGATTCCCCGCTTGCCCAGATGCACTTGCTGTTCCACGAAACGCTTTTCGACGAGAACGCTTCCTGTCATTTCGCGCTGGGACGGGCATACAGCCAGTGCCTGGAAGGATGGGAAAAGTTGGATGCCCAGGGGTTTCAACGAGCTGGTGGGAACCAGAGCATCGTACACGTGGACTTCATGGTGGGATCTGACCAGCTGAACGTGGAGGGGAAAACCACTTCAGGGGAAAGGATGGTGCTGCTGGAGAAAGGACGCTGGAGGGTATAGCTTCTCTCGCCTCCTTTTCATTCCACTTTCAGCCAGCGCTGAATGTCTTCCCGTGATTGGGGATCAAGGGGAAGGCGGAGAATGTGGTCGGTACCTCGGGTGCTTTCCCCCATTGTGTCCGCTTCCCCGATCCCCAGGACGTTTAGCTTGTTGCCGTTCTCGTGCTTCTTGCGGAACTTCTCCACCCAAGATTGGAGGCTGGGGTTGGGAAGTTGGACAAGAAGAAGCTGGGCTTTCCCGTTTTGCACCCATGCCTTGGTTTGGGCAAGCGTCGTAGGGAAATGGCTTTCCACGTTGAATTGCAGCAAGAGGCCCGAAAGGATTTTTCGGACCAGCGTGTCCTCGTGCACGATGAGTGCACTTCGATGCGTTGTGGACCGGGTCGAAACGGATGTAGTGGCCACACCCGGAAGGGTTTCCTGGAGGAACAAGGCGAATTTCCGTGGGGTGAAGGGGCGAAGGAGGAAGTTTTGGAGTTGCAACCCGTGAAGGGGGGGGCGGGAAATTCCCATGGGGGGGAAAAGCCCGCACAACACCCCTGGGCTCTGCTTGGCCAACCATTCCAGGGTTTTGGCGTCTTCCGGCCGGCCACTTTCGTACAGGAAGCGATCTTCCAGAAGTACCAGGGGTTTCCCGGAAAAAGGGGTTTGCACGGAGGAAAGTTTGGTTTCCAGTTTTGCCGGGCTTGCGCAAAAGAAAACATTCCCATTCCAGTACGTGATCCAGTGCGAAAGAAGCGCGTTTTCCCAGGGATTGGAGTTCACGATGAAAAATGGTTGGCCTTGCAAATCCAGCGGGACTTCTGACCTTGGTTCTGCAACTTCAAAGCGGGTTGTGAACCAAAATTCCGAACCCTTTCCCACCTTGCTGCGCACTCCAATGCTCCCGGACATGTGCTCCACGATTTGCTTGCAAATTGCCAGCCCAAGCCCGGTTCCACCGTACTTCCGTGTGTGTGACGCGTCTTCCTGCGAAAAAGGCTGGAACAACCGGGGAAGGGTCGCGTTTTTGATTCCGATTCCGGTATCGCGCAAGGTAAAACGAAGGAAGCAATGTTTTGCCTGTTGTTCGAGTAACTTCACGGAAAGCTGGATCTCCCCCTTTTCCGTGAAACGCGTGGCATTGCCCAGAAGGTTGAGCAGCACCTGCCGCAAGCGGTTGGGGTCCCCGAGAATTTTGGCAGGGATTTGCGGATCGAAATTCAGCGAAAACACCACGGAGGGAGAAGAGGTTCGCGGAACGAAAAGAGAAAGGCTTTCTTCGACCAGTTGCTCCAGGTCGAACACCTCTGAGTGGAATTCCATCTTCCCCGCCTCGATGCGCGAAAAGTCCAGGATCTTGTCGATCACCGAGAGAAGGGCTTTCCCACTGGATTGGATCATTGACAGGTACTCCTTTTGTTCCTCCACCAGTGGGGTTTTTGCCAGAAGGTTCGCCATACCGATCACCCCGTTCAAGGGTGTCCGGATTTCATGGCTCATGTTCGCCAGGAATTGGCTCTTGGCTTCGCTGGCTCTTTGGGCTTTCCGCGCCATTTCCTGCGCGAACTGGTTGGTTTCCTTCAGGGCCTCGTACGATCCTTGGAGTTCCTCCTCTGCCCTCTTCCTTTCCGTGATATCCTGCACGAAAGCAAGGTAGCGGCTTTCGTTCAGCCGAACACCCTTGACCTGCCAGAAGCGCACCGAGCCGTTCTTGGCCACGAAACGGGTTTCCACGAGGGCTTCTCCCTTTTCGTGCAGTGCTTGGAAATGCTCTTTTGCCAGGGCATGATCATCTGGTAGCACAAGGCCAAAGAACGGCATTCCCAGAAGCTCCTCGCGGGAATACCCGGTGATCCTTTCTGCCTGGGGATTGACATCGATGTATTGGCCTCGCTGATCCACCACGAAAATGCCGTAGGGTGCCATGTCCACGTAGTTTCGAAACCGGGCTTCGCTTTGTTGCAGTGCCTCCTGTGTCTTTTGGGTACTGAAGCGCCGCGTCATGATGAAGCCCAAAAGGGCAGTTGCAATGGGGTACACCACGATGACCGAAAGGCCCATGGAAGAATAGAAACTGGCGGGATCGGGGAGTGCCAGCATGCACAGAAGCATGTCGACGTGAACGACCAGGCCGAAAAGGTACAGCTTCCACAAGGACAGGCTGCCCACCTCGCGACGGTAGAAGTAGCGAAATCCCAAGCCGATAGCCCCGGAGGTAAGGATGGTCAACACTCCTGGTAACGTTCCTCCTCCCCCGTTCACGAGCCGGAGAATGGCCGTGAACAGCATGGCAATAGCCGTGGGAATGGCCCCGAAAAACAACCCGCTTATGCTCAACAGAACCGAGCGGGTGTCGAAGACAACCCCGGTTTGAAAGGAAACGGGGTTTAGCATCACGCCCAGGCCGATTCCTCCCAGCACGATGCCGAAAAGGAGTTGCCTTCCCACTGTTCGCGTGTGCCAACGTGGAAGGATGGTGATCTCGTACAAGATTCCCATGGATAAAAGGAGGCCAGCGTTGTTCACCAACCCCACCAGGATGGAAAAATCCATGCGCACCTCCAAAAAAATAGCTACCGTGAAAGTATAACATATACCCGAAACCCGGAGGTACTTTTCCATTTCTACCGTCTTGAATGGTATAATCTTTTCGCACATCCATCACGGGGAGGGGAACGAATTGACGGAACGTCTACTGATTACTCCGCTGGGAACGTCTCCCGGGGTGTTGTATACCCTGGTAAAGGTTTTGCAGCCCGATCGCATCTTCGTGGTTTCTTCCGCAAAGGCACTGGGGAGTTTGCCCGAAATTGCCCAAAGGTCGGGTTTTGACCTGAAAGGCATCGTTTCTTTTTTCTTCCAAGACCCTTTCAGTGGTTTCGAGGAAATGCCGGGCTTCTTGGAAGCACTCAAGAAGAACTGGCCCGACGCTGTCATGCCCGAAGTGATCGTGAACCTGGCGGGGGGAACTTCCTTCTTGCAATACGCGGTGGGAAAGGCTTCGGATTTTTGCGAACAAAAGAAAATCCCGGTGAAAAAGGTGTTTGCCGTTGACCGCCGGGAGTTCTCCCAACAGCGAGAAGAACCTTACGTTGTGGGAGAAGTGATTCCAGTTCCGTGAGGTGATACAATGGGGAAACGAAAAAGAATTTTCACCAACGTGGGAAACACGTTTTGGAGAAGCACCTTTGGTGGGGAGGATAGGCAGTTCGATTCTTCCCGGCTGGTGCAAGAAGCAGCGAAAATGACCCTGGAGGACTTGGAATGCAGGTCCCCGGAAGTGAACAGCCTGAGCCAGTTTGGCTTGGATGGAAGCGAAGAGCTGCTTTTCTTCTGCACCAACACACCGGATTCGCTGGCGTGCGGGGAGGCGTTGGTTTCCTTGTACCGGCAGGGAGAGTACCAGGTTTCGCTGGAAACCTTGGAACACTTCCACGATTCCGGTTCGTCCGATTCCTTCCGAAAAGGCGTCGCAGAGTACGTGAGCAAAATGATTTCGTACCTGGATAAGCCCGATTCCCGGTACGGCTTGGATACCTTCATCAACGTGACATCGGGTTTCCGATCCCTCGTGCCGTATGCAACCATCCTGGGCACGGTATTTCACGCCAGCGTTTTCTACCTCTACGAACGGCAGTCGAAGGTCCACGTGCTACCGCCGCTGCCCATTTCCTTCGATGATGGTGTTTTCCAGCAGAACGACCTGTTTTTCTTCCGGCTTTCCAACGACATGCTTCCGCGGAAAGAAGTGCAGGATGTCATCGGGTACCAAAAAATGATGGAGATGATGCCCGATTACCTGGTGGAAGAAGATGGGTTGGTGTATTTCTCGGAGTTGGGGCGCATCCTTTGGGGGAAGTTCAACGCCGAGAACCCCGTTCTGTTCCTTTCCGACGAAGCGAAGAAAAGGCTCAAGAAAACCCCGGAGCTAAAGGAGCTGGTGGTGAAAGCCCTCAAGGGGGAGGGGCAGCCCGAGCATTCGTTGCACGAGTACAAGGGGAAGCTGCAGTGCTACAAGTTTGACCGGAAGTCCGTCCGGTTTTTCTACGAGACGCGCAACGGCTACCTGTACATCGCGAAGATCCTGGACCACGACGAGTACGAGCGTTACATTTCCCAGGCAAAACCCAACGAGGAATTCCGTTGGAACCGCGAACGGATTCCCATGGAAGGGTAAGGCTTCATTCCCGGGGATGCTTTTTCAACGAAACGATGAGCATTTGGATCCTTGCAATCCCGTACGCGATAAACGCATCAGCGGCTGCGATGAATCCTACCAGCAAGAGAAACAGGGTGGAGTGATCCGTCTGTTCGAGGAAAAAAGGGAAAAAAGTAGTTAGCCACAAGAGCGAAGGAAGGATTGCCAACACGAGGGTTCGTCGCAAGCGGATGAATTTTTCCATCTTTGAGCGGTTGTCCGAGAAGATATCCGGGGTTTGGGAATTGGTTTGTTGCGTGCGGAAGCAGTGCCAGTTGGCGAAAGAATCGATGTATTCCCATCCCCCATCTGAGAAGAGGGCGGTGTATTCGGGGAAATCCTTCCCTCCCTGTACCCGGTAATCGAAGCAATAGGTGAAGTCTCCAGGGGTTCCCTTCACGAAACGGTACGTTCCAAACCCGAACTGGCTAAGGTGCCACCCTTCTTTGGACATTTTTTTTAACCATCGGGTTTCCCTTTGCTCATTCCAAGCGGTGAAAAAGCGGTGCACTGTTTTGCTGCTTTTGGATGTGTTCATGGGCATTTCCCCTTTCATTCTTGTTCCTCCCTTTCCAGGATTCCGGTTGCAACACTTGCCATCTGGGCGATGCGACGCGTCTCGATTTGAAGGATTTGTTTGCCTTCCTCAGATACTTGGTACACCTTCCGCCGGGGGTTTTCCGGATCTTCCCCCTGGAATGTGATGGCTCCAAGCTTCTCCAACTTGGACAGTGCACCGTACAGTGTTCCCGGTCCAAGGTTTACGCGCCCATCGCTCATCTCGGAGACCTTTTGCATGATACCGTACCCATGCAGTGGTTCCGTCAGGGCAAGGAGGATGAAGAAGGTGGTTTCGGTCAAGGGACAAAGGGATTGCAGTGCACGTTTTCCCATACGCAAACCTCCTTGATGTATATATCGACATTCAATGCATCAGTGTGCGTTATATCGATATGCGATATAATACCAGTTTTTTTTCCATCTGTCAAGCAGTGGAGAGAGGAGAAAATATGCTCGTTTGCCTGGGAGATTCGATGGTGGACCAGTTGGTATTCGTGAAGCATTTCCCGGAAGAAGGTGGGGAAGCAACAGCGCGCGGAGAAGTGCACGCGGGGGGGTCGGCCGCAAACACGGCCATGGTTCTTGCCAAGCTGCAGACCCATGTGGGGTTGATCTCGTCGTTGGGAAATGACCTGGAGGGGGATTTCTTGAAGGAGGTGTTCCAAAGAGTGGGTGTGGATACCCGCTTGCTGGAAACCACGCACATGAACACGGGCAAGATGGTGATCGTGGTTTCGCCGGGTGGTCAGCGTACGATGTTTAGCCTCCGCCCCCCGCGAAGCGTTCCCTTTGAGCAGCTCGAAAGCGTATGGCAGTCGATCAAGGGCAAGGCACATCTCCACGTATCCGGGTACGTGTTCCTTCGCGAAAAGGAAGCGGCATTTGCCCGGGAACTCGTGAAAAGGTGTAGCACAGAGGGTGGCCGCGTGAGCCTGGACCCGGGGGTAAGCCCGGTGAAAATGGTGCCGGGGAGGTTACGGGAGGTTTTGCCCTTCGTGGACTATTTCTTCCCCAACGAAACGGAACTCCACCAGTTGGTTCCCGGCGAATCGAATGCGCCACGTGCTGCGCGTTTGCTGTTGCGGAAGGAAACGGGCACCATCGTTCTCAAAAGGGGAGAAAGAGGATGCAGTGTCTTTTCCCGGGACGGTGCGCAGGATTTCCCCCCGTCGCGCAGTGTGGTAGCAGAGAACACCACGGGGTGTGGCGATGCGTTTAACGCGGGGTTCTTGGCCGGGCTCGAGAAAGGTTTTTCCGTGGAAAATGCAGCGGAGCTGGCGAACCAATGCGGGGAGAAAGTCGCTTCTTCCAAGGTGTCCATCGATTTGCAGGATTTTTCTGCGCTCATTGCGGGGTGAGAGGCCCCACGTTCTCCAATCCCGCACACTTTCCTTCTTGATCGAACATCGTTCTCCCGTTTTGCAAGAAATGCACATGAATGGTGGATGCCAATGATTCGTTGATGCGTCCTTGCATGCTGCCACGCACCGGGGAAAGCAATTCGCTCCCGGGCTGCTTTTTGGCATGGATGCGTAATTGCGTTTTTGCTTTCTGGATTTGCACCTGGACCTCTTCTTCGCTTGGGAAAGAAACCGACAACGATGCACCGGTGTACGTGGCAAAGCGATGTAGCTTTCCGTCCAGCAGAAAACCACACAAGAATCCCGTGAACCGGAACCCGATCCAAGGAATGGTGGCAATCGAAAGGAAAAGGGAGGTTCGCGGAAGGTCGAAGGAATTCGATTGCATCCAAACCCATGCTTTGGGAAAGGAACGTCCCCAATCCTTTTCGATGTATCCCCTTCCTCCCGTGAAATCGTACGTCTTCCCGTTGATGTCCACTTCACCGGATAGCTCATGGTCCATGCTCACAACCCCGTGATTGCATTCCAGGAACGGGACGAAGGAAAAGGGCCCCATGACACCAGGAGAATACCAGGGTTGTGGCCACCCAAACAGGGGGCCAAAAGAAATTTTCCCGCGGATATGGTTGTATTGGCTTTGCAGATTGACTTCCAAGCCGTTTTCGTGGAAGTGGTTGGGCCCCACGAACACCGAAAAAACGCGGGGATCCGAGCGAAACATGGACATGTCAAAGGGAAAGAAATGGGAAGATTCCTGTTCGCCGGAAAGGAACTGCACGAAAGCCCGTGGGGTTTCTCCCCTTTTTCCAAGGGACACCCCGGGAATGAAGGCAAAAGCATTCTGGTGTTGCTTGTCCACGATCTTGAAATACCATCCCTCGAAGAAATTGTGGTGTTTCCCCTTTCCGTGGTACAAGACGGTGTGGAAAAGCGGTGTCACTGTTCTTCGCCTCCTACGGGTTCCAAAACCAAAGTCGTGTTGCCAGGCAGAGAGGAAAGGGTGTCCATGGTTTCCCCGGAGAAAATATCGCGCATTTCTTCCCCCAGGGTTACACCCAGAGGAACCTGCCGCGATCCAGTGTTCACGGCAACTACGATCCTCTCTTCTGCGGTTTTCCGCTCGAAAACAAGCGCTTGACGAGAGGTTTGGAGTACCGAGTACTCCCCGGTTTTCAGTGCCTCCGAGCGCTTCCGGAGGGCAAGAAGCGCTTGGTACAGCCGGGAGGTTGGTTCGTGTGTAGGCTGCGAGCCGAAAGGCTGGCGGCAAAAGGGGTCGGTGGCCCCCGTCATGCCGAGTTCATCCCCGTAGTAAATCACCGGGCATCCAGGCATGGTCATTTGCAGGCTCACGGCCGCCTTGAGCGCTTGGTCGTTTTCGCCGAGGGCAGTGCGGATACGCGGTGTATCGTGGGAGCCGAGCATGTTCCATAGGCTGTCCAAAACCTGGGGAGGGTAGGTGTTTCGCATGTCTTGGATCTCGTTGACGAAAGAGGAGGCGCGCCCCCCCTGGCAGTAGGCGAGAATGGCATCGCGAAAACGGTAGTTCATCACCGCGTCGAAGGCCGGATCTTGGAAGTAGACAGAGGCATCGCGCCAGTATTCTCCCACCAGCAGTGCATCTGGAACCACGTTCTTGAGTTGGGGGTAGAAGGTTTCGGTCCAGAAGGAAAGGGGCGGTTGGTCGGCTGCATCCAGCCTCCAGCCATCGATTCCCTTGGCCAACCAAAAAAAGGCAACGTGCAACAAGTAGGCCTTGAGCTGTGGGTTTTGGTGGTGAAACTGGGGAAGGGAGGGGTAGTTGAACCAACAGCGGTAGCTCTCTGCGGAGAAGGTGATCGGGAACCGAAGGATGTGGAACCAGTCCAAGAAACGCGATTTTTGCTGCAGGTCGAAGTTTTCGCGCATCGCGAAAAAGGAAGTGCCACTGTGGTTGAAAACCCCATCGAGCACCAATCGAATATTGTTCGTTTGCAGGGAATGCACCAGTGCTTCGAAAGCCGCCATGTTGCCGAATCCTTCGTCGATCTTCTCGTAGTCGGAGGTATCGTACTTGTGGGTGGAAGGGGCCTGGAAGATGGGGTTGAGGTAGAGCGCTCCGATTCCCAGCTCTTTGAAGTAGGAGAGGCTTTTTCGGATCCCGTCCAGGTCTCCGCCGAAAAAGGAGTTGGCAAGAATATCCTGGGTCATGGTTGCCCCTGGCTCCATCCGCGGGTATGGATCGTTTGAGGAATCGCCGTTGACGAAGCGCTCGGGGAAAACCTGGTAATACGTGATGCCCCTGGACCATTCCGGGGGAAGCAAGTAGCCCACCGGGGGATTGCGGAAATCGAAGTGGAACAACTCCTCGGGGCTTTCCGGGAAGTACACGGGCTGGCCATCCTCCAGCAAAAAGGCGTAGTACAGTTTTGGAGCTTCACTGCGCACGTGGAAACGTGTCCAAGTTTTGGCATCCTGTGAAAAAACTTCTTCTTGGAGAACGGTGCCATTTACCAGAAGTTGTATCCCATCGGCATCATTCTCCGAAAACGCGGCGCTCAGGAAAATCTCCCCTGGCTGCACCGGGTTCACGAAGGGGCGTTCATGGGCAAAGGTGAAGGAGGCTGCCTGGCCATCACCTTTTTGCGGGATTCCCCTTTGCGCTACCACGCGCACGTTTACCAACATGTCCTGGAAACGCACCAGCGAGACGTTCTTGGGGTCAAGGGTAGCTTTGCCATCTTGCAGGAAGAAATAGCGGTAGGTGCCCGGCTCCAGCTCCAGCGAATATTTCCACAGCCCCCCCGCTGCTTGTGCCATGGCCACGGGGTGAAAGGAAGTGAAGTCGGCGGAAATGTCCACCGTGGTGGCGGTGCTCTGGAAGAGAAACGTGATGGGAGTGCCGAAGAGAGAAGGAAAAAGTGTGAGGAAAAAAGCCAGATGGAGAAAACGCACTTTCCTATCCATGCAAAATCCTCCCAAAAAAAATAATGCGGACAGGTCCTGTCCGCTTTCAATGTGAGGGGTTCATTCTCTTTACAACAGTTAGACCACGCGCGAAGAGAAAAGTTCAAACCCCGATAGTTAAAAAATCCTATCAATCCCGTTAAGATACGGTACCAATACCGGGGGCACCTGGATGGAACCATCGGGCAACTGGTAATTCTCCAAAAGGGCTACCAGGGTTCTGCCCACAGCAAGGCCCGAACCGTTTAAGGTATGTGGAAACTGCAGGTGATTCTCCCGGTTTCGGAAGCGGGTATTTCCGCGCCGCGCTTGGAAATCGGTATCGTTGCTGCACGAGGAGATTTCCTTGTAAGCGGCGTAGGAGGGAAGCCAGACTTCCAGGTCGTGGGTGAAGGCAGCACCAAAGCCCGTGTCGCCTGAACAAAGGTTTACCACGCGGTAGGGAAGCTCGAGTAGTTGCAGCACCTTTTCCGCGTCGTTGGTGAGGGCTTCCAGTTCTTCAAAGGAAGATTCGGGGGTGGTGAACTTGAAGAGCTCGACTTTCTCGAACTGGTGAACGCGAATCATCCCGCGCACGTCTTTTCCGTAAGAACCCGCCTCGCGGCGGAAGCAGGAGGAGTAGGCGACGTACTTCAGGGGGAGTTGCTTTTCCTCCAGGATTTCCCCGGAATGCAACGACGCCAGGAACACTTCCGCGGTGGGAACCAGGAACATATCGTCGGGCGTGGTTTTGTAGGCTTCTTCTTCGAACTTGGGAAGCTGCCCCGATGTGAGCATGGTTTCCCGTTTGACGAGGTGCGGAATGTTGATTTCCACGTACCCGTGTTGCATGGTGTGGAGGTCGAGCATGAATTGCACCAGCGCCCGGTTGAGTCGCGCCAGCTTGGCGGTGAGGATCACGAAGCGGGATCCACTCAACTTGGAGGCGCGCTCGAAATCCATCATTTCCAGGCCGGTTCCCAGTTCCCAGTGGGGTTTTGGCTCGAAGTCGAATGTTCGTGGAGTGCCCCATGTGCGGATTTCCACGTTCTGCGTTTCGTCCTCTCCCACGGGGGTGCGGGAGTCGGGCAGGTTGGGCAGGGCAAGCAGAAGGCTTTCTTGCGCGCTTTCCACGGATTTGAGCTGCTCGTCCAAAGCCTTGATTTCTTCTCCCGTCTGCTTGGAAAGAGCGATCTTGGGGCTTGCTTCCTCCTTCTTCTTTTGCGCCATCAGGGCGGCGATTTCCTTGGAGAGGTTGTTTCGCAAGGCCTTGCGTTCATCGCTGGTTCGGATGAGTTCGCGGCGCTGTTCGTCCAGTTCCAGGATGGCGTCAACCTGGGCCGGGTCTTCGTTCTTGTTGCGTAAGGCTTCTTTCACCGCGCCGGGGTCTTGGCGGATTTGTTTGATATCCAGCATGCATGGTGCCTCCCTTTTGTCTATTGTTTTGTGATGAGTGTCATTGTGGCATTCACCGCTTCCAGTGAATCGTCTTTCAAGTGTATTTTCACGTTTTCCCCTTGGAGTTCCCGGCGATTCTTGGGATCCAGAACCCAAACGTTCCCGACCAATTCGATCACTTCGCTGTTGCCATCGTAGAAGAATCGATCGCTCTTTGCTTCCAATTCTCCTTTTCGGAGCGAGAGTCGATCGCTTCCCTCGGAAAATCCCTGGTACTCCTTGTTTTGGGCGTCCACCAGAAGCTGGTCACAGAGGATGTTCACGGTTTCGGTGGACGTTCCCGTCTGGATCTGTGCGTTCACGTCATGGGTCAACGTGCCGGTTTCGGTTTCCAGGTCGAAGGTGATGGTATTGGAGGTGGCACTTCCCGATTCAAAGGCAATGAATGCTCCGTCGGTGGCTTGGAGTGTTCGCTCCTTCCCACCTTCCCGGAGCACCTCGAACCGGTCGGAAACGAACTGCGTTTTTCCTTTCGTCAGGCGGGAAGTGTCGTAGAATTGGATGGAGTCGTCCAGGATCTCGAAGTCCTTTGTCTGGATCTGGATGGGGTTGCCCGTTTCCGAGGAAAGCTGGATGGAAGAATTCTTGGCCTGTAGGGTGTTGTCTTTCAAGAAGATCTTCACGTACTCTCCCTGGCGAATGAACTTGTCTTCTTCCAGCTCCACGTACACCTGGTCTTCCAGGATGACTTCTTCCTGGTCCCCGAGGAACACGAAGGAACCAGCGTTCCCGTAAAAATCCGTACGCTGGATTTCGATGCGTGGGGATTCTTCCGAACCTTCCCCCTCGTAACGGCGCGACGGGGTGTCGATGTGGAGTTGTTCGCAGTTGACCAACACGGTATCGGTGGATTCCCCGGATTGGATCTTGGCCTGCACGGCTTCTGACAGTACACCGGTTTGGGATTCCAGGTCGTAGTCCAGGTGGTTCGCGGTGGCCTCACCGCTTTCAAACTCGATGAACACCGGTGCCCTGGTTTGAAGGGTTTTTTCCACCCCGCCTTCTCGCAGCACGAAGAAGGAGCGGGAGCGAAGCAAAAGGTCGCCTTTTTGCAGCGTGGAAGGTCCAAGGAAGTCGATGCGGGATTCCGAAAAGTCCATGCTCGTCGTGGTTGCCACGAGGGTCTTGCCAGGATCGCTTGACGCGTCGTCCACGCGCAAGAACGCCTCGGAGGCCGTGAAACCATCCGTTTGGAGATCCAGTTGAACCTGTGATGCCTGGATGGAACGCTTGTTCTCCGGGTCGTTGATGTCCACGTTGCGTTCCAGCAAAAGGGATTCGCTGCGTCCATCGTATTGGAACTGGTTGCAGAAAGCTTCGAGAGACCCCTTGTTGATTTGTACCCGGTCGGGTACGGCAGAATCCCCATCGTACGATTCGTCGCGCGTGGAGAAGCCCAGTCGCTGACACAGGATATCGATGGTTTGCGTGCCCTCGGAGGTCTGGGAGAGGATCTGGGAGACCACATCGCCCGTGAGAGTGCCCTTTTCGCTCTCGAAATCGTAATCCAGCGTCAAGGCCGTTGCCTGCCCGCTCTCGAAGGAAACGAAGATCCCCTGCGTGGCAACCGCTGTTTCCTCCTTGCCGTCTTGCAACGTGATGTAGAAGCGGTCCCCGATGAGTTGGAACTGGTTCTTTCGAATTTCGGTATACCCCAGGAAATCAAAACGGTCGTCCGAGGAGCGGAAACGCTCGGACTGGATGTGCAGTGTTTCCTCCTCGGCCAGTAGCGTGGAGGAGAACACCAAGAACAACAATGTCGACAAGAGTACAAGGATCGGTACCGGTCTTTTGTTCACGTCGAACTCCTTTCTATTTCAAGAAGCGGATCACGTCGAAGTAGGAGATGTAAAACAACAGTGCCAGCAGCAGGAAAAAACCGATGGTGTGAATGTATCCTTCCACCACGGGGTTGATTTTCTTGCGGGAAACCATTTCCACCAGGTTGAAAACGATGCGCCCCCCGTCCAACGCGGGAAGGGGGAGAAGGTTGAACAACCCCAGGTTCAGCGTGAAGAAGGCCATGAGGAAAACCATGGTTTCCAGTCCCCCGCGGGATGCGATCCCCACCATTTTCACCAACCCGATCGGACCCGCAAAGTCTTTTACCGTGGTTCCCCCCGTGAAAAGCTGACCGAGGATTTGCCCCATGCGGGCCAGCGTGCGGTTGGCGAAAACCACTCCCAGGCCGAAGGCGCGAAGAGGCCCGGAAGGGTACCAGTTGGGGTTTGCGGGTTGGAAATACGCTTCGGAAATGGATTGCAGCAGGGCCGAAACGGGGGCTTGGAGCGTGATTTCGCTGCCATTGCGTCGCACGGTAACGGTTGCCAACGTTTGGGAGGGGAGTGCCAGTTGGTCGGTCACCATGTTCTGACGGATCTCCACGAAGGTGTACACCATTCCCTTTTGCGCGGGAAGTTGCAAAAGGCTTACGATCGCGTAAAAATCCGAGCCCCGCTGCACCGGAGTGCCGTTTATGGCCAAGATGGTATCGCCGTCTTGCAATGGAGAAGTAGCACTGCGCACCGTGGTAGACAGGTTGGCGTAGGCAATCCCGATCGCGCGGCGCGGGTCGTAGGTTTGGAAGGCTTCCAGGGTTGCCGTGCTCTCTCTTCCGTCTTCCATCTGGAAGGAAAGCTGCTTGTTGAGCATCTCGTCCGGTGTAAGCTGGGTTGGGTCCTTGCCATTTACCGACGCGACGCTTTGCCCCGCCATCTGCGGAAGAGGTTGGTCGCTTTTCAAGAAAAGGTAGTGCTGGGTGGGAAGCATCGTGGGGTACACGGTGGTTTGCAGCGGCTGCCCGTCCCGCAGCAGGGTCAACTGCACCTCGTCTTGCCGTTTTACGGCGGTGGAGAGCTCGTCGGTGCTGAAGACGCGCTTACCATCCACGCGCTGGATGATGTCCCCGTTTTGGATGCCTGCTTCGAAGGCGGGAGAAAAGGGATCCACGCGATCGATACCCACCGTGGGAATACCCCATACACCTGCACTCAAGGCAAACAAAAGGTAGCCGAAAAGGATGGAAAACAGGGGCCCGGAAAAAGAAACCAGGAAGCGCTGCCACGCGGGACGCGCGTACAGCAGGTGTTTCTTTTCCTCTTCGGGTAACTGGTCGATTTGCGTGGGATCCTCGCCTTCCATCCGAACGTACCCTCCAAGCGGAAAGATGTTGATCCGGAAGTTCGCTCCGTTCTTCATCTTCCAGCGAAAGAGTGCAGGGCCGAATCCGATGGCGAAATCCGCCACCCCGATTTTTAGGAGCCTCGCGAAAAGGTAATGGCCGAGTTCATGGGCTAACACCACCAGGGTAAACATGAGCAGGAAATAGACAACGGTCAAAAAGAAATCACTCCTTATCGTTTTCGAGGGAAGAAGAATCCCCAGGTTGGGGTTTTTCCCAGGGGTAGGGAATGTGTACTTGGAGCTTGGTTCCGGGAAGCAAGTACATGGGAATCACGTCTGGGTTGTAGGCGAGGATGGTGTCTACATCCACGCCCAGCCGTCGCGCGATTTCTCCCAGGGTATCTCCGCTTCGCACCGTGTAGGTGGTGTAGTAGGGCTGGGTGACAACTCTCCAAGAAGGTAGGACGGAGGGAGAACCTGCCTTGAGGGACCAGAAGAAATCGTACATGGGATGGATCCCCGAGGGCTGAAAGGAAGGAAAATGGCGCTTGATTTGTGCGGACGGGCCCACCAATGTGATCTTTTGGGGCTCGGGGAATGTTTTCATAATCAGCCGGCTTCCCACTTCCCGGGATACGTCCAGGTAATAGGGTTCCCCCCAGAGGGAAAGGAAGGGGAACGAATTGTCCACTTTCACCTGGAACCCGTCATAGGAAAGGGTAGAACCGGTTCTTTCCATCCACTTTCGCAAGATGGTATTTTCCAGGTAAAGGGTTCCCGCGCTGTACGACTGGAAGAAATCAAAGGCTTGGGCCGGGGTCAGCGTTTTGGGAAGCGGCTCGTGGAAGAAAAGTGCCAAATCCGATTGGTGGTCACGGGCAAGAAGTTGCCCGGAAAAGTGGAAAAAGGGAATCTGCACGAAACGCGAAACACCCAGCGGGTCCAGTTGGAAAGTTGTCTTCTTCCAATCCCCGAAGCGCTGCAGCATCTGTTCCAAAGCGGTGTTCGCGGATGCTTGTCCCGGAATGTTCAGCTCGGTGAGAAGCAACCCCACGGAGAGATCCACGTTGTAAATCGCGGTTTTGCGTGGCAACACCACGCTCTTGAACCGCCAACTTTGGGGAACTTGCCGGATATCCGGGGTATCCATGACCACGAACCAAAGGTCCGCGTTGTTCACCGAAAAGCCTTCGGGCAGGTTCGTGTACCATCCCGCACTGGGAGTGGTCAGGTTGAGAACACCCACTCTCTTGTTACCAACCGCTTGCACGTACCAATGGGCATGGGAAGAGGGAACCCCCGGGGTACTGTCAATAACCGGGAGATTTCCCAAGAGGCTCTTTTCGCCGGGTCTTGCAATCTGCTGGTTTTCCGCCGCGGTGAGTGCCAGGCAATCCACACCGGCTGCACCCAGGATGGAGTGGAAGGGAAGCTGCTCGCGGTCAAAAACGTGGGCAAAAAGCAGGAACAGTTCGGGATCGAAAAATCCCCCCGTTGCGATGGTAAAGCGATCAACAGGCATCGAAAGGGATTGGAAGTACTTTTCGATGCGTGCGGCATTTTGTACGACAGAGGAGTCTCCCTGGAATGTCACCAGCAAAAAGGAATTGGCAAACAGGCAGCCCCCCAAAACGATGAGAACCAAAATCGACCATGTGAAACGCAAAAAATCCCCCCCTTTGGATGGGCAGGTCTTGATCTCGACTGATTATACCAATTATAACGCATAGAACCATTTTTTTGTTCTCTTTTCTGGTACAATATAATAAAGTGTATCCATGGAAAAAGGAGTGAAAGTTGAATGGAATTCAGACAATGGAAGCGCCGTATGTTTGACCGCGAGTTCGTGGTGGAGCACGGCAAGGTGGCCAGGCAGTCGGCCGGATCCGCGTACATTCGAGCGGGAGACACGGTGATACTGGTTGTTGCAAATGCAGCGAACGAACCCCGCGGGGGAGATTTTTTACCCCTTACCGTGGAGTTCCAGGAGAAATTCTACTCCGCGGGCAAGATCCCCGGAGGCTTTTTGAAACGGGAAGGAAGACCCGGCGAATCTTCCATCCTTGCGGCACGCCAAATCGATCGCCCCATCCGGCCCCTTTTCGGGGAGGGTTTTTCCAACGAAGTGCAGGTAATTGCCACGGTTTTCTCCATGGACCCGGACAATCCCGCGGACGTGCTGGCGATCATGGGAGCATCGCTGGCGTTGAACTTGTCCAACATCCCCTTCGAGGGAATCGTTGCCGGAGTGAAGATGGGTTTCGTGGATGGCCAACCCGTGGTTTTCCCCAGCGAGGAGCAGTTGAAAAACAGCCTGCTGGATTTGACCGTTGCCGGAACCAAGGAAGCCATCGTAATGGTGGAAGGGGAAGGCAAGGAAGTCGACGAAGAGCTGATGATCCAGGCACTCGAGGCGGCACACAAGGCCATCGTGGAGCTGGTTACGTTGCAGGAAGAAATCATCGCCGAGCTGGGAATCCCCGAAAAAATGGAGTACGAAGTTCCCACGCTCTCGGAGGCAAACCGGCAAACCTTGGAGGAATTGATTGATATTCCGCTGCTGGAAGAGCGGATTTTCACCCAGGGCAAGAAGGCCAGGGACGTTGCGGTTGGAGAGTACAAGAAGCAAGTCATGGAGGTCTTCGAGGAGAAGTTGCGGAACCTTGAACTCGAAGAAGATGTGTTTGCCCAGCAATTTTCCCTGGCAAAGGCACACTTCGAAGACGTGATGAAAAAACGCATGCGCCGCAACATCTTGGAGAAGAACCGCCGTGCCGATTCGCGCCCCACTACCGGGATCCGAAACATCGAGTGTGAAATTGGCGTGCTACCGCGCACCCACGGTTCCGCGCTCTTTACGCGCGGTGAAACCCAAAGCCTGGGGATCGTCACGCTCGGCGACGGTTCGGATACCCAGCTCATCGACACGATTTACCAGAGCGATGAAAAGGCGTTCATGCTCCACTACAACTTCCCTCCTTTTTCGGTGGGGGAAGTCAAACCCATGCGTGGGGTGAGCCGCAGGGAAGTAGGCCATGGGCACTTGGCCGAACGCTCCGTGAAGTTCGTGCTTCCCAACGAGGAAGCGTTCCCCTACACCATTCGCGTGGTTTCGGAAATCCTGGAATCCAACGGTTCTTCCTCCATGGCAACCATCTGTTCCGCTTCGTTGTCTCTCATGGATGCGGGTGTGCCGATTTCCAAGCACGTAGCCGGTGTGGCAATGGGATTGATCAAGGAAGAGGACGGCGTGGCGGTCTTAACCGATATCCTGGGGCTGGAAGATCACCTGGGGGACATGGATTTCAAGGTGGCAGGCACGCGCGACGGCATCACCGGTTTCCAGATGGACATCAAGGTGAGCGGAATTAGCAGCGACATCATGAAACAGGCTTTGCTGCAGGCAAAGGAAGCGCGCTTGCACATCTTGGATCTGATGTATTCCGCCATTCCTTCCCACCGCGAGGAGCTTTCTCCCTATGCGCCGGCGATCGTGCAGATCCAGATCCCTTACGAATCCATCGGGGAGCTCATTGGCCCTGGCGGAAAGACCATCAAGCGCATCACCAAGGATTTCGAGGTCAATGTCAACGTGGAGGATGATTCGGGTAAGGTGAGCATTTCGGGAACGGACCGCGAAAAGGTTCGTGCCGCACTCAAGTTCGTGGAAACGTTGACGCGCCCCATCCAGGCCGGGGAGGAATTCGAGGGAAAGATTACCCGCGTGGAGAAGTACGGCGTCTTCGTGGAAATGGCTCCTGGAAAGGTTGGATTGCTGCACGCTTCCAACATGGGGCGCCGGGTTCCGGATGCGACCAAGGAATTCAAGATCGGTGACACCATGAAGGTGTACGTGGCAAGCGTGGACGAAAATGGCAAGTACGACCTCAAGAAAATCTTGACCGAAGAGGAAAAGAAGCAAGCCGAAAAGGAGAAAAGCGAGCGGGGTTCCGCGCGGCCTAACTCCAATCGCCCTCCCCGTCCGCAAAATCGCCGCCCAAGGGGAAAGGGTGACCAATCCAGAAATGAAAACCATTGACCACCCAGGACTAAGCTACCAAGAATTGCCAAATGGGGCCCAGGTGTACTTCCAAAAGATGCCTGGGCTGCGTTCGGTGTGTATCGGGGTTGCGGTTCGTGCGGGTTCCTCGCACGAACCCGCGGACCTTGGGGGTATCGCGCACTTCACCGAGCACATGGTTTTCAAGGGAACTACCAAGCGGGACGCCTTTTCCTTGAAAGAACCCATCGAGAAGGTGGGAGGAACGTTGAATGCCTTCACCGGGAAGGAAACCACGGTTTACTTCGCGCGGGTTCCCGATTTCCAGGCAAAGGTGGCGTTGGAAATCTTGCTCGATATTGGGCAGAACGCCGTTTTTCCCGAAGAGGAGTTTAGCCTGGAAAAAGAAGTGGTGATCGAGGAGATCTGGTCTTCCGAGGATGATCCCGTGGACCAGGTGTACGAGAACCTTTTCCAGCTGGCCTGGAACGGCGGTGCCTATGGCCGGCCAGTGCTCGGGAATTTCGAAAGCGTTTCCCGCACGGAGCGAAAGGACCTGGTGGATTTCTACCGCTCCCAGTACCACTCCAAGAACCTCATCGTTTCCGTGGCTGGTGACGTTGCCCAGGATTTCTTCAACCCCTTGGAGGCGTTTCCGACCGGTAACGCGGACCTCTCTCCCGCGGTTTTGGAGTATGCGCCGAAGGAACAGGTGGTTTTCGAGGAGAAGGAAGATTTGCAGCAAGTGCACCTTTTGCTGGGTCTCCGCGCTCCGGGCCGTAAAGACCCCCATTTCGATGCCTTCCAGGTGTTGAACGTCATCTTGAGCGGAGGCATGAGTTCCCGGCTGTTTCACCGTGTGCGGGAGAAACTGGGTCTGGTGTACGCCATCGACTCTGGGTTGATTTCCTACCCCTCCAACGGGATTTTTTACATTTACGCCGCCACTTCGGCAGAGAAAGTGGGGCGCTTGGTGGAAGAGTTGCGCGGACAGGTTTCCGACCTTTTGCAGCACGGTGTGCGCGAGGAGGAGCTGGAGTATGGAAAGGCAAGGTTCCGGGGGAAATTGCTCCTTTCCACGGAAAGCACCTACTCTTCGATGATGCGGAACCTGGATAGCGGGCTGTCCTTGGGGCGTCCAGAGACCGTGGAAAAGATGGTGGAGCGAATTTTGCACATCGATTCTGAAAAACTCCAAGAGGTAATCCGGGAGTACCTGTCGCACCCCTGGCTCATGAGCACGGTTGTCCCCACGCGTTCCGTGGACCTTCTGAAAGCGAGTAAAATCCTTGAAAAGGGGTTTTGATCATGAAAATTTCCTGGCAACCCATCGACGAAATCAAAACCGGATCGGTTTGTGGGGACGATATTTTTGATCCCAATAGCTTCGTGCTGTTGACCCATCGCGGGAATGTCTTGAATTCCCAAACGCTGGCTTTCCTGAAAAGGCACAACGTGACCTGGATCCCCGTGGGGGTGGAGGAAGCCAATGCCCCTCGCCCCGATGACACGCTCCCCCTTTCGTTGGAAAAGGAAACGATGGCCCAGGCGGAAAAAGCCCTTGCCCCTGATCTTCCCTTAGCGCTTTCCGACGAGAAGTACCATTCGGCACTGAATCGCTTCCAGAATTTTGCCCAGGTTTTGTTGGAGAAGGGGACGGTGAATCCTGCCGAGATCACCAACCTGTCCAACGACATCGTGAGCGAGGTGATCAAGACGGAGCCGGGGGTTTTGAACTTCCTCACGGAGATCAGCGGGGGCTTCATCGTGAAGCACGGTATCAACGTTGCGATCCTTGCGGCATCCTTGGCGCACCATCTCAAGCAACCCTGGCATTACCTCGTGCAATTGGTGAAGGTGGCACTGCTGCATGATGTGGGGTTGATATGGGTTTCCCCCAAGCGGTCGCTGCAATTCGTGGAAGATATCCAGAAGGAGTTCGAGTACGGGCCGATGGACCGCATCAAGATGCACCCCATTTTGGCGGTGAAGATAATCCAGAAGGTCGATCCTGGTTTCTTGGAAAAGGACGTGGAAACGGGAATCCTCGAGCACCACGAACGCTTCGATGGCAGGGGTTTCCCCTTCCACCGGGTGGGGAAGGGCATCCATTTTTTTGCCCGGGTTCTTGCTGTTGCCGATACGTACGATACCTTGATTACTTCCATCGGCGGAAAGGCCCGGATGGATCCCCATGCGGCTTTACGCTGGATCATTTCCAAGGTGGATTCCGTTTTCGACCCGGACATGGTGCGGGCATTCATTCAGATTGCCGGCATTTATCCCACCGGTACGCTGGTGAAGCTGAACGATGGGAGCATGGGAAAGGTGATTTCCCGGGGAGAAAGGGCTTTGGGGCGTCCCATATTGCTTTCCGAAGGTCGTGAAATCGAGTTGGAAAAGAACCCGGATCTGTTTATCCTTGAGGTGAAGGGAATTGGTTAAATGGAAACCACTCGAACAACTCCAGGAAGGCGATGTGATCGCGGAGAACATCCTTGGGAGTAATTCCCAAGATCTGATCGTCCACACGGGGCAACTGGTTTCCAAAGCCTTGATCCAAAAGTTGCATAGCCGAGGGATTTCGTGGATCTCGGTTTTCGAGGATGTTCGTAAGGCAGTGCAGATCCACTCCGCCCCGTTTTCCCAGGAAAAGCTCGATGAAATGGAAGAGGAGATCTCCCAGGTCTTCGAAAAGATCCTCAAAGAGGAGCGGGTGGAAGTCGCACGGGTGGAGACGCTGGGAAGGGAAATTTCCCATGCCATCATTTCCACCTACGGGGAGTACCTGGTTCCCTCGCTTTCCAAGTTGCGCGAACTGGATGACTACACCTTCAACCACCAGGTGAACGTTTCGATCATTGCCACTTCCATTGCGGCCGAGATGTTTCCCCACGACATTGGCATGGTGGAACGGATTGCAACGGGGGGGCTTTTGCACGACATGGGGAAGTTGTGGATCCCCTTGGAGATCTTGAACAGCAAGAAGCGCCTTGCGGACATGGAATTTGATATCATCAAGAAACACCCCAAGTATGGCCACGGGATTGCCCTTATGTCTGGGATCGAAGACCAGGTAGTTTTGGACTGTATTCTTTTTCACCACGAACGCGTGGATGGCACGGGGTATTGCACGGGTTTGAAGGGCGAAGAGATTCCCTTCGCTGGCCGGTTGATGATGGTCGCGGATGTGTTTGATGCCCTGACATCGGTGCGCCCCTACAAGAAAGGCTGGTCTCCGTACGATGCCGTGAGTTTCATCATCAAGGAAACCGGCAAAATGTTCGACCAGAAGATCGTGAATCCTTTTATCAAGGCTTTTGGCATTTACCCCGTGGGCACGGAGGTGCTTCTCTCCGATGGCTTGAAGGGGACGGTGGTGGGGAATCGGAAGGGGACCATTTCCCGACCGCTGATCAGCTTTGAGAGAAATGGTGAGTCGAAGTTGGTCGACTTGTTCGAGAGAAAAGACTTGCGCGTGGTGGAGGTACTGCGGGGTGCCCTGGCAACCGGGTGAGCCCGCGCTTCGCGCGCTGGGTGATGGCTTGTTTTTGCCCGATTACGGCAACCGCTCGCTGGTGGGTTTTTCCAACTTCCTGTTGCAGCATTTTGGAGAGACACCGTTGCACGAGCCTTTTCACGTAGGTGATTCCTTCGCTTGGGTGGGAAAACGCAAAAAAGTGGTGGTTTTCCTGTTGGACTCCCTGGGTTTCTCCAATCTTCAACGAATCTGTGCGTGCTCTCCCTATGCTGCGCAGCTTGTGGAAAAAGCGGTGTGCTGGAAGCTCTCCACGGTGTTTCCCTCCACGACAACCGCCGCACTAACCAGCTTTTTCACCGGGCGCTATCCTTGTGAGCACGGCATGTTGGGGTACATACTGTTCCTCAAGAAATTCTCCTCCTACGTGAACATGATCGATTTCTCTCCACCCGGATTGCCGCGTGACATTCTTTTGGGAACGGGATTGAATCCCACGCGTTTCTTGCCGGTTCCCACGCTTTTCGAGATACTGGGGAAAAAGGGGGTCAAGTGCTGGTCGGTGACCTCGAACCTTTTCAAGCAATCCGGGTTGAGCTTGATGCATCACAAGGGTTCGGCCATTCGTGGCTACTCGGACATGACGGAAATGGCTTTTTGCGTGCAACGACTTTTGCAAAGGGAGAAAGGACCCCTTTTCGTCACCGTGTACTGGGGGCTTCTCGATTCGCTTGCGCACCATTATGGCCCCGATTCCGAAGAGTTTGCCAAGGAAGGCGAGCTGCTTTTTCGTCTTTTCCACGAGGTGTTGTTTTCCAACAAGGAGATTCCCCAACCTGAAGATACGTTGTTTTTCATCACCGCGGACCATGGACAGATTGCCACGAGCTGGAAGGACGAAAGTTGGTTCGTGTACCAGGATCCACTCATTTCGGAGCACCTGGAGGGACTTCCTTCCGGTGAGCCCCGTGCGGTATACCTTTCTCCCCGGGATGCAGAGGCTTTCCAAAGGGATTTTTCCGCACAGGTTGGCAACCGGTTTCGTTGGCTTTCCCGCACGCAAGCCCTGCAGCATGGTTTGTTCGGGGCTGCAGAAAGCGCGAGCCCTCTTTTTTTCGAACGGGTTCCCCCGCTCGTGGGACTGGCAAAGGGAAACTACTCGTTTAACTTTAAGTACTCGGGCAACGAGCGATCTCTCAAAGGGAAACACGGAAGCGTAACCACGGGGGAGTTGGAAATCCCATTGTTGATGATTGCTCCTTGAGCATGTTGCTTTCGAGGAAAAAGGGGTTTTTTTATGTCTTCTCACGTTTCCATATACCTTTTGAAAGATTTTCCCGTACTGGGAAAAAAGGGCAATGTGGTCAGGGTTCCCCGGAAGTACGCCAATCACTTCCTGGTGCCGCGCAAGATTGCCCGGAAGATAGAGCCTGGAAACACCCCTCCTCCGCCGCTTCCACAGGAACTTCCAGCTGGGCGAACCCCACAGCAAGTGCTCCCCTCCCGCAAGAAAAGCCGCGATGTTTCCGCCTCCTTCCCCACCCAGCTTCCGCCGGTATCGTTTCCCGTTTCTTTCCGCCATGGGGGCGAAAAGGAGTGGGTTCGCTGGGAATGGTACCCCGCGCACCGTCTCGCATACCTCCCTGGAGGCGGGCGATTCGTGTTGATTCGCTTCCGCAAGAAGACGTATTTCGCCACTTTTTCCTACCTGCAAGCGTTGGTTCGCCGGAAGATCCGTGCCCCACTAATCGTGGATGGCAGTAACACGGGTTGGGTCAACGGGTTTCCTTCCTTGGACCCGATCTTTTTGGTGTACGATTACATTGCACGGGATTCGGAGCAATTCTTCTTCCCGCTGGTTTGGGTCTTCGATACCTCTTTCCGCCGGAAACTATGTCCAAGTGAGCGGAACACGTTGGATGAATTCTCCCGCTGGTGGGGGGTGCGGGTAGTGGGTTACGCCGATCGGATGATTTTCCAGATGGCCCGGGAGTATGGTACCCGTTTCCTTTTTTCCGACGATCGATTCCAGGAATTTTTTACGGAAGACTACACGCGTATCAGTTTTCGGTGAATCTTTCGTGAGGAGTGGTAAAATAGGATGAATGGAACGCAGACCATGGCAAAGATCCACGAACTCACCACGGCTCTTTTGAAAGCGGTGGAGGAAGAAAAGTTCCCCCTCTTTCCGAGTCTCTTGGAGCAAAGGGCCCATTTCGTGGAGAGCTTCGTCGCTCTTCCCGACGAGCAAAAAGGGAACAAGGAAGTGCTTTCCAAGATGTTGGGGCAAATCCAGGAACTGGAAAAACAGATCTTGGATTGCATCCAACGGAATAGGGAGAAGTACGGTCTCCAAGGGAAAAAACTCCAAAAAGGGGAGCAAGCCATGAAGGGTGGGTACATGAAGTTGATCGAGGAGATGCGTTCCAAGCGCAGGTTTTCTGGGAGGGGATAGGGTCATGCAAAGTACGCTGGTGCGGGGAGTGCAGGTTTTTGACGGAGAGAGATGGATACCCGAAGGGTACGTTGTGGTGCGGGGAAACCGCATCAGCCACATGGGAGAAGGGGCCGCCCCCCGGGAGTTGGTGGAGGAATGCGGGCGTGACATGGCCTTTTCCCCGGGGGAATACCTGTTGATGCCCGGGCTTGTCAACGCCCACACGCATGTGGGCATGGGGCTTTTGCGGGGTGTTGCCGACGATGTTCCCTTCGAGAAGTGGTTGTTCGAGGAAATATTGCCCCGCGAGAATCGGATGAACGGAGACGACGTGTACTTTTCCGGGCTTCTTTCCCAGATGGAAATGGCGCGGAAGGGGATTACCCTGTTCCTGGACATGTACATGTTCCCCCAACGCGTGGCCCAAGCGGTCCATGAATTCGGCATGCGGGCGGCCATCACCCGGGGCTTGGTGGACGAGGAAGTAGAGCGATTTGGGGAAACCACCCGGTTGCAGGAAAACATAGAGCTGTTCGAGAAGTGGAACGGTGCGGATGGTGGGAGAATCACGGTTGGTTTTGGCCCGCATTCGCCCTATGCCTGCTCCTTCGAGTTGCTCGAAACGGTTGCACGAGTCGTTCGGGATTTCGGAAGCTTCGTGAATATCCATATCCGTGAATCTGCACGGGAACGGCAACAGTACGAAATTTCCCGGGTTGCCCAGAGTGGGATTTTCGATGTGCCTTGCTTTGCAGCCCATTGCGTGCACCTTTCCGAGGAAGACATGAAGCTGATGGCCGAAAAGGGAGTTTGGATTGTACACAACCCTTCCTCAAACCTCAAGCTTGCCAACGGGATTGCCCCAGTTGCGCGCATGCTGGAAAACGGGTGCAAGGTGTTGCTGGGCACCGATAGCGTGGCGAGTAACAACTCGTTGGATATTTGGCGGGAAATGTTGTTGACAGCGTTGGTGCAAAAGGGTTTTTTCCACGATCCCACGCTGCTCCCCGCTTCCCGGGTTTTGCAGATGGCGGGACCGGATGCCTACCAGGCGATGGGCTTCCCGGATGGGGGAATACTCAAACCGGGGAATCTCGCGGACATGGTTTTGCTGGAGCTGCATCCCATCGATTTCTTTCCGCCCGAGCAGTTGCTTTCCCACCTCGTGTACAGCGGGGGGAGCGCGCATGTGTTCGCGACCATGGTGGATGGAAAATGGGTGTACTACGAAGGCGCGTTTCCCACTATCGACGCCGACGAGGTGTTTTCCTACCTTGGTCCGCGCAACGAGGCTCTCCGCGAAAAATGACCGGTTTCCCGGACTTGTTCGTGCAATCTCTACCCCTGCTGTTTGACCACGAATGGGAAAGGTTTCTTCGACTGGTGCTGGTGCGCACCCCTTCGGTGATATTCGCACTGGCGTTCCACGAATGGGCACATGCCTGGGTGGCTTGCAGGGTGGGCGATCCCAGCCCACGCCTCTTGGGGCGGAAAACGCTCAACCCCTTGCGGCACATTGATCCTGTGGGGCTGGGGGTCTTTTTGGTGTTCGGGTACGGGTGGTCCAGACCCATTCCCATCAACCCGTTGAAATTGAAGAGGAAGACGCGCGACATCTTCCTGATCACGATTTCTGGTCCCGTTTTCAACCTTGGCCTCGCCTTTTTCGCGGGTTTCTTGTTTTACGGGTTGGGGTTGCACAAGTTCAGCTTTTTTTTCAATCCGGGTGCGGTGGATGCCCATTTCCTCGTGATGTACCTTGCGGACTTGTTGGGATATTTCGTGGTTGCCAATTTCGTGTTGTTCGTGTTCAACGTTCTTCCGGTCATGCCGTTGGATGGTTCTCGGTTCCTGCTGATTTTTTCCACCTCTCGCTACATGAAGGTAGTGTTGAAGTACCAGGTGTACGGCATCATCGTGTTGCTTTTCTTGATTATCACTGGGATTGCCAACTGGTTCATGGCGCCCATCGTGGAATTGTTCCAGGGTATGATCATTCGCCTGTCCCAGTATTTTGGATGAGGTGGCAAAAGGGGGTATTTATGAACCACAACAGGGAGTTTCCATTTATCCAGGTGAAAGATACCGAGCTGAAGGAAAGGATCGTGGGCTTCGTGAAGGAGTACCTGGAATTCATGACGTTGCCGCCTCAGGTTTTCGTGTACGACCAGGAATCCGTTCTTCCGTCGGACGTGGAAGGATCCGTGTTGTATTTCTTGGGCTCCCGGGTGGAAGGGTACTGCGCGGGGGAAAAAGTGTTCGCCTTCGAGGACTCCCGTAATCCGCGTTTTTTTTCCATGGCGTTGACCTGGCTCTTGGAAAGCAACACGGGCAAACCGGAACACCTTTGTTCGGCCCAATCCGTTCGCAAGCGGTTGATTTCGGTTCTCGAACCCTTCATCGTGCTGATGGAGGTGGAAGACGAGCGGGGGTACAGCCATTCGCAGCGCGTGTCGAATCTTTTCGTGCAGTTTTCCCGCTACCTGGGTCTTCCCAAGGAAGATGAGAAGATGTTTCTCCACTATTCCATGTTGCACGATGTGGGAAGGATCGGGTTGGAGCAGTTGATGTTGTATTCTCCCACGCGACTGCGCAACTTCGAGGAAACCGGGCAGGACCACACGATTACCGGGTCGATTTACCTTTCTACCCTGGAAGTGCTGGACGATTTCATTCCTTTCGTGCGCAGTCACCATGAGCGGTTCGATGGAAGGGGTTTCCCGGACCGCTTGAAAGCGAAAGAGATCCCCTACTGGGTGCGGGTGTTTTCCATCGTGAACTGGTACGATAATGCCTTGAATACCGTGGATTCGGAGTTTTCCACGGGGGTCATGAGTTCCACCCAAGCCCTTTCGATTATCCGGGAAGATGGCGGCAAGATGTTTGATCCGCACCTCGCATCCGAGTTCGTGCATTTCATGTTGCTCGAGCGAGACGCATGAGCTTTCACCCCGTCATTGCGGCCATCTGGGATCCACGCGCGATTGCTCCTTCCCTGGAGCAAAGCGTTTGTTCCCACGTTTTTTTGCTGCGCTCGGACATCGTGGGGCTGCAGGGGCAGTTGAAGCAAATCCGCCGCGCGGGGAAAAAGGTGTTCGTGGACGTGGATTTCGTGGATGGCCTTGGCAGCGACGAGTATGCACTGCGGTACGTGCATCTCAGTGGGGCGGATGGTATCATTACCGTGCGCTCTCGCATGGTGGAGTTTGCCAAGAAGGTAGCTTTCCCGGTGGTGTTGCGCTCTTTTGCACTGGATTCCAGCGCGTTGGAACGCATGGCCGAAACCATCCGTGGTTGCTCCCCGGATTTCTTGGAAATTTTGCCGGGGTTGGCGCTTGGAAAAGCAAGGCAGTTCCTTTTGGAGCGGGAGCTTTTGCTTCCTCCATTAATTGCCGCGGGCTTGGTGGATACACGTGAGGAAATGGACACTCTGCTATCCCAGGGAGCTATTGCCGTTTCCACGAGTTGCCAGGACCTGTGGAAACCCTGGCCCTAAGGGCCTTCTTTTTCGGAGGTGCATGCAATGCCGACACGCAACAGGTTCTTTTTGCTTCTCTTGGGTATCCTCTTGCTGTTTTGGGGTAGTGCACTCGCGGACGATTTCATCGTGTACCCCGACGGGATTGCGCTAATGGGGCAGACGGTGATCCCGCTTTCCCACCACGTGGAAGTTCCCCTGTACCCCGGGGTGCTGAGCAGTAGCTTGTTCTTCGACCGTTGGCCCCAAAAGTTCTGGGTGGAACCGGGAGTTTCGCCCGAACCCTCGTCGCAGCTGGAAAACCACGTGGGAAAAACCATTGGTTGGATGTTTCCGGATGGTAGTACCGAGAAGTACGAGCTGGTCAACGCCGAGCCCGTGTTGTTGCGGGGTCCACTGGGGATTTTCCAACCCCCAAATGGGGTTCCGGTTCTCCCGGAAATGGAAACCCCCAGCGCCAGTCCCGTTTTGCACGCGCTGTACAACGAGATCTCTTCCCCCTTTCGCCTCACCTACCAGATGAAGGGGATCGACTGGGATATCGGGTACCGGGTTTCGCTGGCCCCCACGGTGGTGGATATCCAGGGGGTGCTTTCGTTGTCCAACGCCCTTTCGGTTCCGGTGCACATCGATTTTCTGGTGTTGTTTTCCGGAACCATCTACCGCACCACTCCCCAGGACCAGGGGGTGCTGTACATGACGTCGCGCAACCTGTCCATGGAGTCCATGGCGGGCGCAGATTCCCCGGTGCAGGTTTCGGATTACGACCTGTACGAAATGGGGGGGCCTTTCGCGCTTCCGGCTGCAAGGAGGGTGGATTTTCCCTTTTTCCACCAGCAAGAAAGTTACCGAAAACTGTACGGGTTGGAGTTTTCCTCCTATAACCCGCAGGCGCAGTGGGTTCCCTTTGAGCAGATGATCGAGATTGCCGAATTGAGCCGGCCACTTCCCGCTGGGAACGTTTCCATGTACGAGCAATGGAATGGCAAAGAGGTGTTGCTGGGAGAGCAGCACGTGGAAAACCACGCCAAGGGAGACCGTCTGCAGCTCTACTTCGGGCAAACGGACATGTTGTTGGGCAAGATGGAACTGGTGAGTTCCACGCGCCTGACCGACAGCATGGAGCAAACGCTGCGCGTGGTGGGGAAGAACCTTTCCTCCGAGATGAAAACGGTTTCTGTGCGCATACGAATCCCCCAGGATGCACGGCTACAGGTGAAGGGGGGAGGATACGAACGGGAACGCGCAGACTTGTTGCGATTGACGTTCATGATTCCGGGACAGGGAGAAACGGAGCTGCAGCTTGTGCTACAATACAGTCGCTGAACACCTTCGGAAGTTGTTGCAAGAGAATGTGGGTCGCAAGCGCCTTCGCCACGTGGAAGGCGCTTTACATTGTGCCCAGGAGATCTGCGCGGCGCATCGCCTGGATTTCCAACCCGTGCGCATCGCAGTGCTCGCCCACGATCTTTTCCGCCATCATCCACAAGAATGGCTTCTGCAACAGGCAAAAGCGTACGCGTACCAGCCCAACGAAGTGGAGAGGCAAAACCCCAAGCTCTTGCATGGTCCGATCGCTGCGTTGTTCTTGGAAAGCCGATTTGGGAATATGCCCCACTTGCAGGAGATCTGTGAGGCCGTGCGGTACCACACCTCGGGGTGGGATTTTACGTCCTACGTGGGCAAGGTACTGTTCGTAGCGGATGGAATCGAGATGGGGCGAGAGTACCCCGAGGTCGAACGGCTCCGCGAGCTGGCACGCGTAGACTTGGACCACTGCTTTTTGGAAACGGTGAAACAACAGATCCACTTCGCCACGCGAAAGCACTATTTCCTGCTTCCGGGATCGGTGTATGCATGGAACGGTGCCCTGCGCGTATGGATGCAAAAGGAGGAAAAAAAATGAACGTCCTTGATTTTACCCCGGACCGTCTGCGACAGAAGTTCGAGGAACTTGGGTGGAAGAAGTTTCGCGCCGACCAGTTGTGCGATTGGGTGTACGACAAGAGGGTAATGGATGTGCAAGCCATGACCAACTTGTCCAAGCCCTTTCGGGAAGAGCTTGCCGCTTCTTTTGAAATTGGATTGCCCGCGCTGGTGGAGCGGCAAGAATCAAAACGGGATGGTACGAAGAAGTACCTTTTCGAGCTGTCGGATGGACAACGTATCGAATCGGTGTTGCTCTCCCATCCCAATCGCCGCACCGCGTGCATTTCCACGCAGGTTGGCTGCCCCCTGAAGTGCACCTTTTGTGCAACGGGCCAGTCGGGTTACGCGCGCAACCTGGAACTGGGAGAAATCCATGGCCAGGTGCTGGCCATTCGGGTCCTGGAAAATGTCCGTGTCTCCAACATCGTGTTCATGGGAATGGGGGAACCCTTGCTCAACTTGGAAAATGTTTTGCAAGCGGTTTCGATTTTGCACGAACCGCGGTTGTATAATATCGGAAAGCGGCATATCACGATTTCCACGGCGGGCATCGTTCCCGGTATCGACCGGCTGGCGGATTTACGCTGGGGGGGAAGGTTATCCGTTTCGTTGCATGCTCCCAACAACGCGGTGCGTGACCGGTTGATGCCGATCAACCACCAGTACCCGGTGGAAGAAGTGTTGCAAGCGATTGGGCGCTACTCCGAGCTGACTTCGGACAGGGTGACCATCGAGTACGCGTTGATCCGCGAGGTCAACGATTCCATGGAGAACGCCGGGGAGCTGTTGCAGCGCTTGAAAGGTATGAAGGTCAACGTGAACCTGATTCCGGTGAACCCAGTGGAGGGTTCGTATGAAAGGTCTTCGCTCTCGCAGGTGGAGGCCTTCCAAAAAATCCTTGCCGATGGTGGCGTGGAAACCGTGGTTCGCGTGGAAAAGGGAATCGATATCGATGCTGCGTGCGGGCAGCTACGAAAAAGGGGAGGGAAATAGGGTGCAGCACAAAAAAAGATGGATCTGGTGGGTTGTTCTGGTAGCGGGAATCGTGGGGGCCTTTTTCTTCTTGCGTGCCAATTTTCGCAACGACATGTTCGTTCACCCCGTGCTCTTTTCCGTGGGACCGTTCCAGATCCACTGGTACGGTGTGATCATCGCCACGGGTATCATCATCTCGTACCTCATCGGTAGGAGGTATGCCATCGCGGAAGGAATCGAAGACGAGCACATTGCCGAAGGCATCATCATCGGGGTGTTTTCCGGAATCGTGGGAGCACGGCTTTGGTACGTTTTCTCGCGCTGGGAGGTATACTCCGGCAACCTTTCGGAGATCTTCATGACCTGGCATGGGGGAATGGCCATTCACGGTGGTGTTTTGGGAGGGATGCTGGGGGTTTTCCTGTACACCCGGCTACGCAAGAAATGCTCCTTCGGGTACCTGCAGGCTTTCGATATCGCGAGCATGATGTTCCCCCTGGCGCAAGGCATTGGCAGGTGGGGGAATTTCTTCAACCACGAGGCGTACGGAGGCCCAACGGATCTTCCCTGGAAGATGTATGTTCCTCCTTTGTACCGCATGCCGGGTTTCGAGGGCGTGGAGTATTTCCATCCCACCTTCCTGTACGAGTCTATCTGGAACTTCTGCGTGTTCGCTTTCTTGTTGTGGTACTACAAGACCAAGAGGAAGAACTTCGGGGAAGTGCTGGGACTGTACCTGGTTCTGTACTCCCTTGCGCGCTTCTTCATCGAAGGATTGCGGTTGGATAGCCTGTGGTGGGGACCACTCCGCGCGGCGCAGGTTACGAGCGTTATCCTGATCGCGATTGGCATTGCGTTGTTCGTGTGGGCTCGCAAGAAGGGGAAAAAGGCGCCTTCGGTTTCTGTTGGCAATGGAAACGGGAAGTAGAATGGCCGAACCCTCTACCCCCGCGAAAATCCCCCCCCATGACCTCGAAGCCGAGAAGGCTGTTCTCGGCTCGATGCTCATGGATACCGAGGTGGTGGGAGATGTCATGGAGATCTTGCGGCACCAGGACTTCTTTTCTCCGGGCCACCAGCGGGTGTTTCGTGCGATGGAGCTATTGTTCGAAATGGGTGACGGCATCGACGTGTTGACCGTTTCGGATGTTCTCAAGAAAAGGGCGGAAATCGACCAGGCTGGCGGAGAGCTGGGAATTGCACGGTTGGCAGATGTCGTGCCCACTTCGGCACATGCGGTGCAGTATGCCCGGGTGGTGCGGGAAAAATCCATCCTGCGGAACCTGATTCACGCGGGAAGCCGTATCGTGGAAAATGCCCACAGCCAAAAGGAAGTCGACGATATCCTGGACGAAGCGGAACGATTGATCTTGCGCATCGGGGAACGGACATTGGACCGATCCTATTTCCCCTTGGACAAGGTGGTACATCGGGCCTTCGATAAGTTGGAGCAAATCAAGGTACGGCACAACGCCCCCGAGGGGAAACTATTGGTCACGGGTCTTGCCACCGGATACCCCGACTTGGACGAAATCACAACTGGTTTTCACCCCTCGGACATGGTGATCGTGGCGGCACGACCCTCCATGGGGAAATCCGCACTCGCACTGCACCTTGCTCGCAACATGGCGGTGGATTTCCACTACAAGGTGGGGATCTTTAGCTTGGAAATGTCCGCAGAGCAGATCGCATTGCGCCTTTTGAGCCTGGAATCCCGCGTTCCCTTCGAGAAGATTCGGCGTGCGGACATCTCCAACGATGATTGGAACCGCTTGACGCATGCTGCGACCACGTTGATGCACACGCCCATGGTGATCGACGACGATTCGATGCTCGATCCACGTGTACTTCGTACCAAGGCACGAAGGATCAAGAAAGAGTACGGGCTCGACGTGATCGTGCTCGATTACTTGCAGCTCATGAACAGCGGGCGCAACCGGGAAAACCGCCAGCAGGAGATCTCCGAGATCTCCCGCTCCTTGAAGGTGCTGGCACGGGAAATGGATGTGGTGATGATTGCCGCTTCGCAGTTGTCCCGGTCCGTGGAGCAGCGGGAAGACAAGCGGCCCCGCCTTTCGGACCTGCGTGAATCCGGGGCGATCGAGCAGGATGCCGACACGGTGCTTTTCATTCACCGGGAAGCATACTACCAACGCGCGAAAGAGTCGTCGGAAGATAGCGGCGTGCGCGTGATCAACGAACCGCACGAGGCGGAGATCATCATCGGCAAGCAGAGAAACGGTCCCGTGGGCAGCATCAGCCTGACGTTTCACCCGAGTTTCGTGGGGTTCTTCCCCCGGAGTTTCCGGAATGAAGCGTAAGAACAGGATCCTTTTGGGGGGCTTTGTGTTCGTTTTTCTTCTGGGAGCGTACGGGATGCTGGTGGAACCGAATTTTCTGCAAACACGGGAATTGTCTCCAAGCGTAACCGGGGTTCCAAAACCGCAAGGCGTTCGCGTGGTTTTTTTTGCGGATTTGCATATGGGCAAATGGAGGGGCTTTCACGAACGGTTGCTCCAACGCATCGCGGATGTGAAACCTTCCTTGATTCTTTTCGGGGGAGATGCGCTTTCGCGCTTCACCGACGTATCCGACCTGAAACGTTTTTTTTCCGCACTCTCCGAGATCTGCCCGGTGTACGCCATCTTCGGGAACTGGGAGGAATACGCACCGGTGCATATGCGCAAGCGGTACGAGGAATTGGACGTGAACCTTTTGGAGATGGAGTCCACGGTGGTACACGTCGATGGAATGCGCATCGGTCTCACGGGGCTGGAATCCCACCAGTTTTTTCCCCGCACCACTTTCCTTTCGCCGGATGTGCCCACGGACTACCGCATCTTGCTGGTGCACGCTCCCAACCACTTGGAGCAATACCCGGAAGTACTGGATGGGTTTGACCTTGTTTTGAGCGGGCACACCCACGGTGGTCAGCTTTTCTTCCCCGGGCTATCTCGCTGGATTTCCGAGACCGCGCAGGGGACTTCCTACACCTTTTTCCGGGGTGCGTACCGCTTGGGGCACACCGGAATCTTCGTCACCAAAGGCGTCGGGCAGTGGTTTCCCTTCCGCCTCTTTTCCGCCCCCGAATTGTGCTGGTTCACGTTATAAAAAAAAGCCCCCGTTAGGGGGCTTTCTTTTTTCACTGTTTTCCCTTCACTCAAAAATCAGCGGTGTCATCGTCCAATGGGATAACATCCTCCGGGTTCACCACGCGGGTGGTTCCGGTGGGTTTCCTCTTGGGTACGATGTTCTGGTTCTTCTGCCCGCCGGCAAGTCCCTTGGGTTTGTTGCCCCCGGTGGGGTGTTGCAGGTGTGGGGGGTTCGCGTGCTGGGCGGGTTTCTTCGCCGGAGCCTTGTGAGCCCTTCCCGTGGGCGCGAGGGATTCGATGCCCTCTTTTCCCGTCACCAGCTTGTTGAGCTGTCCCACGATTTCCCGCATGCTTTCGGCTTGTGCGCTGAGCTCCTCGGATGCGGAGGCGCTTTCTTCCGCGTTGGCGGCGTTGCCCTGCGTGACTTCTTCCATCTGTCCCACCGCGACGTTGATCTGGTTGATACCCTGCGCCTGCTCGTTGCTGGCTGCGTTGATTTCGTCGATCAGCGAGTTGACCTTGGTGGCGTGCTCGTTGATTTCCACCAACGCAGTGCCAACCTTTTCGGCCACGGAAACCCCTGTCTGGGAGAGCTGGATGTTCTTCTCGATGATGCTCGCGGTATCCTTCGCTGCCTGGGCGCTTCGCTGCGCAAGGTTGCGCACTTCTTCCGCAACCACTGCAAATCCTGCTCCCGCTTCCCCTGCCCTGGCAGCCTCCACGGCAGCGTTGAGTGACAGGATGTTGGTTTGGAAGGCGATGTCGTCGATGACCTTGATGATCTTGGAAATCTCGTCGCTGGATTTCTTGATTTCTTGCATGGAATTCATCATTTCCTGCATCTGGGAATTTCCCGTTGCGGCGGATTCCTTGGTTTTCTTGGCAAGGATGGAAGCCTGGTTGGTGTTCTCCGTGGTTTGTTGGATCATGGACGTGGACTCGTTGAGTGTTGCGGAGGTTTCCTCCAGTGCCGAGGCCTGCTCGGAGCTTCCTTCCGCGAGCTGCTGGCTGGCAGAGGAGAGTTGGTCGGAAGCGGAGGCCACCTGGTCAGACCCCTGGTTCAGGTCGTTGACGATGCGGCTGATGGGCTTGGTGATGCCACGAATAACCACTACAGCCAGTACGGTTCCCACGATCACGGCAATGATCAGGCCGATGATGACCACCATCGTGGAGCTGGCAAGCGCACTCACAGCGCTGTTGGCCACGTCACTCGTTTGGGTGATACCACCCTCCGCAACCTTTTGCGCGGCTTCCAGAACCTTGTTCGCCGCGTCGTTCCGTTGGGTGTTCAGCGAGTTCAAGTCTTTCCAGTTGGTTGCAAACTGACGAATGGCCGTTTCGTACTGGCCAAGAGCCACAAGGATCTGGTCGAGTTGGCGGATGTTAACATCCACCTTTGTCACGGCGCGGATCTGCTTTTCCACCAGCTTCATCGCGTCGAAGTTGTTGAGCACTTGCTCCAACATCGTGATATTCGATGTTGCCTGCGCCTTGAAGTTGGTCACGCGGAGCTCGTTGCCCATGTCGATGATGTCGTTGATCCAGGTGATCTTCTGCAACCGGTCCTCGAGTTCAGCAGTCGTGGCGCCGGCTTCGATCTGCTCTTTCATCTTGTCGTTCTGGGAGGTGAGGTAGGCCCCGGTTTCCTGGACGAACAGCGCCGCTGCCTGGTCCATTTGGGTACGCAGCGTTTTCATGGCATTGATTTCGTTCTGCGTCTGCGTTACGAGAGAGTTGTAGGTGGTGACCTGGGACTTGGCTTGCCCGATGTTGTTTGCCAGCGCGGTCAACTGGGGAAAGTCTTCGACGTGTTTTTCCGCGACTGCAATCTCTTCGTCCACGAGCTTCAAGTAACCTCGGCCTTGGGTAAGGAAGGTCTCGTCTTCGCTGTAGCTGTAGCCCCGAATGGCGAACATGGTAAGCAGTGAATTGCGTTCCAACTCGTTGGCCATTTCTACTTCCGGAACATACGCTTCGGCGAGCTCGGTGGACTGTGCCTGGATGTTCATCATGTTGAATACCGCGATCAAACCGATGACGCCCGCAATCGCCAGGATGACGATGAATCCCAGCGCGATCTTGAAACTAAGCTTCATGTTTGAAAACATCTTCATTCCCCCTTAATCTGCGCAAGCGCAGCAAGTTCTTGTGCGTTGAGCACTTTTTCGATGTTCAGGAGCATCACGACCTTTTCCTTCACCTTTGCCATACCCATGATGAAGTCGGTGTCCACCGATGTACCGTACTGTGGGGGAGGTTCGATGCTGCCTTCCTGGATGTTCACAACCTCGGCCACGGTGTCCACCACCACGGCCATCAACCGCTTCTCCTCGTTCACCTGGATTTCGAGCACGATGATCACGGTGCGTTCGTTGTACTCCTTCTCTTCCAGTCCGAACTTCAGTCTCAAGTCCATGATCGGAATGATTTTTCCCCGAAGGTTGATCACACCCTTGATGAATTCGGGCGTGCGGGGTACTTCGGTGATTTCGATCATGCCAATGATGTCCTTGATCTTCAGGACCGGGATTCCGTAAAACTCCTTTCCGAGCGTGAAAGTGAGGTAAATCCCGGAATTGCTTTCCATACAATCTCTCCTTTCGTGGGGGGTCATTTCTTGTATACCGTGGGTTGTAGGTATCGAAACGGGTGTTTCTTGTTGATCAAGCTTTCCGAATGGCCGATAAACAGCCATCCTCCAGGTTCGAGCGCATCGTAGAATTTCTGGAGCAGGATCTCGATGACTTGATTGGAAAAGTAGATCATCACGTTGCGGCAGAAGATCAGGTCAAAGCGTTTCTTGAAGGGAAATGGGTCCATGAGATTGAACTGCCGGAACACCACCGCTTGCTTGATTTCTTCCTTGATGCGGTACCCCACGCCGTCCAGAACAAAGTAGCGGGAGAGGAAGAAGGGTGTCATCTCGGACTTAATGGTCTGTGGGTACACACCCATCATACCGGCTGCGAGTGCTCCCTTGCTCACATCGGTGGCGAGTATGCGCAGGTATACCTCGGGGTAAGATTCCCGCAATACCATGGCCAGGGTGTAGGGTTCTTCCCCGGTGGAGCACCCCGCGCTCCAGGCACGCACTTCCCCCTTCACCCGGATGCGGGGGATCTCTTGAACCAGCATGGAGAAGTTCTTTTTCAAAAACTCGAAGTGGTTGTTCTCGCGGAAAAAATCGGTCTTGTGCGTGGTGATCTCGTGTATGAAATCGTGCCACATCTCCGAGGCGTCGTTTCGTTCCACCTGGGTGAAAAAGTCCTCGTAGTCATCCAAACCGTACCGGTTCATGATCTTGTCCAGCTTGGATTTGAGCATCTGTTTCTTTTCCGGGGTGAAACGGATGCCCAGGCGATTGTACAGGTATGCCTGGAACTTCAGGAAAGTCTTGGGGCGGAGCTCACGGGGCTGCATGGTTCCCCAGCACTTCCACAAGCGCACCCGCGATTTCGTTCAAGTGAACGACCCTCTTCACCGCACCCAGGGAAATCGCTTCCTTGGGCATCCCGAAAACCACGCAGCTTTCCTCGTTCTGGGCGATGGTGTACGCCCCGGCGTTTTTCATGTTGAGCAATCCTTTCGCACCGTCCTTTCCCATTCCGGTGAGGATAACTCCCAGGGCGTTGCTCCCCGCGTATTCTGCAACGGAGTCGAACAGCACTTCCACCGAAGGGCGCTGGTGAAACACCAAGGGCCCGTCCTGGATTTCCACGAAGTAGCGAGCCCCGCTTCGACGCAGCACCATGTGCTTGTTTCCCGGAGCGAGCAGTGCACGACCGGCAATGACCGGGTCGTTGTGCACCGCCTCGCGCACTTCCATGGCGCAGGTGGCATTCAAGCGTTCCGCGAAGGTTCGCGTGAAGTACTGCGGCATGTGCTGCACGATCACGATGGGAGGGACGTCCGCTGGAAGCCTGGAAAGCACGTTGACGATGGCTTCCGTACCGCCTGTGGAAGCCCCGATGGCGATGATGCGGTTGGTCGTTCGAAGCATCGCCTTCGTGTTTCTTTCTTTGCTGGGAAGGGGAGTCTCGCGCGTTTGGGAAGGCTTGCGAAAGCGGCTGATCTTGGAAACGGCCTTGATCTTCTCGCGGAGCTGTTCGCTCATGTCACCCACCGTGTAGGAGGCTCCCGGTTTGGCGATCACCTCGCTCGCCCCGAGTTCGAAAGCCTTGAAAGCCACCTGGGAACTTTTCTCCGCCAGGGAGCTCACAATGATCACGGGCATCGGATGCGCCTTCATGAGCTTGCTCAGGAACGTGAGCCCGTCCATCCGGGGCATCTCGATATCGAGGATCAGCACATCAGGTTTGAGGTGCACGATCTTGTCGCGCGCGATGAAAGGATCGGGTGCGGAGCCCACCACTTGGATTTCCGGGTCTTTTTGCAGTTCTTCAGTGAAGATTTTGCGCACCATTGCCGAGTCGTCCACAACAAGTACCTTGATCACGTTTTCCTCCTTAAACCGGACCGCCGAACCAATCGTCTTCGCGGATCTTCTTGAGCTTGAACACCATGATTTCGCCGTTGAGGTTGTTGAAGACAACCTTTCGGCCCAACACGCCTCCCACGTCCTTGGAAAGCACTTCGATGGGAGAATGTTCGAAGTAATCCACCGCAAGCTGCGCGTTCAGCCTGCCGAGTGAAGAACCCAGCTGTGGGTTCTGCGCTCCACCCAGGATGTGCACTTTCAAGTTGAACTTCTTGGAACCCATTTCCAGCATCATGCGAACCAGGTGGGGGATGGACACGTCACCATACCGGGCGCTGCGCTCTTTTTTGGCGCGATCGTAGATGTAGTGGTTCATCCCCCCGAATTGACCTACCTGGTCCCAGATACAGATAGCCACGCAGGAACCCAGTACGGTATGGATCAGGTGGGGTTCCTTGCTGACAAAGATGAAACCAGGTTGTAGGAAATACTTTGGGACTTCATCGGGATTCCAGGGATCCATTTTTCGCCTTCCTACGTGGTCGAGTGGGCTTTCTTTTTCTGCACGAGCGCGTTGATGTCCAAGATCATGGCGATGGAGCCATCTCCCAGGAGTGTGGCCCCGGAAATGAATTCCACCTTTTGGAAGTTTTCCTCCAGCGACTTGATCACCACCTGGTACTTGCCCACAATTTCATCCACTTGCAACCCAAGGAACTGGTTGGAAGATTGCACCACCGTGAGCATGGTAGCCGGGGTTTTCTGGAAGCCGAAAAGTTCTCCCAGGTGTACCACGGGGATGAATTTTTCGCGGAAGGGCAGGGCTTTTCCAGCCCCCTTCACGTCAATGAGCGCTTCTTGGTCCAGGGTAAGGAATTCGGTGACAGAATGGATGGGAATCACGAAGAAATTGGAGCCCACCCGGATCAGGATACCGTCGATGATCGCCAGGGTCAGGGGGATGGCGATGCGGAAAGCGGTGCCCTTTCCCGGTTCGCTTTGAATGTGGATGCTTCCACGGATAGAGGCCAGGTTGGATTGCACCACGTCCATCCCCACCCCACGTCCGGAAATGTCGGTGATGCGTTCCGCGGTGGAAAAACCAGGTTGCAGGATGAAACGAAAAATCTCCGAATCGGTGATTTCCTGGGTAGATTCCACCAGTCCCCTTTCTATAGCTTTTTGGAGGATCCGATCCCGGTCGAGCCCGCGCCCGTCGTCGAGAACTTCGATGACAACCTCTCCCCCTTCGTGGTAAGCTTTTAGGGTTAGGCGAGCGGGTGAGGGTTTCCCCAGCCTTTGCCGCTCTGCGGGGGATTCGATCCCATGGTCGATGGAATTTCGAACCATGTGTTTCAACGGGTCTTTGAGCTTTTCGATCACATTCTTGTCGAGTTCGGTGTCCTCCCCCACGATTTCGAACTCCACTTCCTTTTGTTGCTGGTGGCTGAGATCACGCACCATGCGCCGGAACTGTACGAACGTTTCCTTCACCGGCACCATGCGTGTTTTCATCACCGTGGTCTGCAGCATCTCCACGTAGCGATCCAATTCCACGAGCAGTGCCTCTTCTTCCAGCTCCAGCCAGCCTTTTCGCTCCATCATCGAACGAATGCGGGACTTCGCCACCACCACTTCTCCCACGGTATCGATGAGTTCGTCCAGTTTTCCCGTGTCGATGCGAACTGTACTCAGGCGTGCCATGGTACGGACCTTCTGCTGTTCCGACACGGCCTGGTCTACGATTTTGCGTGTGACTGCACCTTGGCGAATGAGGTCTTTTCCGATGGGGTTGTGCTGCTCCATGGCCTTTTCGATTTCTTCTTCCCCCACGAACCCCTTCTGTACCAGGATTTCTCCCAAGCGTTCCTGGGTGATGGACAATTCATCCGGACGGATAGGCTCGATCGTGATCTTGTTGTCCACGGAAACGAACAGGAAGATCGTGTCCAGTTCCTCCCTTCCGGATGTTCCGGAAATCACGATCTGCCAGTTGAGGTAGTTCTTGAAGGGGTCGAGGTTTTCGATGGGGGGGATCTTCTTCACGATCAGGCTGGAACTCACGATATGGAAGGACTGGGAAAGGTCCTCGAGGATCATCAACGGATCGGTGCCCGTTTCAAACAGTCCCTCGTTGAATTCCAGCAGTAGGCGGAAATGGTTCAACTTCTGCGTATGCTTCGGTTCATCATGGTGGGTGCTTTCGTGGGGTTTTTCCTCCCCATGGGTCCACTTGTGCATCCGCTCCTCGATGGCGTCCGTTCTTTCCCGATTTGCGAACGTTTTCCCGGAAAGCCTGCATTGCACCATATCCGAAAGAACATCCCGGGACTCCAGAAGCAATTGCAGGATTTCCTCGTTGACAGCAAGCGTATGGTTTCGAAGCAGGTCAAGAAGGTTTTCCGCGTGATGGGAAAAGGATTCGACCTCCCGGTACCCCGCAAATCCCGCGCTTCCCTTCAGGGTGTGCGCCGCGCGGAAGATCTTGTTGATGATTTCCGGGTCGTTGGGGTTGGTTTCCAGGTTCAGCAGCTCTTCTTCGAAAACCCCCAATTGCTCGGATGCATCCGCTAAAAAAGCTTGCTCCAGTTCGGAAAATTCTTGGGCCATGGGTATTCCCCCTTTATCGGATCAGCTTCTTGATGATTTCGACGAGTTGGGTGGGTTGGAAGGGCTTGACGAGCCATCCCGTTGCCCCGGCTTGCTTTCCCTTGAGCTTCATCGATTCCTGTGATTCGGTGGTGAGTACCAGGATGGGAGTAAATTTGTACGCCATATTCTTGCGCAATTCGGTGATGAAGGTGATGCCATCCATCTGGGGCATGTTCACGTCGGAAATGATCAGGTTTACACGCTTCCCGGACTTGGAAAGGCTCTCCAGCTTCTGCAAAGCGTCTTTACCGTTGCTTCCCTCTTGCACTTCGTACCCTTCCTTGGTCAAAGTGGCCTTCACCGCAACCCGCACGGTGATGGAATCGTCCACGATCATGATGACCTTACTCACCGTCCTGCACCTCCAGGTCAAGCACGTTGGTGACTCCGTACATCTGGAGACGCGGCTCCATGGACTTGGAGAAAAGGAAGCGACAGGGTTTTTCCAAGCGATCACGGGTTTTCTGGATGGAGACAAGCATCTGGAGAGCGGAACCGTCGAATTCCTTCACGCCGGTCAGGTCAAGGATCAGCTCCGCTTCATCCTGTACCAGCGGAAGGATTTCATCGAAAAGGGGTTTCAAGGTAAAGATGGTTACTTCTTCGGGGAGTTGGATTTTCATCAAGACCACCTCTTGGGTTTCAAAATCAAAACAGGGTGAATTCCCCACCCTCGGATCCAACGTCCTCAATTTCCATGTGTTTTTGGGCAACGATGCGCTCGCGGTACGTTGTCATTCGTTCCACGAGGTTTTTCATGGCGGGATCCGTTCGGAAATCGAAATCGCTCTCGGGAATTGTTTTTTGCATGCGAAGCAAGAATTGTCCGGTTGCTTCTTCCAGGGATTCCAAGCTTCGGATTTGAACCACGAACTTGCTTTCCAACAATTGCACCTTATCGGTCCGCTCGTCTACCACGTCCAGCAGAGCTCCATACTCGAGTTGCATGGTTTTCACCAATTTTTGCAACGCGTCGAACACTTGCTTGAGCTCCTCCTTGGAAATCACCCTTTCGGAGAGTTCCTCGTACCGATCAAAATCGTCTTGGTTCCTCGTGTACAATTCTCCCAGGGAATGCACCACCGAATGTAGGTTCTTGGTTTTTTCTTGCACGTGGGAAAGAATGGCCTCGAATTGCTCCTGGTTGTCACTGGCCTTTTTCCCCAGAAGGTGTGTCAAGCGAGACAGTTCGGCTTTGAGCAGTATTTTCATCGTCTGGAAACGCTTGATAACCCCTTTGGAATTCTGCACGTGCTCCTCCAGTAGTTGGATCTTCTGCTCGAAATTGGAAAGAAAGTTCTTGAGATTGGCAAGGTTTTCCATCACGTCTTGCATGAAAATGGTGTTTTGCACGGTGATGATCATGATTTCATGCACCACGCGGTCCAGGGATTCCACGTTTTCCGGATCGAAAAATTGCCCGAACGTAGCGAGCTGTTCTTGCATTTGCCCGGTGCAATTTTGGGTGAGTTCTTTCATCTGCTGTTGCACGCCTTGGAAGGATTCCATGAACTGCTGCGCACCGTTGTCAAAGATTTCCCGCGAAATCTGGATCACGAAGTGCAGGAAACCTTGGTCTTCGAGATTCTTGCTCTCCCGCAACCGGGTAGTGGCTTCGTCGAGGAATTCGATGATGTGCTCCAATTCTTGGCGGAAAATATCTTGGTCTACCAGGTGCGCCAACAATTCTGGCACTTTTTGGCCACTTTCTTGCACAGAAGCCTGAAGCTGCTGTTGGAACCCGAAAAACCCCTGCTCCATGGCTTTGAACTGCTCCATAAGTTGGGAAAAGGAGGCTTGGAGCTTTTCCAGCTGCTTGAAACGTGTGATGTGTTCCCGGAGGGTATCCAGCGCGGGGAAATTTTGCTCGATGATGGTATGAATCTGGGAAAAATGCTGGCTCAACCGGGAAGATTCCCTTTGGATTTCGCGGGAAAGAATGGAAAAAGCTCCCCCTGCCTCACCCAGTTGGGAGGCGGTGATCGAGGAATTCGTGGCTGCCATGGAAAGCTCTTCCAGGATAAGGTCGATTTCCTTCGTTGCGTGAATGATCTGGGCAATCACGGAGTTGCCCCGACTGCTCCCGAAAATTTCCCGGAAAATGGTTTCGGAAAGTTGCACCACTTGGAGCAGGGCATTCAGGGAATTTTCGATGGTCATCCGGATTTCCGATAGTCTCTCCACGAAGCCGCTCCCATCACGGCTGTCGGAGAAAAACATGGACAAAAAGGACTGGATCTCTCCCAGCAAAAACGACAAATCCCCCTCGAACGAAGAGAGGATGTTATACACCTCAAGGCCCAGCTGTTCAGAGGAACCCATGGATTGGGTCACATACTTGCGAATGCGCTCAAGCTCGTCGGAAAAATCGATGATTAGGGGCAAAAAATCACTTCCCGTTAGGATTCGGGGGAGAGCTCTGTTGCCGGGGTATGGAGCACTTGGTCCAGCAATTCATCCAGCTTATTTTTCAAGATGGGTTTCACAAGGTACCCATCGCATTGGTTCTGGAAGGACTGGTACACGTTCTCAAAATCATCCAGCGCGGTTGTCATGATGATCTTTTGGCGCGCCTGTTTCGGAATATTCTGCTGTTCCTCCTGGTTGCGGATTTCCGCGAGCAATTTCTGGCCATCTTTTACCGGCATCATGATGTCCAGGAAAATCAGCGCAAACGGCATACCTTCCCTATGGGCTTTTTCCAACATGGCAGAAGCGCTCATTCCATTTTCGGCCATTTCGATGGAGAAAGGGCGGTCTTTGAGCAAAAGTAGTAGTAAACGCGCAGAGATGGGGTCATCTTCCACGATCAAAACCCGGATACCTATCATCTCCTCTTTCCTCGCGGGATGTATGAGGTAGTATACCATACTCCCCGAGTAGCAGGAAAGAAAACTTCTTCTTCGGAAAGAATGGGGTCAACAATTCTTGGTAAGGCGGGCCATCAAGAGAAGCGGCACGAATTTTATGAACAGAAAGTATTTGAGATTTCTTTTGACGTGCAAGACTGTTTTGAAAAAAGGAAGATTGGCAGTGTAAAAAACAAAAAGCACACAAACACGTGTGCCTTCTTGGTGGCGGCGGTCAGATTCGAACTGACGACTCTACGGGTATGAACCGTATGCTCTAGCCAACTGAGCTACACCGCCAAGGAATATGGCAGCGGGGACAGGATTTGAACCTGTGACCTTCGGGTTATGAGCCCGACGAGCTACCAGACTGCTCCACCCCGCAACGAGTAAGGTTCCGTTACCTGGTGCCGAGGGCGGGACTTGAACCCGCACGAAGCTTACGCTTCAACGGATTTTAAGTCCGTTGCGTCTGCCAGTTCCGCCACCTCGGCCAGCAACGGATACTATACCACAAAGGGTTTTGGATGTCAACCCACCAGTTCGTCGAGCATGCGGGCGATGAAGTCGAAACCTTTTTGCCAGAATCCCGGGTCTTGCAAGTCGATTCCCAGCTTCGCCAGTAACCGCTCGGGTTTGTCTTTCCCACCGCTTTGTAGCAGTTCCAGGTAGAGGGGCTTGAACGATGCGCCCTCCTCGAGGTATTTCTCGTACAGCGAAATCACCAGAAGGTTGGCGAAGTTGTAGGCGTACACGTAGAAAGGTACACCGAAGAAGTGGGGAACCGATGCCCACTCGTTGCGGAAATGTTCCGGAAGGATGACCCCGGAGGGGAACATACCTTTCAATTCGGTCTCGTAGAGGGTGCACAGGTCGTCGTAAGAACAAAAACCTTCCTTGGAGATGGCGTCGTGGGAGGAAACCTCGAACCGGGCAAACATGTTCTGGCGGAATGTTGTGGCAAAGGTGTCTTCCAGCATGGAGGCCACGAGCATTTCGCGGTCTTCGCCTTGTAACCCTTTCTTGAGTTGATCAAACACCAGGAATTCGCCGAAAACGGAGGCGACTTCGGCCATGGTAAGCGGTGTATGGTAGTTCAGGAACGTTTGCTGGGAAGAAAGCGTGCCGTGCAGACCGTGGCCGAGCTCGTGGGCCAGCGTCATCACGTCACGCGCGGATTGGCTGTAGTTGACCAGCACGAAGGGCTTGTAGTTGGGGGTATAGTACGAGCAGAAGGCGCCTCCCCGTTTTCCACTCGCGATGTCGGAGTCGATGCGTCTCTCTTCGAAAAAGGACTCCACGATTTTGCCCGCTTGTTCGTCGAAATGCGTATAGCTCTCCACCACGATTTTCCGCGCTTGCTCGAAGGAGAACTCGGTTTTCACGGGCTTCAGTGGCGCGTACACATCGGCAAGCGAGATTTCGATGCCCATCTTCTTGCCTTTCCACACGTAGTACTTGGAAACCAGGTGGGTGTTGGCAGAGGTAACCTCGATGAGGTTTTGGACCACGTTGTCGGATACTTCGTTGTCCATGTTCTGCATGGAGATGGGGCGTGGGTACTTCCGTAACCGGGCTTCGGTGTCAAAGTCTTTCTCGATCACGTTGTACAGCCCTTCGATGATGGTAGCGTCAGCGCGGTAGGGTTTGAAGTACGATTCCATGGCCATTTTCCGTGTAGCCTGGTCGGGATGGTACCGCAAGTTGCGCACCTGGTCACCGGTAAGGATCTTGGTTTCTCCTTCCACTTCGAGCGTATACTCGTAGGCGGAAACCACTTTTTCGTACAAGTCGTAAAGGGGTTCCCGACCCGAAACTTCCTTGGCCGCCAACACTTGTTCGGTTTCCACCGAGAAGCGGTGGCACTTTTCCTCGATGATCTTTTCCAGAACGTGTGCGTACGCGGGAATGGCTTCTCGAAGCTGTTGCAACTTTTGCTGGCTCTGAGCACCCAGCGAGGGTTCGATAAACGCGAGGTGTTGCTTGATTTCTCCCTCCATGCTCTGCAGCCATCCCATCTTTTTTTGGGCCACCGGATTCTTCGTGTTCTGCGAAAACAGAAGACCGACGTACTGCCCGGCGTTTCCACCTGCTTGGAAAACCGCCTCCTGTCGCTGGAAGAGTTCTTCCACCGTCTGTGGCGAAAGGTCAGGGTTGGTCAACAGCGGAGCATAGGTTTCTTCCAACTGCCTGGCGAGGCGCAGCGCTTCCTCCATGTCTTGCGCGAGTTTGGGGTCTTCCGGGGAAGTGTAAAAAAACTCCAGGTTCCACTTCATGGTGTCCTCCTTGTTCCATTCTTCAACGAATAGGTTTTTTGGGCGATGCGTGGTGTATACTTGCTGCAAGACTCCACCAACCATCGTGGCGGGTTGGGGTCTTTCGTGAGCATTATATAGCAAACGATCGGAAAAGTAAAACCATACCGTGCAGGAGGGAAAGGATGGAAACCTGGAAACCCAACGGGCCCATCGTGGATGGGCACTATGATTTCTTGATGGATGTTGCGCCCAGAAGGGAAAAGGGAGAACAAAGAGTGATGCAACGCGTCTTCCTGGAGCAAATCCGCGCAGGGGGATTTGGATTCGTGGGGTCTTCGCTGTTCCTGGAGAACGAGTTTTTACCCGAAATGGCCCTTCGCAAGACACTGGCCATGATTGGGGGACTATACGAAGAGATCGACGAAAGCCCCGGGGAAATGATGGTTTGTACGAAAGCGTCGGACTTCGACAGCTGCATGCAGCAGGGAAAGGTCGGTTTTGTGCTCGCCTTCGAGGGGGTAGAAGCCTTGATGGGAGACCGCTCGCTTCTCCGCGTTTTCCACCAGCTGGGAGTGCGGATGGTGGGGATAACCTGGAGCAGGCGCAACGATGCCGGTGACGGATGCACCTTCCGGAGCAGCGAACCCCAGAGTCCCGCGGGATTAACCCCATTTGGGTTCTGGTTGGTGGAGGAGTGCCAGCGCCTGGGGATGGTCCTGGATATCAGCCACTTGAACGACGCGGGTATGGAGGATGTTCTGCGCACCAGCCGCGCACCCGTGGTGGCTTCGCACTCGAATGCCCGGGCACTCGTGGATTCCCCCCGGAACCTCACCGATGAACAGATCTTCAAGATAGCCCAGGGGGGAGGGTTGATTGGGGTGAACTCCGCGAGCCTTTTCTTACACTCCGATCCCTCCGGCGCATCGGTGCAAGAACTTGCAGAACACCTGGAATACCTCGTGAATCGGGCGGGAGAGGACCACGTGGGTTTTGGATTCGACATTTGCACACACTTGCAACCTTCTGGAGACACCCAGAGGGATTTGCACGATCAACTCCCGGAATTTTTCAACGTTCTCCCTTCCCACGGCGCGGTGGGGGAGTTATGGGAGGAGCTTGCCCGGAGAAAATGGTCGCCTTCGCGAATGGAGAAAGTAGCAGGAGCCAACTGGATACGGCTCTGGAAGCAAACGTTCCCACGGGAGAAATGATATAATCCCAGTGGAATCGATTCTGGAAATGTAGGAGGATGTGCTATGGGAACGCGGTATATTCCACACACGCCGGCGGAAGTAAAGAGCATGTTGCACGAAATCGGCGTGGAGAATATCGAAGCTCTTTTTTCGGATTTGCCATCGGAACACCGGGTGGCAGAGCTCCAGCTGCCCCGGGGGCTTTCGGAACAGCAAGTTCTTGTGCAGATGAAGGACTGGGGCAATCGCAACATCAACCCTTCGGAGTACGGCTTTTTCCTGGGCGGGGGGATTTACCGCCACACCATACCCTGTGCGATTTCCCCACTCGCGCAGCGCGGGGAGTTTTTGACGGCCTACACTCCCTACCAGCCCGAGGTGAGCCAAGGGTCATTACAGCTTTTCTTCGAGTTCCAAACAATGGTTTCGGAGTTGACCGGGATGGAAGTGGCGAACGCTTCCATGTACGATGGCGGGACGGCTGCAGCGGAAGCCATGTTAATGGCTTGCAGGGTCTCCCGCAAGTACCGTTTCCTGGTTTCGAGCGCCTTGCATCCGGAGTACATCCAGGTTATCCGCACGTACGCCATTCCCCAGGGGATCGAGATCGAAGAAGTCCCCTTTGACGTGCATACCGGTATGGTAGACATCAAGGCATTGAAAAAGAGGTTGGACGATCGCACGGCGGGGTTCTTGGTCGGTTACCCCAATTTCTTTGGCATCGTGGAGGATATCCGTTCCGTTCGCCAGGCCATCGGCGACGCCATTCTCGCGGTGCACGTCAATCCCATCGCCCTGGGCATCCTCGAAGCCCCGGGCAAAATGGGTGCGGATATCGTTACCGGGGAAGGCCAGCCTTTGGGTGCACCCCCTTACTTGGGAGGAATGAGCCTGGGGCTGTTTGCCACCCGCAGCAAGTACATACGCCAGATGCCCGGAAGGGTGATCGGGCAGACCAGCGATGTCGATGGTAACCGGGGGTACGTGATGGTTCTGCAAACCCGGGAACAACACATTCGCCGCTCCAAGGCAACTTCCAACATCTGCTCCAACCACGCGCACAACGCGCTCGTGGCTACCATCTTTCTTGCTCTCATGGGCAAGGCGGGAATCCGTGAAATGGCCTTCCGCAGTACCCAGAAAGCCCATTACCTTGCCAATCGCCTCGACCGGATGGAGCGTTTCGAACGCAAGTTTTCCGGTCCTTTTTTCAACGAGTTTGTTTTCGAAAGCCAGGTGGACCCCGTGGACATCGAAAGCGACCTTCTTTCGCAGAACTACCTCGGGCCGCTGGTGTTGCGCCGGTTCTACGCCGACCCCTTCTTCCACAACCTGGGCATGCTTGCGGTGACGGAAACCAACCCAATGGATGACATTCATTTCCTTGCTTCGCGAATGGAGGCGATGGTATGAGGAAAGATGACCGCTTGATCTTCGAAAAGAGTGTGGAGGGCAGAAAGGGGTTTTTCTTCGAGCAGGAAGAGATCCCTGTGCTGCCCCTGGAGGAATTCTTCCCGGTAGAGTGGATCCGAGCCGAAGATCCGGAACTCCCCGAGGTTACGGAGGTGGAAGTGGTGCGCCATTACACCAACCTTTCGCGCCTCAACCACTCGGTGGATACGGGTTTCTACCCGCTGGGTTCCTGCACCATGAAGTATAACCCGCGCATCAACGAGAAAGTCGCGGAAATGGAGAAGTTCTCCGAGCTGCATCCCTACCAGCACCCCCAGACCATGCAGGGTGCGCTGGACATGATGTTTGCGCTGCAACGCTCCTTGGCCCAAATCTCGGGCATGGACCTTGTCACGCTGCAGCCAGCTGCCGGGGCGCACGGAGAGTACGCGGGGATGCGGATTATCCGTGCGTACCACGAAAAGAACGGGGATACCGGTCGCAAGAAGGTGATCGTTCCGGATTCCGCGCACGGCACAAACCCTGCTACCGCGGTGATGTGTGGCTACGAGGTGGTGGAAATCCCCTCCAGCGAACGAGGACGTGTGGATACCGAAGCACTGAAGAAGGTTCTTTCCGAGGAAGTCGCGGCCATCATGCTGACAAATCCCAATACGCTGGGGCTTTTCGAAACCGATATTCTCCAAATCGCCCAGCTGGCACATGCCTCCGGAGCCTTGTTGTACTACGACGGAGCCAACATGAACGCCATCATGGGCAAGATCCGCCCCGGCGACATGGGATTCGACGTGATGCATTTTAACTTGCACAAGACCTTTTCCACACCCCACGGCATGGGAGGGCCAGGTAGCGGCCCGGTTGGCATCAAAGCCTTTCTCAAACCCTTCCTCCCCGTTCCCGTCGTGGAAGAAGACCCTTCTTCCGGAAAAGTGGTGTTGAAAGAGGACTACCCCGATTCCATCGGGAAGGTGCGTACTTTCTACGGGAATTTCAACGTGCTCATCCGGGCCATGGCCTACATCCTCTCCATGGGAAGGGAAGGCTTGCAGCATGCCAGCGAGATGGCTGTGTTGAACGCGAACTACCTGAGAGTGAAGCTCTCGGGGTTGTTGCAAGTGCCGTTCGGTGGCAGCTGCATGCACGAATTCGTGGCGGATGGTTCGGTGCTCAAGAAGGAGGGGTTGCGGACGCTGGACCTGGCCAAGGCGTTGCTGGATTTCGGGGTGCATCCCCCCACCATCTATTTCCCCCTTATCGTGCACGAAGCCCTGATGATCGAACCCACGGAGACCGAAAGCAAGGATACGCTCGATGCATTCGTCGCGGAGATCGAGAAAATCCTGCAAACGGCCAAGCAAAACCCGCAATCCATTCACGATGCCCCGGTTAGCACCCCGGTGCGTCGCCTGGACGAAGTGGGAGCCACGCGCAACCCCGTGGTGCGCTACCACAAGTAATTTCGCTTTCACCAAAAGTTTCGGAATCGCCCCTTGCAATCGAGCAGCGATTTGTGTATAATATGGCTGCTTCGAGAGGGGCATTCATGGGGTCGTAGCTCAATTGGAAGAGCGCTACCATGGCATGGTAGAGGCCGTGGGTTCAAATCCCATCGACTCCACCAAGAAGAGGAGGCTGTGCCTCCTTTTTTTCTTTGCATTCGTTACGTTCTTCAAGGAATTCAAGGAAGCTTTCGCTCCATTCTTTCAGCGGTCCATCCCATTTTTTCCAGGCGAGCGTATCCAGGGACGTCTCTCCACGGTTAACGATGATCAGTTTTGCGCCGTTTTGGCAGGCAACAATGGGAAGCGATGCCGCTGGGTGCACCGATAGGCTTGTCCCTACGGCCAGGAACACGTCCGATTGCTTGCAGTGCTCCAGGGAGCTTTGCCACGTGGAAGGGGGTAATCCTTCTCCGAAAAAGACAATGTCGGGTTTGAAGATTCCCCCGCAGAGTGGGCAACCCGGGGCAGGGTTGTTGGCTACCAGCCGGATCATTTCGTCCAATGTTAACCGGTGCCCGCAAACCAAGCAGCTTCCGGTGCGAAGCGAACCATGGAGTTCCAACACATTTTTGCTTCCCGCCTTGTGATGCAGTGTGTCGATGTTCTGCGTGGCAAGAGCTTTCAAAATACCACGTTTCTCCAACTGGGCAAGCAACCGGTGGGTGTTGTTGGGTTCCCTGTCTGTCATGGAAAACAGCTCTTGGCGGGAAAACTGGAAGAAAGTGGAGGGATCCCGGCGGAAAGCCGTGATGTCGAATACTTCGTAGGGATCCCAGCGACTGTACAGCCCGTTTTCTCCCCTGAAGTCGGGGATGCCACTGTCGGTGCTAACTCCGGCACCCGTGAGCACGACCAGGTGCTGGGCTTGCAGGATCGCGCGGAACAGGGTCTTTCGTTCGGGGTTCACGAGGGTTGCCTTTCGACTTCATCGCTGCCGAACACCGGTTTCTTGGAGCTGATGTGTTTTCCCCAGTAGATGAACGGGGTATCCACGAGCGCTACAATGAGCTTGAACACGTAGGTGGTGAGAAGGATTTGCACCCAGGTACCGGCAGCGAACATGCCGAGAAAAGCGACGCTACAAAAAACCAGCGAATCGATGGCCTGGGAAACCAACGTCGAAAAGTTGTTGCGCAACCAAAGGTGCTTTCCCCCGGTTTTGTTTCTCCAGAAGTGGTAAGCCCAGACGTCGTGGAATTGCGAAACCAGGTAGGCGAGGAAACTTCCCAATGCGACCCGTGGCATGAAACCGAAGATCGTTTGCAGGGCCCCGGAGGCAAAATCCCCCGGAGCTGCGGAAAAGCGCAGCGAGAGCTGCATGAACAGGGTCATCATCAGAAGCGCGAAGAAACCCAACCAAACCCCCTTCTGCGCTTCCTTTTTTCCGTACACCTCTCCCAGCAAATCCGTGGCAAAAAAGATGGAACCGTACAAGATGTTGCCCAGGGTAGCCGTAAAACCAAAAAGTTCCACGATCTTGATTACTTGGATGTTGCACAAGATGATGTTCGCCACGATGAGCGTGTACAACCCCGATTTGCCAAACAGTCGGAAGACCAAGAGCGCCATCGAAAGGTCCAGCAACATGAACAGGACCCATAACCATTCGTTGGACAGCAAGCGGTCATTCCTCCTTCTCTTGGAGCACCTTGCGGATGAATGAAAGCGATTCTTCGAACACGATCTTTGCACTTTCCACGGACTGGAAGGTATGGTTGGCACCCTCGATCACAACGAGCCGGGAGTTTGGCAGTTTCTGGTGCGCGCGTTCGGAAACCCCCACGTCCACGGCGGTGTCAGCGGTTCCGTGCACCAGCAACGTGGGTCCGGAGAAGGGGACGCTTTCTTCCAGGGCATCGAAGGATTGCATGTCTTGTTGGAAACCGGCACCCACCTGAATGCCACCGATATCGATGCGGCCCTGTGCATCCGGTTGAGGGCCCTCGAGCTTCTCTTCGGCCCTCCTGAACACCTGGCGGTTTTCCGAGGCCGCTGCCCACAAAATGCAGCCGGAGAAGCGGGAGGGTTTCCTTCCCACCAATCGCAAGCTGATGGTTCCCCCCATGGAAAGTCCCAGTACGAAGAGGCGATCTTGGTCCACCCAGGGAAGGGTTTCGGAAAAGTCGAGAACCTGGAGCGCGTCTTGCAGCTCCGCGGTAGCGGTCATGTCGTAGAATTCTCCATCCGAATCCCCGCTTCCCCGGAAGTCGAATCGGATCGTAGCGATTCCATTGTTCTTGCAGAAACGCGAAAAACGGGAAAAAAGGAAGCTCGATTCGATGTGCTGCCCCGTGAAACCATGCAGCATCAGCACCGTGGGGAAGTGGATTCCCTCGGGGGGCCGTTCCGTAATCACGAAGATTTTTTCCGTTTCACCGATGAAGTGGGCTTCTTTCATTTGGTTTCCTCCTGTCTCAAGAATCGCCTCGATTATAGCATTTTTCCGTTTGTCACCGTTTTCTCCGGAAGGGCAGGCTGCCC
>DAOPKN010000001.1:102633-248735 GCA_035391225.1 Thermotogota bacterium
TCGATTATAGCATTTTTCCGTTTGTCACCGTTTTCTCCGGAAGGGCAGGCTGCCCTGCCTTACGAATGGCCTGGTCCTTGCACTTGGCAAACGGGCTATTCGTGCAGTATAATGGGGCATCGTTGTTGAGGAAGAAGGATGAGAGCGTGTTGTACGATTTGGTGTACCTTTCCACCCAACTTTTCACGATCCGCCGCTGGAATACCAAACCCCTGGTGGAAGTGAATACGGAGGCCAGCAACACCGGCTTTTCCATGCACGTGGCGTTCTTGCTTGCCCGGTTGGAGGAGCAGGCCATCGACATGGAGAAGCTGTTGCTCCGGATGGTTTTGAAGGACCTACCCAAGTGTATCCTTTCGGATATTTCGCTGGAAACCAAGCGTTTCATTCGCGAAGAGTCTCCCGATCTCTGGGAGGAGACGTTTTCGAGTGCGGTGGAGGACGTGCTGAAAAAAACGCCGGAAGCCTGGCAGGATACGTTCCGCGTGTGCATGAAGAACGCAAAGGACGATTCCCCCGAGGGGCGCATCATCCAGGTAGCGGACCTGTATTCCGCCACCATCGAGTGTGATATCAACCGCCGGGTTTTTGGGATGTACTTCGAGGAGACCTTCCAAGATCTGGAGAAAGAGCTGTTTGCCATCTCCGATTTGCTGTCCATCGGGAAACTTCTCCGATCGGACACCCTTCGGGAATACTTGGTGCAGCTCCGATCGTTGATCCATGCCATTCGATGGAACCAGCACAATCGCCACGTGCAAACCTCGGTGGCGGGTCATACCTTCTTCGTGGTTTTCGTCTCCGTTCTGCTTCACGGCATTGCACACCAGCAGGGGGTAAGTGCGCTACGCTTGGAAAATGTTTTGCTCAAGGCGCTTTTCCACGACGTTCCAGAATCCATCACGGGTGATATCATTTCCCCCACCAAGCGGCGTGTTCCTGGTTTCGAACAGACGATCGAACGGGTGGAAAAGCGGATGGTGAAGCAGACCATCCTGGAGAAACTCCCGCAGGAACTGCAGCGCGAGGTGGAACCCTTCATGCTGCAACCCTTTTCCGGGCGCGAAGGAAAATTGGTGCGGGGGGCAGACCTACTGGGAAGCCTTTTCGAGTGCATGATCGAGATCAAAAGCGGGAACAGGAACCCCTTCTTCCGTGATGCCTACGCCCAACTGTTGCGCGAATTGGAAGAATTGGCACTTCCGGAGGTGAATACCTTCCTGGAGTTGGGGCTTCCGGAGGTGTTGTAATGCCTTCCGCGAGGGCCCACGTTGCCTCCGGCCTTTTGCTCTATCCCCTCGCTTTGGGGGGATTTCTCGCGGCGTGGTCCCTCACGAAACATGCCCCCTTGGATTTCGAGTGGTGGGGGATTGGCTACGTGGTGTTCGTTCTTTCCTCGGATGCTCCAGACGTTGACCTGGAACACGCCATCTTCCATCGCGTCTCCCGGGTAATCGTTTGGTTGGGGGGGACTTGGTTTTTTTTCCTGGCACTGGTTCCGGTTTGGTCCAGTTGGGCGGCTGGACTGGGTGTGTTTTCCCACCCTTTCTTCCTCTTTTGCCTGGGGGTTTTGGCAGGATGGTTTGGTTCCTTCCTCTTTTCCAAGCTGATGCCCGGTCATAGGGGACCCTTGCACACGATCTGGGCGGCCCTGGTGTACTGCCTTGTGATCATGGGCGTGCAATGGGTCGTATTTGAGAAACGTGCTGCAGAACCCTTGGCCCTGCAGCACGTTTTCTTTCTGGGGACGTGCGCCTTTCTGGGGTACGCACTTCACCTGGCGCTCGACCGGATCGAATTCATTTCGCGACGGGGCCGGTCCAAGAGGCGAAACCGCTGACGAAGTGGAAGACGTTTTGGAAGCCAAGAGCAACCATCTTGGGCAAGGCGTAGCTACTTCTTCCTCCTGAGCGGCAGTACAACAAGTAGCTCTTGCGTGGGTCCAGTTGGGCAAGTTGCTGCTCGAAATCGGTGGAATAGAAGTCGATGTTCACGGCGCCGGGAATATGACCCCCGGCAAATTCGGATGCGGTTCGGACATCGAGTACCACGAAATTTGCGTCGTTCTTGCGTTCCTCGAAAAGTTGCAGTGCTTCGCTCGGGCTGATATCCAAGAAGCCGGAAGTGGTGAAGGAAGCCTGTTCCTTTGATGCCCCGCTTTTCTGTTCCACCACGGGTTTTTCCTTCGTGACAAAGGCATTCTGTAGGACAACGGGAAGCTTTTTCAACTGCTCGGAAACCTCCACAAGGGAAGCCCCCCAGATGAGAAGAGGAGTATCGGGGTCGAAATCTTTCCCCGACTGCACCGCGCTTTTCAGCTCGTTCAAATCCGAAAGGTACAAGTCTGGAAGCGTGTTCGCCAAAAGGGTGGCCTGTTCCGTGGAAAGAAGTCGTACATCCACCGAAGTTTTCCGGGGAACGGGGGAAAGGTTGCTGGGAAAGGATTTCAAGAACTGTTCCGGGTTGAAAAAGCCACTGAGTGTTCCCAAGTAGTCCAGCTGCGGGTTATAGAATGCAACCGTAGGGGTTCGGCGGATGCCGTACTGGGAAAACAGTTGTTCGTACGTCCAGGATTTTGCCAACAGGGGCTTTTTCTGGGGGATGGGGAAGTAACCACTTTTTGTGGAATCCATGTTCACTTCCACGACCACGAAGCTTCTGCGCAGTGCTTCCACGACTTGGGGAGATTGCAGCGTGTAGTTCTTGAGGTTCTGGCAATCTTGGCACGTGGGAAGGGAGAAAAGCACTAACACCCCTTTTTCCAGCAACTGGGCTGCTTCGAATGCTTCGTCGTAGCGGTTATCCACCAAGTATCCTTCGGTGGAAATGGTTTGTGCGAAGAGCAGAAAGCTCAGCATCGACAAGAGTAACACCCACAAATGCGTTTTTTTCATGTTTTCTCCTCCTTTTTGGGCTTACGAGAATAGACGTTTTTTTGCGGGAGGGGTTTACATCAGTGGGCGATTGTTCCAACGCGAGAAGGTTTCCCGCCTGGCTTCAAACCAGCTTTTGGGGTAGAAAAAAACGTTCTGTGTGGGTACTCCCAGTGGAAGGAAAAAGGGGTCCTTGTTGTTGATGCGCGTGGAGACGGTGGCACAGGATTGGGCCCAATGTTGGATGTCCGAAAGCAGGGGAAGGGAAAACACGTTGGGAGTGGTTTGGGGAAAGTACTTCCAGGTAGACCCGGTATCCAATCGCAGGCAACGGTTCGAAGCATCGAAAGGGAAGGGGCTTTTCTTGGATTCGCTGCAGTACAACGCGGCGAAAAAGCCGTTTTTGGAAACCCGTTCCATTTCGCGAAGGGCTTGCAGCGGGTTGGACACGAAGGGCAACAGGCTCTCGCAAAACACAAGGTCCATGCTGTTGTTTCCAAAGGGAAGGGCACATACGTCGCCCAAGTGGAAACTTGTCGATTCCCCTTGGAAAAGGTCGATCGCCTTAATGAGCAAAATGCGGCTTCGGTCGATTCCGTGGTACAAGCACCCTTCGTTTTCCAGAGCGCCCTGTAGGAAGAAATAGTTGGCCCCTGCTCCACACCCGCAATCGAGGATCGTGTGGGGGTGGTAGAAAGAGAGGGCGTCTTGCACCGGGGATAGTTGGCTGGGGGAATAGGCTTTCGCCTTCCCCCGAAGGGTTTGGTCGTAGCGCACATCGTATTGCAAGGCCATGGCCTGGTTTTCAAAGGATTGGGTAAAAGAGTCTGGATGTGTCAAACGGAAGAGGCGGAAAAGGTCCCCCCTGCGGTACGGAACGATCTCGTTGACGAGCACCGGGGAGTTGTAGTACCGGGAGAGTTCCGGAAGCGGAACGGGGTTTTCCACGAAATGTACCGGTGGAAGGTCTTCCTTGGAATGGACGCTAAGGGCTTGCCGTAAGGGGGCCAGTCGGTTTGGGCCGGTGAAGAAAACCGTCAAGGAAGCGGGGTCGGAACGCCGGAACCACTCCAAGAAATCTTGCACGATGAAAAGGGCTTCGGAAGGCCCGGAAACGGTCTCGTTGAGCAAGAATCGCATGGGAATTAGGTGGGTGTGACCCCTTCCGCACCGAGCGACATACCCATGAGTATGAATTGCACGAGTTGGTCCAGTGAAAGTTCTTCGTCCGTGACCCCCATTCCCATCGTTTCCGCGATCAACCGGGCGGTAGAATGCGTGGAAATACTGGGAGGGAGGACTTTCTTTTGCTTTCCCTCATCGATCAGTTCTTCGATGTGTTGGATGAAAAGAGCGTAGCGCTTTTTCAGAGACGACCAGTTTTCCTTTTCGCGAGAAGGAGATTTCAAGATTTTCATCTTGTCCATTTCGATCAGCTTCATGATGTCCTTGCGCCCCATGACGAAATCCACGTAGGCTTTCAACAGCTTTTTCAGCTTGCGGATGTAAATGGATTCTCCCTCGATTTCCGAAAAAAGGTGATGTTCCAACTCGTCGATGCCTTCGTTCCAGGCCTCGAGAAAAAGAGTCTCCTTGGAAGGGAAGTAGTAGAAAATCAAGGCCTTCTTGACCTGCGCTTCCCGTGCAATATCATCCAAGCTCGACGCGTCATAACCTTTCTCGGCAAAGATCCTTTTCGCCGCATCCATGATCTGCCGCTTGGTGTTTCTCCTCGTCATGACACCCATCCCTTCCTCTTCGCGTTCTCCTTCATTTTACCACATCCCTTTCCTTTTTTATTGACCGGTTGGTTAAATTTCTCCGCCGCCAAACGGACAAACAGCAACCAGATCGCTTGACAAAATCCCGTGCAGGTGGTATCATTGGATGAATTAGCACTCTTGTAGGTTGAGTGCTAAAGGAGGAAGTGTCGTATGTCCAGCCTTACGGATCGCCAGAAAAAGATCTTGTATGCTGTCGTACACGAGTTCTTGCAGCACAAGGTTCCGGTGAGTTCCAAGAGGATTCTTGGAATCACGAACTTGCAATGTTCCAGCGCGACCGTGCGCAACGAACTCCAGTTCTTGGAAGAAGAGGGGTTCATTTTCCAACCCCATACCAGTTCGGGACGGATCCCTTCGGATACCGGGCTGCGTTTCTACGTGGAATGCCTCAAGGAGATGGGTTCGTCCCCAGGATCTGCACCCGCGGACTTGGAGTTGCTGCCACGCCTGCATTTTGGGAGCATGGAAGAGTTGTTGAAGAATTTCTCCGTGTTCCTGTCGCACTTGGTGCGTGGCTTAGCCGTTGTGGAGCGCCCCTTCTTCGATAAGCTGGAAATCCGGAAAATTTCCATAACCCCCATCTTGTTGAATTATTGGTCGGTGGTGATCATTACCAACATGGGGTTGGCGGAGAACTTCGTTTTCTTCATGGACCAGGATTTCCCCGCCCGGGAGATGGAGGAGTTCCTTTCCGAGAAACTGCAAGGCCTTCCGCTGGAGGAGGTACGGAAGATGTACGAGAAAATCCAGCTTCCGAAGCAATCCTGGTACAATTCCGGGTACGATCAACTGATCGTTTTCTTGGAAAAGGTGGTACATCAAAGCATGAAGAAGCGTTTCTTGAAATTTGGGTTTGAGAACCTCGTACGCGACGATTCCATCCCGCTGGACAGTCTCAAAAGGTGTTTGCCCATTTTGGAGAACGAATCGGTTTTGACGACCCTGATGGATGACTTGCAGCTGGAGGGTTCGCGAACCGTGAATATCGGCCGAGAGTTGCGCAGGGACGAGCTTTTGGATTTCTCCATCTTTTTCCACGGGTACTTCGCCGGAGATATTCCCATAGGCCGTATCGCGGTGTTCACTTCCAAGATGACCGATTACTTCGGCAACCTGAAAAACCTGGAGTATGTTTCCAATCGTTTGACGGAATACATGACACGCATTTCCCATTTTTCGCAGTAAGGAGGTGTTCTTTTGCAAACCGCAGCCCAAAAAATTGAGCAGTTGGAAAACGAAATCGGGGGTTTGATCTCCGAGGTGCAGCGTCTCAAAGAGATCGAGCAGTACGCGCGGCGTCTGAAAATTGATTTCGAAGAATACAAGCAACTCTCACATAAAGAACGCGATCGGATGGTTCGTTTGGCCAACGAGGGGATCATGGGAAGCTTGATCCCGGTGATCTCGAATTTCGAGCGGGCCCTGAAGTTCATGCGCGTAGAAAACCCCTCGAAGGAGATGCAAATGATGACCAAGGGGGTGGAAATGATTTTCCAGTCCCTGAAAGCCACCCTGGAGAACGAAGGGTTGGAAGAAATTCCCACGCGTGTGGGAGAGCTGTTTGATCCCTTTGCACATGAAGTGGTGGACAAGGTGCAGGATGTTTCTCTTCCGGAGAACGCCATCGTCGAGGTCGTGGAAGCAGGGTACCGTTTCCAGAAAAAAGTGCTCAAGCCATCCCGCGTGACCGTAGCGGTCCATCCTTCCACAAATGGTGCGGGAAACGACCAAGCGGAAGATTTGAGGTGAAACGATGGCACGAAAAGATTACTACGACTTGCTTGGTGTGAACAAAGATGCGACCAAGGACGACATCAAGAAAGCCTATCGAAGGATGGCCAAGAAGTGGCATCCCGATTTACACAAGGACAATCGCCAGGAAGCGGAGAAAAAGTTCAAGGAAATTTCGGAGGCCTACGAGGTACTGAGTGATCCCCAAAAGAGGGCGATGTACGATCAGTACGGTTTCGTGGGCGACCAGATTCCGCCACGCACGCGAAGCACCACGGGCCCACAGGGCCAGGGGTCTCCCTTCGGCGATTTTTTTGGGGGATTTGGGGGCTTCGAGGATATCTTTGACATGTTTTTCGGTTCCTCCGGGGGGGGTGGAAGCCGACGTGGCCCCGCCGGCAAGCGCGTGCAGGTGGGAGAGGACCTGCAGTACCATATCATCATCGATTTGAAAGATGTGCTGACGGGTATCGAAAAAGAAATCCAGTACGAGCATTCCGTGGAATGCTCCGCCTGCAAAGGAACCGGTGCCAAGAACGGTACCAGTTTCCGTACCTGTCCCCAGTGCGGGGGAAGAGGGGTGGTGGTGCAGGAGTCTCGCACCTTGCTGGGAAACATCTCGACCACGCGCGCCTGCCCGCACTGTAATGGTACCGGCACCATCATCGAGGAACGTTGCGATAGTTGTTCTGGTTCGGGTCGGGTACGGGAACAGAAAAAACTGCGGGTCAAAATCCCACCCGGTGCAGAAGATGGCTTGCGGTTGCGCGTCCCGGATGCCGGCAACGCAGGAATCGGCGGGGGAAAGGCGGGAGATTTGTACGTTTCCATTCGCGTAAACCCCCATCCCCACCTCAAAAGGAGTGGGAGGGACCTGTTCTCCGAAGTGGAGGTGAATTACCTCCAAGCCCTTTTGGGAGCGGTGATGGATGTGGAAACGATCGAAGGGCCCCATTCGCTCCGCATCAACGCGGGCAGCCAACCAGAGGAAACCATACGCCTTCGCGGAAAGGGTTTGCCGGATATGCGCAATGGAGCACGTGGTGATCATTACCTCAAGCTCAAGGTTTCCATACCCAAGAAAATTTCGCGAAAAGAACGAAAGTTGTTAGAAGAGATCGCCGAGTTGAATCATATTCAAGTGTGAAGCCACGACCCTTTTTTTCTTGCTGACCTATCCGAACGAATCGGGTGGGTCTTTTTTTTCGTGTGCCTGCTGGAACGATAGCAAAAATTTACCGTTTGGTCAAAAAGGCGGGTTGACTTTTTTTGACTAAGTGGTAAAATTAGGGTGGAAGAACGTAAGATCACACGAGGAGGAATGACCATGGGTATTGTGAAAAAACCGGTACAGGAGAAAGCCAGCGGGAAAGTTATTGGCATGCTCCTGGAGCAAGCGGTCAAATACGTGCACAAGGATCCGGAAAAGAACTTCGAGAAGCTTGTCAGCACACTGGCAAAGATCGAGAAGTTATTCCCGGCTGCGGGGGCCAAGTTTTCCAAATTCTTGGGTTGGATCAACGCCAATCCGGGCAGCAAGGCGTGGTTCATCGAATTGCTGTCCCGCGACGAAGAGCAGGTGAAGCGGTTCATGCGCAACATGTTCGTGAACGTAAGCATGGGCTGGATGCAGACCAACGAGGATCTCATGGAAAAGCATGGAATCGTGGCACCCTATACCGTGCTCATCAGTCCCACGATGCGCTGTAACCTGCGCTGCCGAGGTTGCTACGCGGGGGAATACACGCAAAACGACGACATGCCCATCGAAACGTTCCAGGATATCATTCGCCAGGCAAAGGACATGGGCACTTACTTCTTCACCATCCTGGGTGGAGAACCTTTCGTTCGTTTCTGGGAACTGGCTGATGTGTTCGAGGAGAACAGCGATTGCCTTTTCCAGGTATTTACCAACGGTACGCTGATCACCGAGGAGGTCGCAGATCGCCTGAAGCAACTCAAGAACGTGGTGGTGGCGTTCAGCGTGAACGGGGACGAAAAGGAAACCGAGTACATGCGGGGCCCCGGGGTTTACGAGAAGGTTTTGGCCGGCATGCAACGCATGAAGGAACGCAACCTTCTGTTTGGTACCTCCCTGGTGTTAACGCGCCATAACTTCGAGATCATGACCAACCCTGATTTCTACCTTTCCTGGAGAGACAGGGGAGTCATCTACGCCTGGAACTTCTTGTTCATGCCCGTCGGCAAAGATGCCTCCACCGAGTTGATGCCCACGCCGGAACAACGCTACAAGTACGGTGACTTTATCCAGCATTTCCGCAACGAGCAACCGTTCTACATCATGGATTTCTGGGCAGACGCCCCATTCGTGCACGGGTGTATTGCCGGTGGAAGGCGGTACTTGCATATCAACCACAAGGGGGATGTGGAACCCTGCATCTTCGCGCATTTCGCGGTGGATAACATCCACGAAAAACCCTTGCTCGAATGCCTCAAATCGTCCTTTTTTGCCGACATCCGTATGCACCAACCGCACACCGACAACCTTTTGCGTCCCTGCATGATCATCGATAACCCTGAAGTATTGCGCAACGTGGTGGAGCGGAACAACGCCAAGCCCACGCACGAGGGTGCGGAAGTGATCCTGGAACGCCTTGCCCCGGAATTGGACGCGTACGCGCGCAGTGGGGCCGAATACCTCGACCCCATCTGGGAAAAGGATTGGAAAAAGGCGATCGAGGACATGGAAAAGCGTGGAGAATCCTACGGCGAAAGCATGGATCGCATCTTGGTGCGAGAACGCCCCGACCGTTTCATGGAACGCATCACGGAGCTTCGCAAGCATGATCCGGAATTTGCCGGAGTATTGGAGAGCCTGGCGGAACTGGCCCAGAAAGAGTACGGCCAAGTGCCAGAACTCCAGAAGCTGATCGTAGGGAAAGATCGCGTGTCCGTGTAAAAAAAAGCCCCCGAAAGGGGGCTTTTTTTATGGCTATTCTTCCGGGATATCGTCGAGCAAGTATACCTTGGGCGGGTGGATGCCGTTGAAATGGGTTCCGTACTCGGCGGTGTACGCGCCCGTGTTCTTGAAATACAGGACATCCTGGTAGGTGGTGCCTTGCGGGAGTTCCACTTCCTCGTACACCATGTCCACGCTATCGCACGTGGGCCCGGCGAGGGTGAAGATCTTGGTTTCTTCGTATTCCCGTCCTGGCACGATGATTTCGTAGCGGAAGTTCTCAATGGTCTCCATCAAACCGTGGAAAACACCCGCATCGATGTACAGCCATTCCTCGGTTTGCTTTCGGGAACGTAGAAGCACCCGGCTTACCAAGGTTCCCGCATCCCCTGCCATGGAACGTCCCGGTTCAATGAACACCTGTAGCCCTTCCACGTCCCCAAGCAGGTTGTCGATGGCTTCCGAAACGATGGTACCAATTTCTTCCACCGAAGGAATGGGGCGCACGTGCGCAATGGGGATCCCTCCGCCGAGGTTGACCAGCTTGAGTTCGATTCCGTGGTTCTCCTTCAGCGAATAGAAAATCTCCGAGACTTCCACGATGGCTTCTTTCCAACGGTACTTGTTATAGGTCTGTGACCCCACGTGGAAAGTGACTCCGTAAGGCTCCAGCCCGAGCTGCTTGGCGAGCACCAGGATGCTTTGCACGTGATCGATGTCGGTTCCGAATTTCTTCGACAGGGGCCAATCCGAGTCTACCGAGCTCATTTGGATACGCCCATACACCTTTGCTCCCGGTGCGTTGCGTGCGATCTTTTCCACTTCCATTTCGCAATCCACCGCGTAGTAGGGAATGCCCATTTCGTACGCAAAGGCGATATCTGGCTCTTTCTTGATGGTGTTTCCAAAGCTCATGCGTTCCGGGGAGATTCCCAGGGAGAGTAATTTCTCGATTTCGCCCCGGGAAGCCACGTCAAAACAGCTACCCAGTCGATCCAGCGTTTTGAGGATCGCCGCGTGCGAGTTGGCTTTCACCGCGTAGTAGATCACACTCCGTGGAACCGCTTGCTGCAACCTCCGGTAATTCCTTTCAATTTGTTCCATGTCCAGGACAAGGAACGGCGTCTCGTACACTTCCGCAAACCTTTTGAGCTTCTCGGTAATTTCCAATTTCGTTCACCTCTTTACTGAAATAGGTAGAAAGCAGAACCACCCACCAAGGTGGCCAGTATGACCAGGTATCCATTCAAAACAACGGGGACACGAAACCAGCGATACGGAAACCAGTTCCACCACAAGCCGCGCATCCAAAAAGAAACCGCAAGTCCAATGCCAAATACCAGCATCGAGGACAGCGAGAACGTCAAAGCGATGGCACTTTGCGTGAAAAGCAAGGTGCCGTGGATGAGTACGGGGAAGGCAAGGATCGCCAAGGGGAAAGGAGGCAACCATTTTCCTTTCCAACTTGTCTTTTCCAGAAGCACCATGGCCATTTTTCCCAGGTACAGCACCGTCCCCACGGAAAGGATCTCCAGGTACCAGAAAACCCAGGGAGGTTGGTGGTGAAGGATCTGGTACTTGTACAACCCGCCCGAGCAGAAAAACAACCCGGAAAGCGCGAAAAAGCCAACCAGGAAGGGAATGGTAACGGAGGCGGGAACACGTAGCGAGGACTGCCGGATGCGCTGCAAGTTCCTACTTTGGAACGATTTGGAGGCGGAATCCACCGATAAGAACAGCAGGGACTTGAAAAAGGCATGGGCCATGGCATAGTACGCTCCCTCCCTTGGCCCCCCCAAAAGGATAAACCCCACCTGGGACATCGTGGAAAACGCGAGGATGAGTTTCATGTCTTTCTGAAGGAGTGCCAAGAACACCCCGACCCCCGCGCTGGCGATCCCCACCCCCGTGAGGAAAAACTCCAGTAGCGGGGTTTGGAAGAAATCCCACATCCGAAACAGGAAGAAGATCCCGCTTTTCACGATGATCCCCGAGAGAAACGCGGAAACCACCCCCGGCGCTTCCGAATGGGCAATGGGAAGCCACATGCTGAAAAAGAAGGCTCCCGATTTGATCAAAAAAGAGCAGATCAGGAATACCAGGGGAAGGGTCAGTTCCTCAAGGTGATGGGGGGCCAGCGAACGAAGCAGGTCGAGGTTGAGTGTTCCCGTGGCGGCGTAGATCTCGGCGATCCCGAACAGGTACAGGTTGAAACCCACCGCCCCGATGATCATGTACTTCAGGCTTGCCCAAATCTGCCTGTTCTTGGTCTCTCCCGCGATGAGCAAGTAGGAAAGCAGCGAGAGCAGCTCCATTGTGACGTAGATGTTGAACAAGTCGTTGGCCAAAAAGAGCAACAACAGGTCCGTGAACAGGAGGTCCAACAAAAAGGCGAACTTCCAGTCCTTGCGCAACCTTGGGGAATAGGATAGCACGGCGGTAAAGATTGCCGTGGCAGAAAGCATGAAAAGGAGCGAGAGCTCGTTGAGCAAAAGTTGCACACCCCTGTCGGCGCCCCAGCCACCCGGTACAACCCGGATTCCCTCGGGGAAAGCACGGGTCTGGAAGAAAAAGAACAGCAGGAAGGGCAGGGTGAAAAAGAGATGGCACCAGAGCACCAAGTGGGGTTTTTTGCGGGAAAAGGGCACCAAGAAGGGAAAGACGAAACCCAAGACCGCGAAGAGCAGAAGGATTTGGGGTACGTTGCTCGAAAAGGGTGCGGTACCATTTAGCATGCATTTCCCTCCTTACGCAAGCCAGAATCGATTTGAAGTTGGAAAAACGTTACAAGCCGGAACGCCAGAAAAAAAGGCCGACGATTCCCGACAGCACCACCAAGTACCCGTTCAATACCAGGGGAATGCGAAACAACCTGTAGGGGAACCATGACCCCAGGAAACGCTGCACGAGAAACCAGAGCCCCAGCCCCACGAAAAACACTTCCACGCTGCTCAGCGCAAAGGCAAACCCCGGAGACTGGGTACTCAAGAGAAGGATTCCATGCGAGACGAGGGTAAAGGTGAGAAACCCGAAACTCCAACCGGGAAACCAGGGTTTTTGCCATCTTGTCTTCTTCATGAACACCATTGCGATTTTGCCAATGGAGACCACCGTACCCACCGATATCAGTTCCAGGTACCAGAAGATCCACGTTGGTTGGTGATGAAGGATGTTGAACTTGTACAGTCCCCCGGAACAAAAGAACAACCCGGAGATCGAAAGGAACGCGATCAAAAAGGGGAGCGTCACCGAGGGGGAAAGGGTTTTCTCCGAGGCGCTGATCCGCGACAAGTGCCTTGCCTGGAAAGTGACCGCAGCGCGGCTTGCCGTCAAGAAAAGCAAAGACTTGAAGAGGGCGTGACTCATGGCATACAACGCGCCGTCGGTTGGCCCTCCGAGCAGAATGAACCCAACCTGGGACATCGTGTGGAAGGCCAAGATGAGTTTGATGTCCTTTTGCAAGAGTGCGAAAAAAACGCCAAAACCCGCACTTGCGACCCCTACGGCCGTCAAGAAACCCTGAAGAACGGGTGTTTGGAAAAAGGGCCATAAGCGAAAGAGGAAGAAAATGCCCCCCTTCACGATGATGCCCGAAAGCAACGCCGAGACCATTCCGGAAGCCTCGGAGTGGGAAGATGGTAGCCACATGCTGAAGAAAAAGGCCCCGGATTTGATCAGGAAGGACAGGATGATCATCGTGAAGGGGAACACCAGTTTTTCCAGGATCGCGGGATCCACCGCTTGTAGCAGTTGGAGGTTGAGTGTTCCCGTGGCAGCGTACACATCCGCCACCCCGATCAAGTAGAAATTGAACCCCACCGCTCCGATGATCATGTACTTCAGGCTTGCCCAAATTTGGCGATTCTTCTTTTCGCTCGCAATCAAAAGGTACGAAAGCAAGGCGAGCAATTCCATGGTCACGTACACGTTGAAAAGGTCGTTGGCCAGGAAAAGCAACAAAAGGTCCGTGAAAAGAAGGTCCACCAGGAAGGCGAATTTCCAGTCCTTCTTCAGGCTTCGGGAAAACCCCAGTCCAGCGGCGAATAGCGCCACCGCGGGAATCATGAAATCCAAGGAGAGTTCGTTCAACAGGATTTGCACGCCCCGGCCCTTTCCCCAACCCCCGAAAACCACCGAAATTCCTTGCTGGTAGACGGGTTCCTGCAAGAAAAAGAAGAACAGGAAAGCGCTACTGTAGAGCAAGTGTGCCAGTAAAACCCAGAAGAATTTCCGGGGAAAAAGGGGCACCAGGAAGGGGAACACGAAGGAGAAAACGGCGAAAAAGGACAGCAACGAAGGCAGGAGGGAAACGGGATTATCTCCCCAGGTCATCTTGCCTCTCCTGCTCGACGAGGATTTCGATTTTGCCCTCGTCCAGGGTGTGGAAGCGCTGGGAAATGATCATCACGAAAACGAGTGACAAGGATTGTGTGGCAAATCCAATGACCACGGCGGTGATCACAAGCGCATGGGGGAGAGGGTCAGCAATTTCACCGATGTGAAGGATCTGCCCTGGCTCCATGTACAGCGGAGGGATCTTCAAGAACGAGCGGACTTGGATAAAAAAGCCGATCACCGCACCGTTAAAGATCCCCAGGAAGAGCAATTTCTTGATCAAGTTCCTGGAGATGATCAAGCCGTAGAAACCCACGAATGCCGTGAGAAGGATCAAGGTTCTTTCCATGGTAGACCCCCGTACGTCATGGATGCAATCGCTACTTCATCATATCACATTTGGGCCGCGCCTTTTGGGCGAGGAATTATACCAGAATTTTCAAAGATTTGGTTGGGTGCGGAAAACCCACTTTTGGAGGGGAAAAGCGAGGGTACAGGCCACGGCTGCCGAAACCAGTGCGCCGGCACAGAATGCCCCCCACTGGGGATAGGCTAAGGTGGAATTTCCCGCGTAGTCGTACAAGCGCAGAGAAACCGGGAACAAGCGAGGACTGTGCAAGAAAACCAGTGGGGAGAGGAAGGAAGACCACCCGTTCAAGAAACTGTTGAGGAAAAGGATGAGTAACGGTAAGCGGAGGATGGGGGCGAGTACCTTCACGAGGATTTGCCAAGGTGTTGCTCCCTCCACCCGGGCGGACTCTTCCAAACCAGGATCCATGCCCTGGAGTACTGCAAACACCAGGAAAAAGCCGAAGGGAGCCGTACGGTTACACGCGGTCAACCAAACGGGAAGGAACGTGTTTCCCAATCCTACTTCGCGAAACAGAACCAGCAGGGGAACCAGGGTGTTCATACCCGTAAGCACAAGGGTGAAAAGTGCGATGCCCTTTCCCCATTTTTCCAAGGAACGGTGCATGCGCGCTGCCCAAGCAGCAGGGGGGATCAACAGCAGGCTGATGATCCCCGCGCCACTTCCAATCCAGAAGCTGTTTCGCAGGTTCGTGAAAAAGCCGTCTTCCCACAAGGTGGAAAAGTGAACCAGGGAAAGGGGGGATACACCGAAAAGGGAAGGAACGATATCGATTTGGGAAAGAGCGGTTTTCAGAATGGTCCAAAGGAGTACAGCACTCCAGGCGATCCAAAGCGTCCCGGAAACCCAGGGAGGAATCGCAAAGAAGCGTGTTCCCCTTGGTTTCGCCGGAAAGCGGAACAACACAAACCATGCCAGGAACAAAAAAGGTAGCGGGCTGATGGTTTGAAACACCAAGGCAAGTAGCACTTCCAGCGAGATGGCCATTCCCAGGAAAAAGCCTTCTTGTTTCCAACAAGCCAGTGCATACACCCCCGCCAAGAGGAATCCCCAGGCGTTCCCAAAGAACAGCGCTCCGGAAACCACGCCAACGAGTTGCCAACCCTTGCGTTTCTTTTCCAGGGCGATCAGCGTCAGGAAAACTTGCAAGAGCAACAGGGTGACGAACAGAACGTGCGTGAAAGCGATGGTTTCGTTGGGTTGGAAGACCGCGTTTTGTTTCAGGAAGAAACCCAACGTGGTGGAAGACCCGGTGATCGCATAGGGGGAAAAGCCGCCAGCCAGTGTTGGCCTTCCGTTTGTCATCAGCCAGGGAACGGTTACGTCGCGGATGTTGTTCAGGAAGAACAAGATCAGAAACAAACCCGAGGAACGTACGATGGTGGGTTGGAAAAGAAGGAAGAACTCCTGTGCTCGGGTTACACCATCCATCTTCGCGGAATCCAGGAGAGACCGCGGGATTTTTTGGAAGACGCTCAAGCAAAACAGGATAACAAGCGGCAAATCCAACCACACGCGGGCGCAGCAAATGGTGGCGAAACTTTTCCACGGGGAGGCCACAAGGTTGGAGAAGAGTTCCGCTGCAACCAGGCGAAAAATGGGCAGGGAGATGAAGGGAGGAAGTGCCCAGAAAAAGAGAAGCAGCACGCTCATTCCAAGCTGGAAGGGTTTGCGGAAGTGAAAAAGAAGGTAAGCGATGCGGCTTCCCAGCACGAAAGAAAGGCAAAGGGTGATGCAGGAATAGAGCAGCGAAAGGCTCTTGGAGAGATGGAGAGCAGGATCATTCCAGATGGAAGGCACCCGGGAGAAATCCAGTTGGTGCACGTTGGAGAACAACCACCAGAATAACGGCAGAACCGTTAAAAAGAGGGAAACGAGGAAGAAGGGAACAAAAAGCCCTTTTCCCCGGTTGAAGAAGCGGAGGAATGGGAAAAGGGCGCTTTTGGTCATTGATGGTCGATGTATTGCTGGGCGATGGAAAGAGCTATTTCCGGGGTCTGCTTTTCATAGAGGATCAGTTCCAGCGCACCGCGAATGGCTGGCCAGTATCCATTGGAAAACTGCGCGCTCTGGGGTTGCAAAACCCCGTTTTGCAGCGATGCCAGCAGGAAGGGAAGGTACGGGATCTCTTCGGCTTTTTCCGTCTTCCACATGGGAATCTTGATGGTTTGGGCACATAACGCATGCGAACGTCGTTCCATCAAGTCCAGGAGTTTCCAGGCGTTGGGGCTCGGATGGAAGACCACGAATGCCTTGGGGTCGATCACGGTTCGCCAAGGGGAAGGAAAGGGCAGCAAGGCAAAGTCCAGGCCCTTTTTTTGGAACGTTTGCAGCAAAAAGCTTCCCTGGGGCATCATCGCCACTTTCCCCTCCTGGAAGGCTTTCACCAGGGGTGGACGCTGGGGATAGTCTGCGATCCAACCCCGTTCGAACCAATCGAGGAGCATCTTTGTCAGCACGACGTTTTCCGGTGTATCCACCTGGAAATTTCCTTCCGGGTCGAGCAGTGGACTTCCCAACCCATCTTGCAGTCCCATGAAAATGTACGCGGAATTCAAGCCCCATGCCAGGGGAGTGGTTCCTTGGGCTTCCAACGCCTCCATTGTGTTTTGCAGGGTTTGCAAGTCCCAGTCTTCCAGCTGGGGAAGTGGGATTCCAGCTTGCTGGAACACAGCTCGATTGAGGTACAAAACCTGTACGTCGGCGTACAGCGGAAGAGCCATCAATGCTTCTTCCTGGGAGAAAGCTTGGGTTCCCAGTTCCTGGATCTCAGAAGGGCTGATCGAAAGCTGGTCAAAGAAGATGGGAGAAATGAGCGTGTCCAAAAGGGGAAAAAGGTCCGTTTTGACGAGGCATACATCCGGGAAAGGGCCCCCCGCTTGCACCGTCATGGCAAGTTTCTCCTCCATGGCGGGGAAGTGCACGATTTCCACGTTTTCACCGGTTTGTGCGGAAAACTCTCCCGCAACTTGGCGGAACCAGTCTTCTCCCTCCCAGGAAACCCAAACGGTGATGCTGGCAAGCACGTTTGCGGTGCCAAGACAGACAAGAGCGAATAGCAAAACCACTTTTTTCACAGCGATTCCTCCCTTATTGCATACTCAGTTGGCATACGCGGTGGCCCGTTTTTCCCGGATTACGGTTACTTTGAGTTGACCGGGGTACTGGACCTTCTCCTCGATTTCCCGGGCGATGTCGAACGCCATTTTTTCCGCCAGTGCATCGTCCACTTTTTCGGGCTGTACGATGATGCGGAGTTCCCGGCCCGCTTGAATGGCAAAGGATTTTTCCACCATTTCGTAGGCGTTGGCGATATTTTCCAGCAATTCCAGTCGCTTGAGGTAGAGGTCAACCGTTTCTCGGCGCGCACCGGGGCGGGCAGCAGAAAGCGCATCTGCGGCGGCAACCAGAACCGCTTCCGGTGTAAGGGGGTCCACCTCGTTGTGGTGGTGTTGGATCATGTTGATCACATCGTCTTTTTCGCCGTACCGCTTGGCAAGCTCGGCCCCGATCAGGGCATGCGAGCCTTCCACCTCGTGGTCCACGGCCTTTCCAATATCATGCAGCAGTGCTCCACGCTTGGCGCGTTCTGCGTTCAGCCCAAGCTCCGCGGCCATCATCCCCGCAAAGCTCGCAACTTCGATGGAATGTTCCAATACGTTTTGCCCGAAGCTGGTTCGGAATTTGAGGCGACCCAGTAACTTCACCAATTCTCCGTGAAGTCCCTTGATCCCGGTTTCGAAAAGGGCGTTTTGCCCTTCTTCTTTGATAATGCGGTACACTTCACCTTTGGATTTTTCGTACATCTCCTCGATGTTGGTGGGGTGAATCCGACCGTCCAGCACCAGTTTTTCCAGGGAACGCCGGGCGATTTCGCGGCGGAGTGGATTGAAGCAAGAGACCACCACGATTTCCGGCGTATCGTCGATGATGAGGTCGGTACCGGTAATTTTCTCGAAGGCACGAATGTTTCGACCTTCGCGCCCAATGATTCTCCCCTTCATATCATCGCTGGGAAGCGAAACGGTGTTCACCGTGGCTTCGTTCACGATTTCACTGGCATGCCGCTGGATGGCAATCGAAACCGTCCATCTTGCGTGCTGCTCGGCATCTTCCTCGTACTGGTCTTTGAGTGTTTTAAACATCTGAGCAAGATCGTGCCGGTACTTGCGCTCCATGTCCCCGAAAATTTGTTCCTTTGCTTGCGTTTCGGTGAGCCGACCGATTTCAAATAGCTTTTCCTGCTGCTCCACCACGAGCTTGTCTACTTCGCCCTCCTTGGCATGTACCTGTGCTTCCTTTTCCCGTAAGCGGTCTTCCCGCTTGGAGAACTGTTCTTCGCGTGCACTGAGGTTTTCTTCTCTTTTTTCAATGCGGGTTTCCAAACGCTTGTTCTCGTCCCGCTGGCGGTTCAATTCCCGTTGGTTTTCCTCGTAGATTTTTTGGGCTTTCTCTTTCGCGTCCAGGTGCGCTGCTTTCAACAAGTCCTTTGCTTCTTTTTTTGCAGTGCTCAAAATTTCTTCCGCGGAAAGGGAGGACTGGCTGATTTCTCGTTCGATTTCCAGGCGAATGGTCTTTGTCAACCAATTGCGCGTGATCCAAAAGCCCGTTCCGATTCCGCCCGCAATTCCTACCAATACCAAAAGGATCCATAACAAGGGCCCCATTTTTTCACCTCCATGTATATGAAACAAAAGATTCTCTCTGTATTCCTGGCCGGAACCGCACCAGGTGGTACGATGCTACTTGAGTGCCTGCTGAATGGTCTGCCAGGGAAAACCCCTGCGAATCATGCGTTGAATCCACTTTTGTTCCGCGATGTTCTCCTGCTTCTTGCGGTGTGCACGAAGGATTTCCTCCAGGTCCACATCCTTTTGTACGCTTTCCAGGGCCACACCAATCGTTTCCGGAGTCACCCCCAGCTGACGGAGTTCCTGTTCCACGAGCCGAGGGCCTTTCGTCTTGAGGCGAAAGGCATCTTCGGCGTACAGCATGCAAAACCGCAGGTCATCGATCAGCCCGTTCTCTTTCATTGTCCGAACGAGCTCCTCGATTTCCTCCTCGTCAAACCCTTTTTGGGCGCATCTCTCGCGGATTTCCGCCTCGCAGCGAATCCGATGCTTGAAAAGCAGGGAAACGTACCGTTCAATTCCCAGACCAGGGCTCATTGCTCTTTTTGGGCAGCTCCGGTGTCTGAGGGTGTCGGAACAATGATCTTGAGCCCATGTTTCTCGCGGATCCGGTTCTCCAGTTCCAAGCAAATGTCGGGGTTTTGCTTGAGGAATTCAATGGTGGCGTTTTTGCCTTGGCCGGTACTGGTTTCTTCGCCATCTGGCTTGAGATAGCTGAACCACGATCCCTTTTTCAAGATGAAATTGTCCTTGACGCCCATGTCCACCAGTTCGTTTTCGCGCACGATACCCTGCCCGTACATGATGTCGAAGTACGCTTCCTTGAACGGAGGCGAAACCTTGTTCTTCACCACTTTCACCCTGGTTTCCGAGCCCACCGATTCGCTGGAATCCTTCACGGTGCCGACGCGGCGCACGTCCATGCGGATGGAAGCGTAGAACTTGAGTGCCATACCCCCGGAGGTGGTCTCGGGGTTTCCGAAGCTAATCCCAATTTTCATGCGCAGCTGGTTGGTGAAGATCACGCAGGTTTTTGACTTGTTCACCACCCCGGAAAGTTTCCGAAGAGCCTGGGACATCAACCGAGCTTGCAAACCCACTTGCATTTCTCCCATGTTCCCGTCGATTTCGGCCTTGGGCACGAGTGCGGCCACCGAATCGATGACGATCAGGTCCACGGCGTTGCTGCGCACGAGGGTTTCCAAGATTTCCAGGGCTTCTTCACCACTATCGGGCTGGGAAATCAGCAGGCTTTCCAGGTCCACGCCCAAGTTCTTGGCGTAAATCGGATCCAGGGCATGCTCGGCATCCACGAAAGCAGCCACACCGCCTCGTTTCTGGGCTTCGGCGATGGCATGCAGCGTGAGGGTGGTTTTCCCGCTGGATTCGGGCCCGTAAATTTCCACCACCCGTCCCCGGGGGTACCCTCCCACTCCCAATGCAACGTCAAGCGCCACCGAACCCGAGGGAATGATTTCGAGGTTGGAAAGCACATGGTCCTCACCCATGATCATGATACTTCCCTTCCCGAAGTCTTTTTCGATTTGCTTGATCGCGTTTTGCAAGGCCTTTTCTTTATCTTTGTTCATCATTCCAAATTCCTCCTTCGAAATGTTCTATGCCAATGAAATCGAATCGAGTCGCCTGTACAAGGCACCCTTCGAGGAGAGGGTGGATTGGTACAGGTGTACTTGTTGCACGTGCTGCGTGCCAGGAAGCGTACGCACTTTTTGGAGCAGGAGCTGGAACTGTTCCGGACAACGTTTGATGCGGCCCAGCGTTACATGGCCGGAAAACTGCGGATGGAAGCGAACCGAAAAGCGTTTCAGCACAGGTCCGGCCTGCGAAAAAAGGGCTTCCAGCGGGGGGGAAGGACGCGTTCCCACCCAAAGGACCCGTGGAATGTCCCCTTTTCGGAAATAGAAAACCTGGTCCAGCACGTGGAGCTCGAAGGGTTCCGAGGAAAGAACCTTGCGAAGCTCTTTCCACAAGGACTGCACCACTTCCGAGGGGAGCTCTCCCAAGAAGGCCAAGGTTAGATGGAAATTTCCCAAGTGGGTCCAGCTCCCGGAAAAGCCCATGCTTGCCAAAAGCTGGGCAGTTTGAACCCAGTTCTGTTGCAGTTCCTCCGCGAAATCGATGGCTACAAAACTCCGTACGATCTTGTCCTCAGTCAAAGTACTCCTTCACCCCCTGAAAGTAGCTCCAACCGGAAAGCACGGTTACGATTGCCACAATCCAGGAAAGGGCCGCGATCCAGGTGGAAGTGATCCCGGGAAAAAGGAACGACAGCAACACCACCACCAAGAAAAGCATCTGGCTGGCGGTTTTCCACTTTCCCCACCAGTTGGCCGCGATGACGGTTCCCTTGGAAGCTGCCAACATGCGCACCCCGCTCACGGCAATATCGCGGAAAAGCACGATGGCCAACAGCCAAAAACTCACCCGGTCGATGGCAACAAGTGCACACAAAACACCGCTCACGAAGGCCTTGTCCGCGAGCTGGTCCAAGAACTTGCCCAAAGTGGACACTTGGTGGAAGCGTCGCGCCACGAAGCCATCCAGCCAGTCGCTCAGCGACCCGACCACGAAAAGGACCAGTGAGAAAAGGGCCCAACCCCGGTGCATCGGGGAAAGGGATATTCCCCACATGAGAACGGGGATGATGACTACGCGGAACAGCGTGATCTTGGTAGCCAGGTTTACCTTCATAGCACCCTTCCCTCCAGGTCATATTCCCAGGATGCGGTGATTTCGCATTCCACGAATTCGTGCAAATGCAAGGGACGATCCGACGAAAGGATCACGCTGGCATCCACTTCCGGCGCATCCCGAAAACTCCGCCCGATGAAAACCCCGTCTGCCTGCTCTTCTACGAGTACCCGCATTTTTTTCCCGATCCATTGCTCTGCCGTTTGCTCTGAGATGTCCTTTTGAAGCTGCATTACCTGTTCCAACCGCCTTTGTCCCGTTTTTTGCGGGACTGGGGAAGCTTGGTTTTGCGCAAATGCAATGGTGTTTTCTTCCGGGGAATAGAGGAAGGCCCCAAGACGATCGAAACGCACCTGCTCCATGAAAGCCAGGAGTTTGGCAAAATCCTCCTGGGTTTCCCCGGGATACCCCACCATCACGGTGGTACGGAGAACCGCGTTGGGGATTTGTTCCCGCAAGCGTCGGAAGAGCTCTCCCAGTTCGCCCGCATTCTTAGTGCGGTTCATGGCTTTCAAGATGGAATCCGACGCATGTTGTATGGGGATATCGAAGTAAGGAAGCACTTTTCCCAAGGATGCCATGGTATCGAGTAGCTTTTGGCGGAGGTGGTCTGGGTGCAGGTACATCACCCGAATCCAAAAATCTCCCGGGATTTGGTCGAGTTGCACCAGAAGGTCTTCCAGGAAGTTGGTGTCCGAATCGTACTGGGTGGTGTCTTGGTCCACAAGGATCAGCTCCTTGATACCCTGTGCCAACAAGTAGCGTGCTTCCTGCAGCACGGACTCCAACGTGCGGCTCCGGTGCGGCCCCTTGAAACCGGGAATGGAGCAAAAAGAGCAGCGCCGATCGCAACCGTCTCCGATCTTGAGGTACCAGTAAGCGATGTTGGATGGCCGGTGGGGGTGGATGTTTCCAAACAAGGGGAATGGTTCGGCGGGAACCGAAACCAAAGGGTTGGGGTGATCGGGGATCTGGCGAAGCAACTCTGCCACCTTTTCCACGGGGTGTAGACCGATCCAGCCATGGATTTCGGGAATTTCGCGCACCAGTTCGTGGTAATACCTTTGCACGAGGCACCCCCAAGCGATGACTTTCTGCGGCTGGGGGCGATCCTGCCAAAGCGCGTATTCCAGGAGAGTGTCCACGGATTCTTCACGGGCATCATGGATGAACCCACAGGTGTTCACCACGATAATATCTGCCCTACGGGGATCACCCGTGCGGGAAAAAGGGGGCCGCAACAAGCTTGCAAGTGCGTTGCTATCGGCTTCGTTCTTCGGGCACCCAAGGGTTTCTATGTAAACACGCATCGTTCCCGTCCTCTCTTTTCCAATGGAAGACGGTTTTCAGCGAGATTTCCTTTTTTCCATGTAGAGCTTGCGAATGGCGGTGAGATGTTTGATGTACGCGGGGTCGGCGTAGTTTGGATAGGTGTAGTCCAAGGGTTGGAATTTCCCATGAACGTACATCAACGTGATTTCCGCGAAGATTCCCCGACGAAGGTAGATCCGATTGGCCCAATGCTTCGTGGAGGCCAAGACGAATTGGGTCGGGTGAATATACCCCGGATCGAGGTTGATCACCCGCTTGCCCTCCACCGAGAATTTTCTCTCCAGGCGATTCGTTTGGAGCTTAATGTCTGCCAGTTCACCCGGATGCACGAGGTTTTGGAAGCTCAACAGTTTCCCTTCCAGTACGCCTTCGCCCATTTCGCGGGAGTAGTAGAAGGTATATTTTCCAAAATCCAAGTTGGGAGAGACGAAATCAAGCTTCCCCCAGATCGACTCCAAAACGGGTCGGATTTCAGAAAACCGGTATTCCAAGTATCGCGCAAAGATAAAGAAGGTCAGGTTGACCAGGTCTACTTTTCGAACATCACCCATTGCGTAAGCGAACCTCAAATTGGAAAAAATGGATTTCCCATTCTTGAAAACCGTACTCGATTTTCAGCATTTGCAATCCTGGGTTCTGGATAGACCACGTTTCAGCAGGCTCCAAAACCTTGGATTGATTTGGCTCAATTATAACATCTTTGCCGTTGATTTTGATTTCCACGGAAATGGAATTCGGGTTTTGGATGCGCGGACGTTGCTTCTTCTGGAGATCATTGATGGCCCACACTTGCAGCAGTAGGATAATCGAGAGCACGGGTACCAACAGGTAGATCATCACGCGCAGGGGGCGGATGCCCGAGAGGGAACCCGTGGAGGAGTTCGTGGTGGCCGAAATTTCTCGGAAAACCCCCAACCCGTCGAGATACTTCTTGAGTACCGTTTCCGAAGAGAGTTGCAGCAGCAAGGCATATCTTTGGAGGATTTCTTTGCCATAGATTTCGGGGATTTTGTCGAAGTAGCCGTTTTCCAATTGTTGCAGTGTCTCGGGAGTCACGTTGGCACGCTCCATGACCTGCTCCTCCGAAAGGTGGAAGAATGCCCTTCGGTTTTTTAGGAGCGTGGCCAGTTCTGTCCATGGCTGAATGTTCATTCTTGTTCCCCTCTCAATCCCACGGGTTTTCCCCCGTTGCCTTGAGGATGCGGTTCATGATGGCAAATCCCAGTCCGCGGGGTGGAAAGCCTTCGACGATGCCCACATCCATGCCCAACCGATCCAACAAGCGGAAGCTGTCGAACAGGTTTTTCGCAACGGAATACAGGTCTTGTCGGGTCCCCATCGAGCTGTTTGCAATTTTCTCCTGGTCGTACACACCACGCGTTTCCTCGGTGGAAAGGATCCACACCTTCTTCCCCCGGGTGGAATATTGCCGAAAAAGCAATAGAGCCCGTTGCTGCAGGCGGGAGAGGTCTTCGTCGTATGGGCAAAGCACGAGCTGCGCACGTGGTGCATAGTGCCGGTACTTCATCCCCGGGGCAAGGGGTTGGTGGCTGGAACCTTGCGCAAAAACGATTCCGGGAATCCATTTTTGGAGTTCTTCCACGGACAGTGGCCCGGGGCGCAGCAACAGTGGAGGAGTATGCGAAAGGGAAATGATCGTTGATTCCAGCCCCAGGGGGAGTTCTCCTGCGTCGAGGATCCAGTCGACCTTTCCCTCCATTTCTTCCAAGTGGGAGGAACGGGTGGGACTTGGAAAGCCGGAGCGGTTCGCGCTGGGCGCAGCCACGGGAATCCCACAGCTTTCCAAGAACAGCTGCGAAACCGGGTGAGCAGGCATCCGGACCCCAACGGTATCCATGTGCGCAGTGACACACCCCGGAACGGCGGCGGTTTTTCGAAGCAGGAAGGTGACCGGACCCGGCCAAAAGCGCGTAATAACGTCCTTCCACCGGGAAAGCTCCTGGGAGTCCACCAAATCGTGCAGTACCTCCACGGAAGCTACGTGGACGATAAGGGGATTGTCGGCTGGGCGCCCCTTGGCCGCGAAAATGGAACGTACGGCGTTTGGGTCGTGGATTCCCGCACCCAGGCCATACACGGTTTCGGTGGGGAAGACCACCAATCCCCCAGAGCGGATACACGCACCCGCAGGGGCAACTTGTTGTGCGATCGTTTCCCGGGACCAATGCCCGGGAATGAGAAGCCGGCGCGTTTCCACGGTTTACAGCGGCTGGATCCAGAAGTTGCGGTTCCGGGGACCATCAAATTCGCAGAAGTACACGCCTTGCCACGTTCCGAGCTGCAACCTACCCTCTTCCACGATAAGCAGTACCGACGAACCGGTGAGGATTGCCTTGATATGGGCATCGGAATTTCCCTCAGCGTGGGCATAGCCATCTTGCTCCGGGAAGGAACGCGACATTTTTTGCAAAAAGTCTGCACGTACCGAGGGGTCGGCATTTTCGTTGATGGCCAGTGCTGCGGTGGTGTGGGGAACGAAAACGAGAACAGCCCGCGTTTCTGGGGGCATTTTCGAAACGTGCTCTTGGATTTGCAGGGTGATATCCACCACTTCCTGCCGTTTACGGGTTTTCAGGGTGCACGTTACCATGGGTTTTCCTTTCTCTTTAGCTGCGGAACATGGCCTTGAACAGCTTCCAAAAAGTGGGCTTGGCCAGGCGACTGTCTTCTTCCAGGGGGATCTTGTGGCCCATCAAGCGCCGGGCAATATTGGTAAAGATCTTGTTCAAATCGTTGTTTCCCTCGAAAGCGATGGGTACACCCCGGTTTGAGCCGACCACTACTTCCTCGGAATCCGGGACGATACCTTTCAGGGGAATGGCAATGGTTTTGAGTACGTCGTCGATTTTGAGCATGCCCCGCTTTTGGGACATGAACGGGCGAAACTTGTTGATAATGAGGAAGATCCTGTCGTCTGCAAGCTGCGTTTTCTCCAGGAGGCCTGTCACCCGATCTGCATCGCTCACCGCGGTAAATTCGGGGTTTGTCACCACCAAGGCTGCATCCGCGGCCACGATGGCGTTTCGAAACCCGCTTTCAATTCCGGCGGGGGAGTCGATGAGCAAGTAGTCAAAATGGGGCTTCAACTGGGCAATCACTTTCTTCATGTCTTCGGAGGTGATCATTTCCTTTGTGGCAATTTGCGAGGCGGGCAGCAGGAAAAGGTTCCTACTGGTCTTGTGGCGAACGAGCGCATCTTGGGCTCCCACTTTGCCAGAAACCGCATCCATGATCGTGTACACGATGCGGTTTTCCAGCCCCAGCACCACGTCCAGGTTCTTCAATCCGATATCGGCGTCCACCACGCATATCCTTTTCCCGAGGTTGGAAAATGCAGCACCAAGGTTGGCGGTTACCGTGGTTTTTCCCACACCGCCTTTTCCGGATGTAACAACGAACACCTCACCCAACACCATCATCCCTTTTTTTCGAAGATTCCCGGGGAGCTTTCTTCCCGTGCAGGATCAGCGAGCTGGTCTTTCATCATTGCCTCCACTTGCACCACGATCCTGTCCATGATTTCCTGTAGATCACCGGGAAGGGAGCAACCAGCCGCACGGGCATGCCCGCCTCCCCCGAACTGGAATGCAACTTCTGATACATCGAACCATTTCTTGGAGCGGAAGCTCACCCGGACTTTTTCTCCGTCCTGCACGAAAAGGATGGCAGTTTCCGATCCCTTCATGGAACGCAGGTCACCTACGAAACCAACGCTATCTTCCGGGCGCGAGCCCGTTTGTTGGAACATGGATTCGGAAAGGTACGCGAAAACCAGTAATCCTCCCAAGCGTTGCTGAATCGCTTCGAGCATCAACGACATCAGCTTGAACTCTTCGGGTTTTCGGTTTTCCAGGATCATGCTGGCGTTTCCATACGCATCCGCGCCTTTTCCCAGTAATGCGGCGGCGTCTTGCATCAGTTTTTGGTCGGTGTTGGAATACTTGAAAAAACCCGAATCGGTTTGCAGTCCCAACAGGTTCAAGGTTGCATACACGGGATCCAGAAGCACTTCCATCTTTTGTGCCAACCAGAAAACCATTTGGGCAGCCGCAGCGGCCTGGGAATCCACCCAGTTGAACGTACCGAATTGCGTGTTCGTGCGGTGGTGATCGATCACGAAGCTTGGGATTTTGTGTAGCAATGGCTCAAACTTTCCCAAGCGATCCGGGGAGGAAGCATCCACCACGATCATGGCATCGGGGAACTTTTCGTCCGAAGGTAGGTCTCTCCGAATGGTTTGGATCAAGGGCACTTCGTCCATCACTTCGGGGAGTGGGCTATCGATCAACGGAATCGCTTTTTTCCCCAGCCGCCGAAGCATCAGGGTCGTGCTCAAAACCGAACTGATGTCGTCTCCATCCGGATCGATATGGCCGATCACGGCGAAGGAGAAATGCTTATGGAAAAAAAGTTGGAAAGCCTCCAGCTTTTCCGGGGGAATCATTCGGTTTCTCCTTGGCTGGGGGTAGAAATCCCCTTTCGTTTCTTGTTTTCGTACATGTGTTTGTCCGCCCTTTCCAAGGCGCTTTCGGCGGTATCGTCTGCTTGAAGGAACGTGTGGCCCATGCTGACCGAAACGGGAATGGGGAAAGGTACCTGGGACAACTCTTTTTGAAAGCGGGACAAAAAGCCCTCCAGTTCCGCGGGAGAATGGATCAAGGGCATGATGACAAATTCGTCCCCACCGTAGCGGAAAACCTTCTCACCCCTGCGAATATGGGATTTCAAGAATTTCCCGAATTGTTCCAACACCTGGTCTCCCACCACGTGCCCGTACCGGTCGTTGATCTCCTTGAAATGATCGATATCCATGAACAGCAACGCCAGCTGGTAGCGATGGCGTCGGATATTCTCGAATTGCTCCTGCATGTATTGAAAGAGGGACTTCTTGTTCCAAAGCCGGGTCAAGAAATCCATGTTTTGGGTTTTTTCGCTCGCCTCGAGTGCTTCCCCCAGGATTTCTTCGATCACCACGTCGTGGAAAATCATGGCCACTCCTCGGTCTTTGCCTTCTCCATCGTGCAGTTGGGCGGCAAAAAGGCGCACATGCACAAGGTTTCCCGAAGGGCAAGAAATCCACACATCGATGGCGGCAGCAGGTTGGGGGGTTTTCAACAGCTTCTTGATGTCTTTCCATTGAACAGGATGGGAAAAGGCATCGCTCATGGCCAAAACAGAGTCAAATCCTTTGTTCACCAGAAGGGAGGAGTCGATGCCGGTTAAAAAAGAAGCCCAATGGTTCCAAAATTCAATTTTGCCGTCGCTATCCGCAATGAAAACACCCGTAGGGATTAAGTCGAGTGTTTGCAAGAAATTGTCAAACGCGATCTCTTTCATGTGCTTTCCTTCCCCACCCCAGTTCGGCGGAAATGAATTGAGTCGATTATACCATAAGCCAGCGCATGCCCAGGTAGAGCGTGGCGACACCCAAACCCAGCGCGGTGATCGCTACCCCTTCCTTGAGGAAAGAGAGGAAGCGAATGCGAGAGCCCGTGTTGGATTCCAACAACCCCACCCCGACCATGTTGGCAGCAGCGCCGCTGATGGTAAGGTTTCCCCCGATGCATGCTCCCAGGGCAAGTGCCCACCACAATTCCCTTCCATGGGGAACCACGGGCACCAGTTGCTGCACAACGGGAATGAAGACGGTGACGACCGGCACAGCCCCGATGAACCCTCCGATCAACGCGGAAAGCCAGAGGATCGAAAGGATGAGGATAAAGGGCGAGGAGGACATGCGCACCAGGGCGTTGGCGATGTCGGAGATAACCCCCACGTCTTCCAGGGCACGCGCAAGCATGAACAGCCCCACGAAGAAGAAAAGGGTGTCCCATTCGATTTCACTGGAAACCTGTTGGAAGTCCCTTTTCGCGAGGATCATGATAAGCGTTGCGCCGGAAAGGGCAACCAGCGAAGCTTCCAGATGCAGTTCGGAGTGCAACACGAACCCGGCGATCACCCCCAGGAAGACAGCCACGCCCTTGAAAAAAAGCTTCCGGTCCACGATCGCGCGACCCGGATCGATGGACAGTAACCGCTGCGCCTTGGCTTCCTCAATGTGACGAAGGCCCGGGTAGCGGAAGCGGAAATACACGATGGTCAGCACCAGCATGGCAATAGAAGGAAGGATCATGATGGCCAGGAAACCCACGAATCCAGTTCCGGAAGCGCTTCCCACCAGGATGTTCGGGGGATCCCCGATGATGGTGGCCATCCCCCCGATGTTCGCCGCGAAAACCATGGAAAAGATCATCGGAGTAGAGGGGATGTTGGCGGTGTCCGCGATCAAAAAGGCCACCGGCGCAAACAGTAGGATCGTTGTTACGTTGTCCAGTAAGCTGGAAAAAAGGGCCACGGCAACCAACAGGGTGAGGTAAATGCGGTACAGGTTCCCGCGCGAACTCTTCACCACGATCGCGGCGATGTACTCAAAGAGCCCCGTGGATTTCAAGATACCCACCAGAACCATCATTCCAATCAGGATGCCGATGGTGTTGAAATCCACGTAACTCCCGATGTTGGAAATGGTCAGACTATCCGAAAGATGGGTGAAACAGGCAAGCAAACCCATCGCGAAAGCGATGAGGGAACGTTTGAACGACCCGGTGATGATCAAGAAGTACGTGATGAAGAAAATCGTAAGGATGATGATCTTCGCCATTCAATCCCTCCCTCCGATCCAAACGAGAACTTGTTCCTTCGCGTGAAGCAAAGAATCAGAGGGAGTGAATGACACGGGTCACAACTCCCCAAATAATCAAGTCTTCTTCTTCCCGAACCTGGATCGGAGGAAACTTGTCGTTTTCCGGGGCAAGCCACAGCATACCGCCTTTTCGCAGCAGCCTTTTGACCAGCAAATCGCCATTCAGGGCTGCGATGACAACCCTACCCTCCGAAGGGGGTAAAGAGCGGTCCACCACCAGGATGTCGCCATCGTGGATCCCGGCTTCCAACATGGAATCGCCCGCAACACGCACGAAGTACGTTGCGGGAGGATTTTTCACCAGCTCACGGTTCAGGTCGAGCGTTGCATCCATGCCATCGTCCACGGGCGAGGGAAAACCCGCTGAAACCTTGGAGGTGGCAACGGGGATTTCCAGCGGATGGCCAATTTCGGGCAAAAAAAACTGGATAACCTTCATGCTTTCCGTCCTTTTCTGGTTTTCCACCAAGTATATCACATGGGGCGTTGCCTGTGGTACAATTTTAGCAGAAACAAGGAGGTGCTTTTCATGGATCAACCGATTCGTGTTTCCCCTGAAATTGAATCTGCCCTGAACCACAACCAACCCGTGGTGGCGCTCGAGTCCACCGTGATTGCCCAAGGCCTTCCCTACCCGAGGAACCTGGAAGTAGCCCAGAGCATGGAACAAACCATTCGCCACCAAGGAGCCATTCCCGCCACGATTGGGATCCTGGAAGGAGTGGTGTACGTTGGCATGAGCCCAAAGCAGGTGGAAACACTCGGAGACCCCAAAAACACCGTGCTCAAGGTGGGAGCCGCGGAAATCCCCTTTGCGGTGGGACTGAAAAAAAATGCCGCCACCACGGTCAGCGCCACTTCGCTTCTGGCCCGCGTGTGTGGAATCCACTGCTTTGCCACCGGTGGGATCGGGGGTGTGCATCGCGGGGTAAGCGAGTCGTATGACGTTTCCCAAGATATCCAGGTTCTATCCCATACCCCCATCGTGGTGGTGAGTGCAGGAGCAAAATCCATCCTTGATTTGCCCAAGACCTGTGAAAAGCTCGAAAGCGAAGGTATCTTGGTTTTGGGATACCAAACGAGCCATTTTCCGGCTTTCTACTGCCGCACCTCACCCATTTCCCTTTCCTTTCGCGTGGAAAGCCCTGAGGAAGTGGCGCGAGTTTTTTGGGCCAAAACGCGCGTGGGAAACCAGGGTGCGCTGCTGGTTGCAAACCCCGTTCCACAGAAAGATGAAATTCCCTATGATCAAGCCGACTCCTGGATCCGCACGGCCATAGACTCGGCCCACGAAATGGGGTTTGCGGGTAAGGAACTCACACCATTTTTGTTGAAAACCCTGGCGGAGAATTCCGGGGGGAAAACATTGGAATCCAACATTTCGCTTTTGCTCCACAACGCGTATTTGGCAGCGCAAATCGCCATCGCCATCGGGCACACGCACCCGGAGAATCCCCATGCCAAAATGGGTTTCGTTCGCTGACCATGGACTGTCCTTTCTGCCAGTTACCCAGGCACAACCCGGAGAAAATCCTGTTTGCAACCCGGCACTTTTTTTGCGTGGAAGACAAGTACCCGGTGAACCCCGGGCACGTACTGGTGGTTTCCCGAAGGCACGTTCCCACCGTTTTGGAATGCGAGCCGGCCGAATGGAAAGACTTGGAAGTCGCGCTGCGAAAGGCCAAGGAACACTTGGAGCAAGTGCGTGCGCCTTCCGGGTTCAACGTCGGGTTCAACGTTGGCCAGGATGCGGGCCAAACCATTTTCCATGCCCACGTGCACGTGATTTCCAGGTATCCCGGCGATACCGATCCATCCTGCCCCGAACCACTCCGGGTGAAGATCCCACGCTTGGAATACCTGCGGGACAACGATCTCTTCAAGAAGGTTATTTACTCCGAGGCCATCGAGAAGAGGATCCAGCAAAGGAAAGACCGGCTACCTGCAACCGGTGCGGCCAGCACGATGGAGCTTCGCAGCGCGTTACTGGATGCAGCGCGTTCCTACCACGAAAACGGGGATAGTGACCAGCTCACCAAGATGCTGGATTTGATCGCCCGTATTGCACTGGAGAACGAGGGGGAAGAAGAGGGACAGAACGGTTTTCCCGGCGAATCCGCCAAGCCTTGACAAACCAAACCTTTTCGTGTAATATATAGCACGTTGCACCAGGCCCCCATCGTCCAGCGGTCTAGGACATCACCCTTTCAAGGTGGAGACCGGGGTTCGAACCCCCGTGGGGGCGCCAGGTATTCGAAGCGTGGGCGCGTAGCTCAGCGGGAGAGCGTCTGCCTTACAAGCAGAATGTCGTAGGTTCAAATCCTGCCGCGCCCACCAGGAACATGCCAAGGTAGCTCAGTCGGTAGAGCAGTGGACTGAAAATCCTCGTGTCGGCAGTTCAATTCTGCCCCTTGGCACCAAAAAAACCCCGGTTTCCCGGGGTTTTTTTCTTTTTTCTTTCCCTTGCTTTCGGAAATGCTCAGGGTGCGAACACAAAGAACGGTGGAACAAGTTTTTGGGCCAGGAGCAAGAGCAACAGGCCGTAAAGCGAAGAGGATAAGCCCAGTATCCAGGCTGCCAGGGCAAACCCGGATTTGACCCGCAAAAAAGCAACAAGCCCCAGGATTACCGAAATGGGGCCAAGGAATAGCGGCAGAAAAAGGATCGAACACAAGGCCAGGATGACCGCGGCGATCCCGAGTTCGAAAGGAGACATTCCTGCCTTTTCTCCGGGGACGGGCGGTGTACGTTCCGGGGAGGAATGCGTTGGGCGCGATTCACTTCTGCGCAGCGCCTGGAAAAAGAGCGCGGGATCATTGGGCGGGACTTTCCCCGAATAGACCCTTTCCACCAAGAAATCCACCGTGCCAGTGGGGATGGAAGGGAACATGTTGTAGGCTTTTTGCCGGGTAGAGTACCGACCTTCTCCGTCTTGTTGCGCGCGGCTGACGAAAGCGATCAAGTCTTTTAGGTTTTCGTTGTTCATCGTTTCCACATCTTCACCTCCGATTCGAATTATAACATTTTTTTCTTCTGTCTAATTCGCGTTCCGCGTTCTTTCCCCCAAAAATGTGGTAGAATAATAGCTGGCAGGTGTTTTCATGAAACAGGAACAGAAGACGTGGGATACAGGTTCTGTGATTTTGTGGGCGCAGGAGTATTTTTCCCGGAAGCAAATCCCGCAACCTCGTCTCAGCGCAGAACTCCTTTTGGCCCATGCAACGGGCTTGTCCCGCACGGGTTTGTATACACGGTGGGGGGAAGAAGTTTCCGCACCGAGCCTTTCCACTTTCAAGGAGGGACTCAAGCAGTTGGTTGCCGGGATTCCCCTTGCACACATTACCGGCCACAAGAACTTCATGGGCTGGGATTTTTGCGTGGACCAACGTGTGCTGATTCCCCGCCCCGAGACAGAAGAGCTTGTTGAATGGGTGGTGCAGGAGTACAAGGGCTTCTCCCCGGTGTTCTTCGACTTGGGAACGGGAAGTGGCGTCATCGCGGTATGCTTGGCGCGTTTCTTTCCGGGCTCCCAAGTTCTGGCGACGGATGTTTCCAAACCGGCCTTGGAGGTAGCACGTGAGAATGCCCGCCGTTTGGGTGTGGAAAAGCAGGTTTGTTTCCAAGAAGCGGATTTCCTGGACATCCCGGAAGAATGGCTGCACCAAGTTGATGTGGTGGTCTGCAATCCGCCGTACGTGGCGATTGACGATGCTTGTCTTTGCGCCCAGGTTCGCGAGAACGAACCGCATCTTGCGCTTTTTGGGGGAGAGGATGGGTTGGCCTTTTTTCGACGGATTCGCGAGAATGCACCCCGGTTGCAGGGTAAAACGTTATTCTGCGAGATGGGTTTCGACCAGAAAGAAGCGCTGCAAACCCTTTTTCAGGAGTTCTCTCCAACTTTTCAAAGAGATCTCTTTGGAAACTGGCGAATGGTGAAAATTTGTGTTTGAGGTGATGCATTGACCTTTGAAGGTGGGGCGGATTTCCTTTCGGATTCGCGAATCGTTTCTGCGGTAGATCGTGCGGATGAACCCCAGTTCGCCGTGTTGCGCCCGCGAACCCTGAACGAGTATATTGGCCAAAAGAAGTTGAAACAGCGGATTCATGTAGCCATCCAGGCGGCGAAGTTGCGCAAGGAACCGCTTGACCATGTTTTACTGGCAGGACCTCCGGGATTGGGGAAAACAACCTTTGCAAACGTGATTGCCCACGAAATGGAAAGCAACCTACACATCACTTCCGGGCCGGTCATCGAAAAGCAAGGGGACCTTGCCGCGATTTTGACCAGTCTCGAGGCGGGGGACGTTCTTTTCATCGACGAGATTCACCGCTTGAGCCGAGTGGTGGAAGAGGTTTTGTATTCGGCGATGGAAGATTTCTCCCTGGATATTTTGATCGGCAAAGGGCCGGGAGCCCGATCCATACGGATTGACCTGAATCGTTTCACGCTGATTGGTGCCACGACGCGCAGTGGATTGCTGACCTCCCCCCTGCGAAATCGCTTTGGCATGGTCATGGAGCTGGATTTTTACCCCGAGGAGGATCTGGTCACCATTATTCAGCGCTCTGCCAAGATCCTGGGTACGGGGATCCACGAGGAAGCGGCAAAAGTTGCCGCACGCCGTTCCCGGGGAACTCCCCGCGTCGCGAATCGCTTGCTGAAAAGGATTCGGGATTTTGCCACCGTGGAGGGCAAAGAAACCATCGGTGTACAAGATGCCGAAAAAGCCATGGAGATGTTGGAGATCGACCAATTCGGATTGGATTACATGGACCGAAAGATCCTGCGCGTGCTCATCGAGCACTACAACGGGGGCCCTGCGGGGGTACGCGCCATCGCAGCAGCAGTAGGACTGGAGAGCGATACGATCAGCGAGGTATACGAGCCGTACCTGATCCAGGCGGGTTTCTTGATTCGGAGTCACCGGGGGCGAAGCGTGACACGCAAAAGCTTTGGCCACCTTGGATACGCCGTTCCAGAGCATTGGGAAAAGATGCCCCTTTTCCAGGCTGGAGAATAGATTTTTTTCAGGAGGAGCAAATGGAAAGACTGAGCTTGAACGTAGACCGAGCACTGGTTTCCCAAGCCAAGGATTTGGCCCGCGGAATCGTGGAGGACGTGTTTGGGTTTATCTCCGACCATACCACTGATAGTATCGAAAGGGCTGTTGCGCGTTTCTTCGGCGTGGATGGTGTGGATTCGGAAAATGTGCCGCTCCCGAACGTTTTGATCCATCACCTCGAGCAGAAAGGGGTTTTGGACCTGGGAAGCGCTTTTTGGATTGCAAACGGTTGCTTGGCAAAGAACCTTTCGCCCAACGAACTGGCCCTTGCCGTATCCCGCGGAGAGCTTGACCTCACCCAAATTGCTGCGCAACCTGCCGATGCGGTTCAGGGATGGGTTTCGCGCATGTGCAAGCGTGCGGTGGATTACCTCGAAAACGTGCGCGACCAGCGGGAAGAGATGATCGAGAACATGACCGACCCCCCGCGCCCCTACCGTTACGTCATCGTGGCCACCGGCAATATCTACGAGGATGTCGTGCAGGCCCAGGCAGCAGCCAAGCAAGGTGCCGACGTGATCGCCGTGATCCGTTCCACCGCGCAAAGCCTGCTGGATTACGTTCCCTTCGGAGCCACTACGGAAGGTTTTGGCGGAACCTACGCCACGCAGGAGAATTTCCGGATCATGCGCAAAGCCCTGGACGAGGTATCGAAGGGGGAAGAGAGGTACATTCGCCTCGTGAACTACGCCTCGGGGCTTTGCATGCCCGAAATCGCCATGATGGGTGCCTGGGAAGGACTGGATTTTTTGCTGAACGATTCCATGTACGGCATCCTGTTCCGGGACATCAACATGAAGCGTACGTTCGTGGACCAACACTTTTCCCGGTTGATCTGCGCTCTTTCCCATATCACCATTAACACCGGTGAAGACAATTACCTCACCACTTCCGATGCCATTGAAAAAGCCTACGCTGTGACCGCTTCGCAGTTGATCAACGAGGCCTTTGCCAAGAAGGCGGGGATGCAGGAGAGCTACATGGGCTTGGGGCACGCCTTTGAGATCAACCCGGACATCAAGAACGGGTTACTGTACGAAATTGCACACGCGATGCTGGCCCGGGAGCTGTTCCCGAAGGCGAGCTTGAAGTACATGCCCCCTACCAAGCACATGACCGGAAACATCTTCAAGGGGTATGCCATGAACACCCTGTTTAACCTTGTGTCGGTGTTGACCGGTCAAGATATCCAGTTGCTCGGGATGCTCACCGAGGCCATCCACACGCCTTTCTTGCAGGATCGTTTCCTTGCGCTGCAAAACGCGGATTACGTTTTTCAAAACGCGCGCAACCTGGGCAACGAACTGGGATTTCGCGGGGGAGGCTTCGTGGAAAAGCGTGCCAATGAGGTGCTGAAACAAGCCTTGAACCTTTTGGAACATGTTTCGGACGTGGGACTCATGAAATCCATCTCCGAGGGTCATTTCGCGGATATCCAGCGGGGGGAAAACAGGGGCAAGGGGCTGGCAGGCGTGGTGAAAAAATCCGTGGATTACTACAACCCCTTCTTGGAGGAAATCCAGCGAAGGCTGGGAATGGAGGGGACACGATGAAAATCAACCTGAACCCGAAACTCCAACTGGATCCCCAACATGTTTCCTCCTACGGGGATGCCACGAACGATGGAGCGGTGCAGCTCTCCTTTACCCTTCCCGTACCTTTTGGCGGAGTGGCGAAGGAAGCCGCCAGGCGCTTCGTGATGAACATGGGTTTTCAAAAGGCGGAAGTGGTTTCCATGGAAGACCTGGGGGAAGGCTTCAGCTTTTTCGTGGTGTTTGGGCATACCTCCCTGGGGGTAGATATCTCGAACATTCACGTGGTGGAATTGGACTTCCAACACATGGAACGGGAGGAAGTGGATCGCTTTATCCAGCAGGGAATCGGCAGGAAAGTGGTGGTCGTGGGTGCCACCATAGAAAGCGATGCACACACCGTGGGGTTGGATGCCATCCTGAACATGAAGGGGTACCACGGGGACTACGGCCTGGAGCGGTACCAGATGTTTGATGTCGTGAACATGGGTTCGCAGGTATCTTGCGAAGACTTGATCGCAACTGTCAAGGAGGTTCACGCAGACGCCATCTTGGTTTCCCAGATCGTGAGCCAACGGAACATCCATATCCAGAACCTCACACGCTTGATGGAAATGATGGAGCACGAAAAGGTTCGCGACAACGTAGTGGCCGTCGTGGGAGGACCACGGATCGGGCATGAGTTGGCGATCGAGTTGGGGTACGACGCGGGTTTTGGCCCGGGAACCGTTCCGAGCCAGGTGGCGAGTTTTCTCGTACTAAAACTGGTCGAACGAAAGGAAAGGGATCGGAAATGATGCCGGTAGGACACGAACCCCTGATTGGTTTGATCGGCCTGCCAATGGTGGGAAAGACCACCCTGTTCAACCTTCTGAGTGGACAGCATCCGGACCATGTTTCGCACACTGGCGGAGAAACACGCGTGGTGCACGTTTTCGATGTTCGGGTGGAGAAACTTTCCCAGATGTACAACCCCAAGAAAACGATTTTTGCCTCGCTGCAGTTCACCGATACCGATGGCCTCGATCCCAAGGCGGGTGCGCGGGAGAGGAACCGCGTTTTCGGGCAGATCCAAAAGGTGGATGCGTTGGTTTGGGTAATCGCCCAGTTCGATTCACTGGGATTGGACGCCTCACAGCAAGTGGAAGACATCCACTCGGAGATCATTCTTCACGACTTGGAGCGCGTGGAATCCCAGATCCAACGGTTGGAATCTGCCAAGAGGAAACTGGAGCATGCGGAACAGGAAGCCCTGGATTTCTTGCACCAACTCAAACTTCCCCTGGATGAAGGTGTTTTCCCAGATGTGTCCGAAAAAAGCGAGGAGTTTTTCCGGGCCCTTTCCTCGTACGGGCTTTTCTCGCTCAAGCCTTCCATGGTAGTTCTCAACAGTGATGAAAAGCATTTCCGAAAGGGAGTGGGCCTTTCGGAAGAATGGAAAAAGACCATTGCGCAGAATCACCTGGGTTGGATGGAAATCTGTGGCAAGTACGAAATGGAAATGATGGATTTGGAGGAGACCGAGCGGCAAGAATTCTTGCAAGACCTTGGGATCCGGGAAAGTGGAATCCAGCGCTTGAGCAAAATGGTGTTCGACCACGTGGGTTTGATTTCCTTTTTCACCGTTGGGGAGGACGAGGTACGTTCATGGACGGTGCACCGGGGATGTTCTGCCAGGGAAGCCGCCGGCCGCATCCACTCGGACTTGGAAAGAGGCTTTATCCGTGCGGAAATCATGAAAACCGAGGAATTGTTGGAACAGGGCTCGGAAAAAGCGTTGAAGGAAAAGGGTTTGTTCAAGGTCGTGGGAAAAGAGCACGTCGTGGAAGACGGAGATATTTTGCACATTCGATTTAACGTGTAGGTTACCAATTTTTTGGGGGGGTTGCAATGAAAAGAGCGGTTTTGCTGTTCCTTGCTTTGGCGTTCGTGGGGGGGCTTTTCGCCAGCAGTTTCCATGGGATTTCCTTCGAAGAATGGAAAACCGTGCTGGAACTGGGGAGCCCGTCGGAGAAAAAGATGGCTTTGGAAGCCCTGGGAAACATGATCGAACCCCAGGCAGAACAAATTTTGCTTTCGTACCTGGAGCACCCTGACTTGGAACTGCGTTTTTCGGCGGTGTGGTCGCTGGGGCAGCTGTGTAGTTCCCAGGCTGCCACGAGCATTGCGTGGATGATGGGGGAATACCAGGACGTACGGATCGACGGTGCATTGGTGAACATCGGTTTTCCAGCTGTGCCTCCGTTGGTACTCAAACTGAAACTGGCCTACTTGATGAAGGAGATGGAACAAGGCATTCGTATTTCGCGGATCCTGGTGGATATTGGGGATCCCGAGGGATTGCTGGAAGTGGCCACTTTCTTGTCCAACTTGTTGGGGGACGAATCCTACAAGGGACACGCATCGAGCATGCTTTCGCAAATCGGGGAAAAAGCCGTAGAACCGCTTCTAATTGCTCTTCGGAGCACCTACAACGACGAGGTGAAAGTCAACATCATCGGCACGCTGGTGCAAATCGGTGATGCCCGGATCCTTTCGGACCTGTACACCCTTTCTTCCCATCCCAACCCGGCTATCCGCCGACATGTCGCCAATGCACTTGGTCGGATGCCTTCCCCGGACAACCTTCCCTACCTTTCCAGCATGTTACGCGACGGGGATCAGAGTGTTCGAATCCAGGCGATCGTTGCATTGGGCGAAATCAAAGATCCTTCTTCGGTATCTGCGCTCATGGGCCTGCTAACCGACATGTCTCCGGTGATTCGTGCCTACTCCGCCTACGCTCTCGGGGAGATCAAGGATGTGCGAGCCGTGTATCCCCTTATCCAACTGTTGAACGATGAATCCGTGCTGAAGACCGTGGATCCGCGCACCGGGAAGTCCATCGAGATGGCTGTGGCAGCATTTGCCGTGGAAGCTTTGAAGAAAATCAACGATCCCCGTGGACTCGACGAATTACGAAGAAGGGGATTGCTCGAGTAATTTTGCCCCGAAAGGAAGATGGAAACCATGCCCAATTTTTCCTACAAGGCAACAGATATCAATGGCACGCGCTTGAACGGAGTGGTGACTTCCACGAACGAGGCAGCGGCGGTAAACTCGCTGATCAACAAGGGATACGTGGTTCTCTCGCTCAAGGAAGTCAAGTCGCACCGGATGAAACCGCTGTTCTCCCTGAAACTCATGGACTTGATGACGTTTTCCCGCCAGCTTGCCACCATGGTGGAAGCCGGGGTGAACCTTGCCAACGCCCTTGAGGTGTTAGCGGAGCAGGAAGTCTTTTCTCCCCGTTTTCGCAAGATCGTAACCAACGTTCTGGTGAACATCGAATCGGGGATGAGTTTCGCGGAAGCGTTGCAAAACGAGAAAGCCTTCGACGAAATTTTCATCAACATGGTGGACGCCGGGGAAACCAGTGGAACGTTGTCGGAAACGCTGGACAAGGTGGCGTCGTTCTACGAGTCACAGAAAAGGTTGCGCGACGAAATCAAGTCTGCGACCACCTACCCCGCCTTCATCCTTGTTTTTGCGGTTGTGATGGTGGTGGTGATCACCTTCTTCATCCTTCCCAAGCTGGTGGAATCCTTTGGCACGGAACCGACCGGTATCATGGCGGTGTTGATGAAAGCCAACAAATTTATTGGGGACAACTGGATTATCGTGGTTTTGGCGTTGGTGGGATTGGCGATTGGTACCTTCTTTTTCCTCAAAACCTCCGCGGGAAAGTCCACGGTATCCGCCATCATGGGTGTGATTCCCGCGGTGAAGAACATCCGTCGCAACAGCTCCCTGGAGCGGTACTGTCGTACCCTGGCAGTGATGATGTCCACCGGTGTGGATATCATCAAGTCCTTGGACTTGGCAAGTAAGGCGTCAGGAGACATCCGATTCGAGAAAATCACCGAGACGATGACCGATTCCATCAAGGCGGGAACCAGTCTCGAAGCGGCATTCGATGATGCTGGGCCATTTCCGGGAATCGTTGTGGCCATGGTGGGTACGGGCGAAAGAACCGGTAAGATGGATGCGGTGTTGGAGAAGGTGGCGATTTTCTTTGAGGAGAAAGTGCGCACCTCGGTCAAACAGCTCGTTTCCTTGCTCGAGCCCGCCATGATCGTCTTCGTGGGGCTTTTCATCGCTTTCATTGCCTACACGATGTACAGCTCGATCTTCCAGGGGCAGCAGAACATCAGTGGACTGTAATGGTTTGGGCAGGAAGCGCCCGGGGTTTACGCTGGTCGAGTTGCTGGTTCTCCTGGGCTTAAGCTGTTTTTTTGCGGGAACCTTCGGCGTGGCCGTGATACGGTCGGTGGGTTTCTTGGATGGATTTTCCGAACGGCTCTTTTTGAGCGAGTTCCGCTTGCGGTTCGAGCATACGCGCAAGGAAGCGCTCATGGCCCTGGAACCGAAGGAGCTCGTGGTGGAAAAGGGGAGCACCTGGTACGGTTATCGGTTTCCGCATCAGGTACGCGTTTCCTTCAATGCCGCGGGAATCATGGGAAAAGGACAAACCATTCTTTTGGAGAAAAATAAAGGGTGGCACTTCTTGACCATCCAGCCCGTAACGGGTGAAATTTCTTTTCAAACGTGTGAAAGTTCCGGGAACACCGGGAATGGGGGGCGATGACTTGCAGATCTTTAACCGCCGCGTTCTTGTTTTGGAAACCAATAATTTCGTGACCAAGGCGCTTCTGGTTCGTATTGCGGCAAAGAAAGCCAAGATCCTCAAGAAGTACAAGAAGGTGCACACGCATTTCGAGGGCGAGTGGATTTCCGCAACGCAGTTGGAAACGATGAAAAAAGCCCTTGCCTTCATTGGGACCGACGTGGAAGATTATGTCGTGATTAACTTCCCTTTCGAACGCGTCATCAGTTCCGTGGAAACCATGCCCAACCTTGCGGAAGAGCAACTCAAGAATGCCATAAAATTCAAAATGTCCGAGGAATTCAACATCCCCGTGGCGGACTTCATCATCGAGGTGGCGAAAGCTTCGCGCGGGGAGAAACCCCCTGCGGGTAACCGCCACTTGGCGTTTGCTACCCGCAAGAGTTCGCTGGAAGAATTCCTGAGCAAGGTGCTGGGGATTTCCAAGGTACCCGAGCCGGACATACTGATCCCGGATAGTTTGAAATACCTGGAATTGTTTGATGCGCGCTCGCTCCGCGAATCGGGTTTGCGGGACGAACGATTCAGCTTCCTTATCTGCATGGATTTGAACTACTCCGTGCTTTTCATCTTCAAAAACGGCTACCTGTGGAACCTCATGGAAATACCCTATTCCCTCAAGGAGTTGATTGGGGCACTTGCGGAAAAATCCATCGACGTGGACGAAGTGGTTTCCGCGCTCGTGGAGGGTTCCGAGATTGGCTCGCTGAGCTACGTCAAGGAAGTGCAACCGGTGCTCGACCAGTCGTACCAGCAGTTCTTGTTCGAGGCGGAGAAATCCATCCGGAATTTCTTGATCGGCCAGAAAGTGCAGAATCCGTTGGGTCAAATCCATTCCATTTTCGTGACATCCCTGAATAATCGCTTGACGATGGACTTGGAGTTCCAAGCCCATCAAATGCGCTTGCTGAACGGCATGCGTATCCAGCGGATTCCTTTGAAAGAGGACTTCCCCACCGAGCTTGATTCTTTCCGGACGGTGTTGGGGTTAGCGTATCGGGGGGTGAGGCAAATTGGTCGATGTAAATTTGTACAGTAAGAAAAAACCACGCTTGAAATTGCTCACGGTTCTTATCCTAACGGGGATCCTTGTGCTTCCGGTTGCCGCGTTTCGCATAACCCTTTGGTCGCTGCAAATGGTGGAATTCAACCGGCTCCAGAGCCAGTACCCAATCGCAGCGAGGGAAATGCAATCGTTTCGGAGTTCCGAATTCGCCGCAGCCAGGCAAAGATTGGACCAGCAGGAACGCAACCTGAGCGCGATGGTCACACGCGTACGGGCTGAAACCGCAAAAGTGGAAAAAGACCTGGTGTACGCAGGTACGGTGCAAAGGGTCTTTTCCAGTTTTTCCGACAGTTTCTCCCAAACGGGGAACGGGGAAAAAGTTTTCTTGAACCGTATGGCGGTTTCCAGGGGAAGCACAATGGATATGAGCTACTACGACATACCGTTTGCCGAAGAAAGTACCCAAACCCTTTCTTTATCCTTCGATTTCCATCAATCTTTCATGGAAAGCCTTTTGAAAACATTCCCCGCACCGGACGCAGACGCACAGGAAATCAATTTCCTTTTCTTGAACGCATTGTACAACCAGCTTTCCTTGGACCTGAAGGGGATGTGATCGCATGAAGATGCTATCGATTCAACGTCTCTTCGGCATTCTGATCGCCCTGGGGGTGTTTGTCGCGGGGGTGGTTTTGCTGGACCTACTGCCCTTCTTGAAATTCCAAGAGGAATCCAACGCTTTGCGGGAAGCTGCCCAGATCTACGAGACGACGTACCGCACGTTGGAGCTGGAGAAGACCAAGTACGCGCAGTACAGTGCCTTGGAGCAAAAAAGTGCCGAGGAATTCGACGGATTGCAAGCCATTTTCCGGCAAGCCGGTGCCCCCTTGGAACCGCACGGAGATTCCTTCGTGTTCAGTGGGTGGGTGGATGGAAATACCCTTGCCCGGGTGCTGAATTTCCTGGGGGGGTGCTCCACCTTGGTGCTGGAATCTTTCTCTTTCGAAAGCCAGAGCCCGCTGCCCATCATGATTGGGAAGGCCGAGTCTTTCCCGGTGCGGGTTGACTTGTTCCAGGTGAAGCGGGTCCCATACGATGTTTCCCTGGTAAAGAGGTGATGTGATGCCGAAAAAAAAGAATGCCAAGAAAGGCCAAAGTTCCCAACTGGTTCGCATCGTTGCGCTCGTGGTGATCGTAGGGATATTTGGTGCGGTTGTGGTTTTCTACACTTTGCCCCAGTTGGGCATCAACCTGTTTGGAGGAGGGAAGAAGCCTGCCTCCACCTCCACGCGTACGGTGTCCACGCGGACCACCACGACCACCGTGAAACCCCCGGAAACGAAACCCGTTTCGGGTGTGGATCCCCAGGCGGAGAAAACCATTCTGCAAAACGTGAAAGAAGCCATTGCGAGTGCGGGACCTTCTGCGCAGCTTTCGTACTCCCAGGATCTTTTTGAACCCTTCCTGATCCAGCTGGAAAACCGAGAAGAAGTGGAAAGACTGCTGTTTTCAACGGGTGAGGGGATCCAAACTCTTGCGGATACAACGTTTGTATCCTTCTTCGATGGAGGTACCGAACCGGAAACTATGGCATGGGTCCGGATGCGAAGGTACCAAAACCAGATCATTGAACTGAAAACGAACGACCTTTTGCCCGGCACCGATGATATGCAAGTGCTGGACATAAGCCAGCAAGGCATTTTAATCTACAAGTATCCCGAGGTAAATGAAGAGGGGGCTGCCACCAAACCTCAATTGTACCGGGTTCTGGCAAAACCGTTTGAAGAGATGGGAAGGATGCGTTTCCCGCTCAACCCGTAGGAGCCCGATTTGGAAAGGAAGTAGAAACAAGTAGAAACAAGTAGAAAGATATAGGGGGGAAAATCCATGAAATGGACCCGTTTGTTTGTGTTCTTCGCAATGCTGTTGCTTGCTGTCGGCTCGCTGTATGCCGCGGAGCTGGTGAACTACTCGTACTTCCCCGCGGACGATTCCGCGAACTTCATCTTCGTTTTTTCCACGGAACCCACCGGAATGGCCACCCGTTCCCAAGATTACGGTCGATACTTCGAAATCACCTTGCAAGGGAACATACAGGATGATCAAGAGATCCTCCGCTTCTTGGGGTACTCCCCGGTAGTGGGATTCAAGGCAACTTCTGGCAAAGACATGATTACCCTTCGATTCGACATGTTGCTCCCGCGGGAACCACAAGTGGAAATCCTGGCGAACTCCTTGCGAGTTTCTTTCCCTCGGAACACGTTCCCGATCCAGGAATTTGCCTCCTACACCGATACGGCATTGTCTGGTGACCGTCCCACGCTGGTATCCTTGCTCACCGTGTTGCGCAAGTACCTGGATGTGAACCTGGTGATCGATGAAACCTCCATCGGCAATGCCCGAGCGGAATTCGTGATGCTTTCGGAAAACCTGAAGGCCGAGGATTTCTTCCTGCAAATTCTCATGAACAACCCCACCATCGGGTACGCATTCTTGCCGAACCGCACCATTTACATCGTGCGTAAGGAAGAACTCGATAATAAAGTACAGCAAATGCTCCAAGAAGTGTCCCTTTCTCCCGTGCAAACCACCTCCTTTTGGTCTTCGTACACGTTCGTGATTCAGAAGAGCTCGGAACTGTACATGTCCCTCAGTGCGCAAGAAGAGAATAGCCAGTCACGAACGTTGAATACCGAAGCCTTTCGCCAATTGATCCTGGAGGAATTCGGGAACAAGTTCGCCAAAATCGGTCCTACCCTTGCCAACAACCTGATCGTTCTTCCCCGTGGGAAGGGTGCGGAAGAGGATATTACCGTGGGGGTTTTGCTCTACGGTGAGGCATCTACGCATGAGCGCTTCGAGTATTTCATGGCGTTTTTCGAAGGGATCAATGTCAGTGGGGAAGAGGGGAACCTTGAAGCGGAACCCAAGGAATACAGCCAAACCATTGCTTTCGACCCGCTGCTCGTGGAGGAACTTCGCGAATTCCTCGTTTTCTACACCAAAACGATTCGTACGCAGCTCCCGGAAAACGAGCGCAGCTCTTACATCGAGGGAGTAAGCTTCGAAATGAAAAGCCAACCAAACCGTGTCATTCTGTACGGTTCCCCCGATCAGGTACAGAAACTCCGCGGATACCTGGAAGGGTATATCCACGACCGGAAAGCGCGGGGCAACGAAAAGTTGGAATCTTTTCCGGTGCAGGACGGATACGGAAAGATCTTTGCACTTTCCCTGTCCCGGATCTTTCCCAAGGCCCTTTCCGAAAGCCAGGGGTTTTCCGGCAAGGAGTTGGTCCAAACCCCTACCTTCGAATGGGATAGCCAGTTGGTTTCCGACTTGTACTCTTTCGATGGCCAGGTAGACCAAGTAACCATCCTGGGTTCCAGTTACGAGGTTTCCACCGCCAAGCGGATCGCGGACGACTGGGGTTTATTGGTGCCACCCTTGGAGTCGGAGATCCGGATGATGGTGTTTTCCAACAACATCCCCGAATCCATCCTGGATGGATTGAAAAACCCGCTTGGCCCCAACAGCCTTGCTGCAAGGTTTCCGCTTTTGCAAATCGATTTCAGCTTCGACCCCCTGGTCGTGGTGAAAGGTAAACCCCACGATATCGATGCGCTGCAAGGGTACGTACGCGAAATCGAGTCGGCCTGGGTGCAGGAGTTTGAGAACTACGAGGTTTTGCCGGTGAGCGATGCCTTTTTCGCCGAGCAAGGATTGGTCAACGAGCTGCAGCAATTCATTGGGATTCGATGGCCTTCCATCGATTTGTTTCCCTTTCCCGGGTTGAAGGTTGTGCTTTTGAAAGCCCCCGCTTCGACGAACATGAAAAATGCCATGGAAGAAATCCGACGCGCCGACCAGGAAATTTCCCAAATCCCGGAGGTTGCTTCGCGGCTGGTGTACTTCGATCGTCTCTCCGAGCAGGACATCCAGTCCATATGGGAAAATTTCTACAAGGAACGGGGCGTGGAAAAGCTGTACTTCTCTTTCCTCGATGCCTACAAGGTGTATGGTCCCCAGCAAGCCGTGGACGAGATGATCCGCGAACTCAAGGAGCTGGACGTCACCCGCATCATGGGAAGGGCCACCGAGGAACCCGTGGTTGAAGAGCTGGTGCGGATCCGCATCACCACCCTCAGCTTGCAAGAAGTGCAACAACTCCTTTCCACCAAGGTTCCCAACGTGGTATTGACCCCCTTCCAGGATATCGGTTTCTTTCTCAAGGGCACGGTGGAACAGATCGAGAAGGCCAAGAACTTCCTGAACACCTTGAGCACGGACTTCATGGAGGAAAGCTCCATCGTTTCGCTCTCTTCCGGAGTGGCCCCGGAAACGGTGAAAAGCGTGCTGGCGCTGTACTACCCGGAAGGCCAAATTCAAATCCTTGACCTGGGCAACTCGCGCCTGTTGTTGAAAGGGCAGAAGGAGCGCTTGGAAAATGCCCGGCTGGTTCTCAAAAGCTTTGGGCTCGTGGACACCCCGGAGTCGCTGGAGAAGCCCTTTGTGAAAACCGTTGCCTACGGGGCGCAACTACCCGGTAAGATCTACCAGTACTCTCCCGCGGACATTCCCACGCTTCTTTCCGCGCTGTACCCTTCGCTGCAGGTGGACCACCTGGAAACCTCCCGGGTTTTCCTGCTGATCGGCCAGAAGAGCGACGTCTTGGATGCGGAAGCGTACATCCAGCAACTTCTTTCCAGCGAAGAACCCATCATTACCCGCACGGTAAGCTTTTCGCGGTTGTACGACGAAACGGCCCGGGCGGACATCACACCTGAAGAACTGGTGGAAGCCATTCGCCAGCTATATCCAACCGTGAAGGTGGAAAAGGTGGCGGGGATCAACATGTTCCAGGTGACGGGGATCGAAGCCGACGTGGAACCGGTAGTCGCGCAGATGCGAAGTTTCATGGATCCCGCTTTCCGCGTGTACGCGGACGGAACCTTCGACATCGACGTTTCCGGGCAATCCATTATCGAACTGTCCAAGAAAATCGCAGATGCGATGGAACCAGCGTTGCACCTGTATATCCCGGACCAAAGCAATGAAACCACCTGCGACCTTACCATGCAAGGCCTAACCTGGGAAAAATGGTGCCGGTTGATCGAACGGATTTACGACTTCAACGTGCAACAAATCGATGGGTTGGCAGAGCAGATTTTCGTGATGCTTCCCCCGGGTATCGAGCATCAAACGGGGGCAAGGAAGCAAAGGGTGTTGAATATTTCCCATGGTTTCGAGGAAGTGTCCAACATCATTGCCAACGTGTACGGCGGAACCGTGTACTGGGATGAAAGCAACGGGGTTCTGATTTTTTCCGGCATCACGGATGCGAAAATGGTGGAGATCAAACCCCTGATTTCGCAAATCGTTGACCCCCGAAAAATGGTGCAATTAAGTGCTATGGTCATGGAAGATGGTTTCACGGACCAGCTTCTTTCGAATTTCAGCATGAATCTTTCGACCTCGACGCCCACGATGTCGTTGGATTCCCAGGATGGTTTCAGTATTTCCAGCAGTATCCTGGGAATAGCTGACTTCTCGAAGATCTTGGAGGCCTTAACCCGGAACCTCCAGTTCTCGATGAGCTACAACAGTAGCAAGAGCGATGGAAAAACCCAACATATTTCGCAGCCTTTCGTGACCACGTTGAGTGGGGAAAGCGCCTACATTCACGTAGGAAATACGTCGACCTACGAGGTCATTAGTCCGGATTCTACCGAAACCCGTTTGCTCACCAACGAAACGGGGTACGAGTTGAACATCACCCCGTTCGTGCGCGCCAATGATACCATTTACTTGGAAGTGGACATCGTGGTTTCGTATCCCACGGACCCTGCTCCGTCCAGCCTTTTTTCGAATGATGAGCGCACTTCCCAAACCAAGGTGCTCTTGAAGAATGGAGATACCCTGGTCATCGGCGGGCTAAAGGGGGAAAGCATGCAGAAAAGCGTGAAAAAGCTTCCCTTTATTGGTGATTTGCCCTTCGTGGGGAAATTTTTCCGCAAGGAGACCGACATTTCCAACGAAACGACGCTGAACATCTTCCTCACCGCGAAGGTCATCGAACTCGATCTCCCGGAAACCGATATCTTTGGCATGAATACCGGCTACTAACCCTTTGCCCCAAAAAAAGCTTCCCCGGAACCGTTGGGGAAGCTTTTTTTGCGCGGTAGCAGTACTCAGGGTTGCGGAATCTTTTCCAGAACCTGTTGCAGGTACACCCCCGCCAGTTCTCGGCGATACTCCTCGGAGCAATCCGCGTTGGATTTGACGTTGATTTCGTCCTTCAGGGTCTTGATCAAACCATCCATGTGGGAGAGCACTTCGTTTGCGGGCAAGTTTTGCAGCATCTGCTCGGTGTGCCGTGCGCGTTGCGCCACACCCGGGCGTGCCCCACAAGCGATTCCCACATCGGAAATGCGGCTCTGCTGCAGGTGAAAGACCGCGCAGAAGTTGAAGTGGGCAATGTCGTACCCCGTTTGGGCCTGCTTGAAAAACTCCCCGTGGGAATAGGGGAAGGGGATTTCTACCTCGGTGATCAACCCGAGGGGTTTCTGGATCAGGAAGGGTTCGAGCGTCATCTTCTGCCTTTTGCCATCGAAGTAATGCACCGTTGCCTGGTACGCCACAAGCGCGGTGAGCACGTCGGACCAGGAGTAGGCCTGGCCGATCGTCCCCGCGATCGTTGCCATGTTCCGGATCTGGTTGCTTCCCACCTTATCCAGGGCTGTTTTCAGCGGGGAATCGGGCAATTCTTCCAGCAGCTGGTTGAGGGTCACCGCACCCCCTACCTTCCAGCTGCCTTGTTTCTTCTCTATGGCGGAGGGCAGGATCTTTTTCACGTCGATGATGGTAAGCGTGGAGTTGTCTTTTCGTTGGGAGATGCTCAGCCCACCGGTTAAAAAGAGGGCGTGCGGGTGTTCTTGGGACCATTCCCAGGCTTGTTCGATGCTTTCCGGGTACAGGTAGTTTTCCAGGGCATTCATCATGGAAATGCCTCCTTTCATTGGGTCAATTTTTGGTCTGGAATGATCTTCTGCAGTTCGATTTGCCAGTTCCCCGAACCATTGCTGGTCTTTTGCAGGAGCAACTCGATCCATTGCGAAACCAGGGCTGTATCGGAACCGTTGTCATCCAAAACCTTGAAAATCTTGGGATGGGAGGTTTTTTGCACGTTTTCCTTTTCCAGGAACAGTTCCTCGTAGAGCTTCTCCCCTGGGCGAATGCCGGAGTACACGATGTGCACATCTTGCCCCGGCACCAGTCCTGCAAGAAAGATCATCTTCTCCACGAGGTCCTTGATGTACACTTGCTCGCCCATATCCAGCACGAAGAGATCCCCGTTTTTCGCGAAAGTGGAAGCTTGCAGCACCAACGCGGAAGCCTCCGGAATGGTCATGAAAAAGCGGCGCATTTGGGGGTCGGTGATCGTAACGGGCCCACCGGTGCGGATTTGTTCGCGGAAACGGGGGATCACGCTTCCCCTGCTGCCGAGAACGTTGCCAAATCGAACCAGGGAGAGTGTTGTGGTGTGGGTGGTTTCCCGTGCCCGGGCGCGAAGGTACATTTCGGCAAGGCGCTTGGAAGCCCCCATCACGGACGTGGGATTCACGGCCTTGTCGGTGGAAATCAAGATGAAACGGCACACGCCGTGCAGGATACAAGCGTCGATCAGGTTCTTCGTTCCCTTGGCGTTCACGCGGAAGGCTTCACTGGGGTTTTCCTCCATCAGGGGGACGTGCTTGTGGGCAGCGGTGTGAAACACGATGTCCGGGCGTAACTGCCCGATCAACCAGCAGATTCGCTTTTCGTCGGTGACATCCGCGATAATGCGTTTTCGCGGAACGGCGGGGAAACTCCGCTGCAGTTCGGCATCCAGTTGGTAGATGCTGTTTTCCCCACGGCCGAGCAAAAAGAGGGTACCCGGTTGCATCTTCGCAACCTGGCGGGTGATTTCACTTCCGATGCTTCCCCCCGCCCCCGTGATGAGCACCTTCTTTCCATGGAGCAGTGCACCCACTGCGGAGAGGTCGATTTTCACGGGTTCTCTACCCAACAGGTCTTCGATCGAAATCTCCCGTACCATGTCCAAACCGGGGTTTTTTCCCAGGAAGTTCTCGAAGCTGGGAAGGATTTTCAGGTGGAACGTTTCCCGCTGGATCTTGGCGAGGATGGACTTGATCTGCTCCGGCTTTGCACTGGGAATGGCGAGGATGATTTCTTCCACCCCGGCGTTGCGGGCAATTTCGTTGACCTTTTCGATGGGTCCGAAAACCGGTACACCCCGGATCTTTCGTCCGATTTTTCGTGGAGAATCGTCCACGAACAGTGCCACGTCGCCCTGCCGGGGGGAACGACGGATTTCATCCAGCAACCCCACGCCAGCTTCTCCGGCACCGACGATGGCGATTCTGCGGGACCCCACCTTTTTTCGACGCGTGTTTTTTCGGTTCAGAATCCAGATCCACCAGAAGCGACTGGAAAGGATGAGAAGGATTGCTCCAAGCACCATCATGATCCCGATGGAGCGAGGAAGTACCATGTTGGTCAGCCAGTCCAGCAAGAGCACGATGGCGTATCCCAGTGCAAAGCTCCGGAAGAGCACCAAAATTTCCCCGGAACTCATGTACGCCCAGATGATGCGGTATACCCCGTTCAGGAAAAGGCTCAGCGAGAGCACTCCCGTGGTGGTTAGGACCACGGGAAGGTACCCCAGGATGGACGAGAAGTCCCAACCGAAGCGCACGAACAAGGACAATAGACCCGAGAGCAGAACCATGGAAAGGTCGGTTGCCCAAAGGATGAGTTTTCGATGTTTCAGTTGGATCACCACCGTGTCGTGAGATGTACGTTTTTCTTTTCCGGCAGCAAGTGGTACTTCTGCAGCATTTCACGGTTGTCGTGGGTCAAGTACACGCGGACCATCTGCACCAACTTGCCGGAAAGGGATTGGTAAAAGGCGCTTTCCTTCAAGAAAGTCTCGAAATCCATCAACCGGGTTTCGGAACCTTGTCGTATGAGCAAAAAAACCTGGTTTGCCAGGAATTCGGCGGGATGGGCCAGGCTTAACTTGTACGGCGTGTCCACCACGAAGAACTCTTGCGGATGGTCCAGCATTCCCTGCAGTGTCGTTTTCTCTTCGTCGGTAATCGTGGGATTCTTTGCCAGGAAAGCACGGATCAAAGCGTCGATGCTCGAGAGGCCTTCCTTTCCCACGCTTCCCGCAAGGGCACTGGGGTCCATTCCCGTGACACTGAAAGAGGATTCCAAAAGGAGCTTCCACAGCTTACGGTCCTGGTAATCCTGCAGGAGTTGGTGGGCCCTTTTGGCCTTCCGTGCCACCTCTTCCGAGGGGAAGTTGTTGTCCTTGTAGTACTGGTGCACACGTGCCATGAGCCACCCCTCGGTCATTTGCACGAAGCGTTCCAGGTTTAGGGTTTCCTTTTCCAACTGGAACAGCTCCACGCAAAGCGAAAGGATTTCCTGCAGCATCAAATCAGCCGCACGGGCCGTTTTGTGGAAGTACACGTTCTTGTACATCATGAATCGGCCGAACAGGACGGTGTAGATGTTGTCCATGATCTTCGACTCGTAGCACAGGCGTTCCACGTCGTTTTGGGGGGAAAGGAAGGAGTAGCGGACGATGCGCTGCAAGTCCACCGTGCCGTATTGCCGTGTGCCACAGTAATAGGCATCGCGGAGCAGGAAATCGAGACGATCCGCGCCCAGAGGGCCTTGCACGATATTGAAGTCTGCGGTGCCTTCGTGTTCTCCCTGGAACAGTTGGTTGACAGTTGCCATCAACTCCGCGAAGGCTTTTTCCAGCGAGGGTTTCTCGTCGGGGTCCACGTGCATCCCCGTGATTTCCGCGAGCTGGAGTGCGATGGAGTGTCTCCAGTTGCCTTTCAAGTTGGAAAAGGTGTGCAATAGATCTCCCGGCATCCATTCCAGTAGAAGGGATGCGCGCATCTGGTCATGCCCCTCCTCCAACCCCGCCTTGGGGTAGACGATTTCATCGAACTGGTGGCTGAAAGGCCCATGCCCGATGTCGTGCAACAAACCCGCCAAACGAAGCAGAACCCTTCGGGCAGAAGGGAGTTGCAGATGGTCGGCATACATTCCTGCCACGTGCATCACGCCCAGCGAATGCAAGAAGCGGGAATGGGTTGCCCCGGGGAAAACCCTTTCCGCGCCCGCAAGCTGGGAAACGTGGCGGAGCCTTTGCACGGCACGCGTGTCCATGCACAGCATTTCCAACGGGGAAAGAATGATCTCACCGTGCACGGGGTCCATGCACACTTTTTGGAGTGGGTTTGGGTTCATGGGTTTTCCTCCCATCATGGATTTGGGTTCGGATTGGATATTACCGTCAACACTTCCGAATACTGCAGGCTGGTGTTTTTGAGCTTGATCAAGATTTCCACGGTGTAGGACCCGGGGGTGGGAAAACGGATTTCCCGCCATTGCTTGGATTGGAAAACGCTTCGGGTGGAAAAGGCGGGCATGAAGATGTTCAGCACTCTTTCGGAGCGGTATTGGAAAAGCATTTGGTCGTTGTTGCGAATCGAGAAGAGCATCGATTCGATTTGCTCGCATACCTCGCTTTCGGTATCGTTCGCCAAGAGGATTTCCGCCTCGTACGGTTCTCCTGCCCCCACCACTTTCAGCGAGTAGGGCAGAATCCGTATTTTGTCCTTGCGGTACGTGCTGCTGATTTCGCGACACAGGAAAGTTTGGGTTCCCTGCGTGAGTTCGTTGTTGATGAAGTAGCTGTAGTCCAGCAAGAAATCGCCGGTTTTTCCGGGTGCAGCAAAGGAATCCAGGGAAATGTCCAGTTTTTCCCCCGGTTGGAACTGGTATTCCGGGTTACCCAGCGTGTCGCTGAACTGCACCAACGAGTCGTTTCCATCGCGCACCGAAAAGGTGTACGCCCCCGGAACAATGGACTTGATCGATGGTGAATCGTTCTGTATGCGCAGAAGTGGGCGTACGGACTGGTTGGGAAGGTGGAAGTCTTGCATGAGGTCGAGGGTAATGGACACTTTTTCGACCACGGAAAAGGCCCAGTTGAGTTCCACGGGGGTATCGTCCACCTGGAAAGTGAATTGAAGCGTGTAGTTGCCCGGATCGAGGGTGAAGGCGGGGTTATCGCGGGCAAAATCGAACACTTCCCGGGCATCGTATCCTTCCAGGGAAACGGGAGTGGGGGAGGGAAACACAAAGCGGTACACGGCGACGCCGTTGGCACCAAGGATTCTACAGGCAAAATTGCCCACCACGAATTCGCGGGCGGAGGGACGCACGTTGGAAACCTTCAACACGGCTTGCAACGGTTCACTGTAAAGGAAGGAAGATGAGCAGCTGATCCGGAAAAGCAAGTTCCCCACTTTTTGGATATGGGGATCGGTTTTGCTGCCTCGCAGGTACAGGAAGTAGCCGGCGAACAAACCTGCCAGGGTGAGGAAACTGATCACGAGAAACAGGCGGGCCCGACGGCGGTACTTGTTATCCTTGTTTTGCTTTTTTTTCTCTTCCATATCCTGGCGGATTTGTGTGGGCGTTTTGCCGTGGTACGCGATCTGTTTCGGTTCCTCAGGCATTGATCGCCACCCTCCGTACTTCGTCGATGGTGGTGAGCCCGCGCAAAGCCTTTTGGATGCCATCTTCGTACATGGTACGCATCCCCGCCTTCCGTGCGGCCTTTTCAATCATACTCTCCGGTGCCCCTTCGGCCATCAGGCCACGGATCTTGCGGTCCACGATCAAGATCTCGTGGATGCTGGTGCGCCCCTTGTAGCCACTCTTGCGACATTCTTGGCATCCGGTGCTCTGGAACTCGTTGAATTCATCGCGGGTTGGGTACAAGAGCTTCGCGGTCTCCAAGTATTCTGGGTGCGTTAGGGGGCGGGAGGTTTTGCAATGGTCACACAGGGTACGCACCAATCGTTGCCCCACCACACCCAGCAACGAAACCCCCAACAGGTCGGGCTCCACCCCCAGGTTGAGCAAACGGCTCACCGCGGCCGAAGCGCTGTTGGTGTGCAGGGTGCTCAGCACAAGGTGACCGGTCATGGAGGCTTCGGTGGCGAGTATCGCGGTTTCCTTGTCCCGGATTTCTCCCACCATGATGATATCAGGGTCTTGCCGCAAGATGGCACGCAAGAAGCGGGCAAACGTGAGCTGGATTTCCGAGTGCACCTGGCACTGGGTAATCCCGCTGATACTATATTCCACGGGGTCTTCAATGGTAACGATGTTGCTGGTGATGCTCTTGATCTGGTTGAGCACTCCCACCAACGTGGTGGATTTCCCACTTCCCGTGGGTCCGGTAATCAAGATGATGCCAAAAGGGAATTGCAGCAGGTGCTGGAAGCGTTGGAAGTTGTAGTCGGAGAAGCCCAGGTCTTCCAGGCGTTTCGCCGAGTTGGAAACCTTCAGCAGCCGCATCACTACCTTTTCGCCGAACACCGACGGCATCGTGGAAACCCGGAAATCGTACTGTTCCCGTTCGTGGCGTATAAAGAACTTGCCGTCCTGGGGAAGCCGGCGTTCCGCGATATCCAGCTTGGAAATGATTTTTACCCGGGAAATGACGGGGTTGTGGAGCTTGCGGGGATACTCGGTGATTTTGCGCAAAAGGCCGTCCACGCGAAAACGAATGCGCACCAGCTTTTCGAAGGGTTCGATGTGGATATCACTGGCGTCCTGCTTGATGGCGCCCAGCAAGATTTCGTTGACGAACTTGATGATGGGAGCTGTTTCTTCGTCTTCCTGGGCTTCTTTTTCGGAGGCCTCAAGAGCGCCGAGGTCCAACGTGTTCTTGGAATCCTTCTCGTGGGTCAGCGCGGTCTTGAACTCCTCCACCGTCACGATGTTACTGCCGAAGTATTCTTTCAGCAGGTAATCCAGGTTCGGTTTGGAGGTGATGAAAAAGTGGGGTGTGAGCCCGGTGATGAACTGGATATCCCTCTTGATGGACGGGAGGTTATTGATCTGATCGGTCAGAATGTGGATGGACTGGTCGTCTCCCCTCTCGAAGGGGATGGTTCGCCAGTTTTCCACGTTGTTCTTGCTCAACACGAAGAGGATATCCGGGGTGATGGTCATTTCCGAGATGTTCTCCACCAAGGGGAGATTGTACTGCTGCGAGATGGACTTGGCGATGGCATCCCAGGTCACGAATCCCTTTTCAACGAGGATTTCTCCCAGCGGTTTCTTTTCCTGCCTTTGGATGGCCACGGCCAGATCGATGTCTTTTTCGGAAACCAGGCCTTTTTCCAGGAGGATTTCACCGAGACGCTTGTACTGGAAAGAATCCAACGTTGCCATGCTCATTCACCTCGAAGGAGTTCGGTCAGACCCATGCGGTACACGGCGGGGATATCGCCGTCCATGCTCAGCAATTCTTCGCTGTCCTCGAACTTGGTGGCAATCAGGGTGACGCGCACTTCATCTTCCGGAAGATCCTCGTCGAGGATCAGTCCAAATTTCATATCTACCGTTTCGCTACAGCGCTGGCGAATAACCGCGGCGGCAAGGTTCATTTCGCGCATGGTGATGTTTTGGTTGGAGGAAATGTTCAAGATTACCGCTGTCGCGTTGTCCACGGGCCTTTCCAGCAGCTTGCTGTCCATCGCGCGGATGGCCGCCTGTTGTGCGCGTTCTTCCCCCTTGCCGATGCCGATGCCCAGAAAGGCAACACCCGCTTCGCGCATCACCGATTCGATATCCGCGAAATCCTGGTTGATCAATCCACGCCGGGTAATCACTTCGCTGATCCCCTTTATCCCCTGGTGCAGTGCCTCGTCGGCTTTCAAGAAGCCATCCATCACGGTGATATCCCCGGGGAATTCCTCGAGAAGCTTGTTGTTGGAAATCTTGATCAGGGTGTCCACGTGCTCTCGGAGGTTCACCAAGCCCTTCTTGGCGTTTTCCCAGCGGTTTTTTCCCTCGAAATAGAAGGGTGTGGTGACTACTCCGATGGTGAGAATGCCCGCTTCGCGCGCGAGCTTTGCGATCACCGGAGCTGCCCCCGTTCCCGTTCCCCCGCCCAGCCCAGCGGTGATGAACAACATATCGGTGTCTTCCAAGATGGACAGGATTTCTTCCTTGCTTTCAAAAGCTGCTTTTTCCCCTTTTTCCGGGTTTCCCCCAGCTCCCAATCCACGGGTGAGTTCCTTCCCGAGTTGGATCTTGATGTCAGCCTTGGAATCCTCCAGGACCTGCAAATCCGTGTTCGCAACCACGAAAATCACCCCGTGGATACCACTTTCTATCATGCGGTTCACGGCGTTGTTTCCAGCACCTCCAACCCCGATCACTTTTATCGTGGGATTTCTCCTGGGTTGGCGGCGTAAATCCTTTCCATCGTCTATCTCGAATGGCATGTTTCCCCCTCCTCAAACCAGCTTTTTCAGGAATTCCACTATTTTTTCAAAGGTGGATGGACCTTGTTTCTTGGGATGTTTCGGCGTGGATTTCTTCCTTTTTCGTTCCTTGCGTTCCGCAACGGGCAGTGCTTCTGCTTGATCGCCCCCGCCAAAGATTTGGTACCAGTGCAGGTTTCCGAAACAGGCGGAAAAAATGGGGCTTCGCGTTTCATCGGGTGTTTGGATTTCCATGCTGCCCGTTCCCACGTGGCCGATGCGCACCTGGACTTTGAAGGAATCCCGCAAGAATTCCACCAGGCCTTCGATGTTGGCACCGCCACCTGTGATGACAACGCCTCCGGGAATACCCTGTTCTCCTTCTTTCACCATTTTCGAGGTGATGAGGCGCATTTCCCGCTTAATGGAGTTCAGGATTTCGCGGATCTTTGCGTAAATCACGATGGAAAGCTGCGAACGGGCGATTTGCTTGTTGGTCTTTCCGTCCAGTAAGGTGTAGGAAATGGAATCATTTTGCTTGTCTTTCAACGCCACCTTGCCGTACTGGATCATCAGTCTTTGGGCCTCGTCGAAAGAGGTGTGGAATACTTGGGCAATGTCCTTCACGACGTGCTTGATCCCCTGGTCGATCGCTTTCATGTAGTAGATCGCACCGTTCAGGTAGGCAGAAACGGTGGTGAAGGAGTGCCCGAAATCGATGCACACCACCCCACGTTCTTTTTCCATGGTGTTCAGCACGACTTCGGCGGAAACGAAAGAACTGGAGAAGACCCCGGGTTTTTCTCCCACGACCCCACCAAAAGCGTTGCTGATGGAGTCTTTGACGGTGGAATCCAACGAAACGATGGAGGCGGTCATTCCCAGCGAAGTGGCTTCCATCTCGATGGGGTTTAACACGGTCCGTGCTCCGTCCAGGATGTAGTTTTGGGGGATCACGTGCAGGATACTTCGTGCTGCTCCGATCAACTCGAACGATTCATCCTCGAGTGCTTTTTCGGCCTTACCCGCAGAAATGGCATCGAAGAGGGAAAAAACATGTTCTTCCCGGATCGGAACGGGATCTCCGGGGGATAGTTCGATGGTGTAGGTGGATTCTCGTAAAAGGGTGGTTCTGTCAGAGAAGGAGATCACGAAGTACGATTCCATTTTTCGCGTGAGCTGACTGCTCAAATCTTGCACGAGTGTTTCCAACGATTCGCGCAGTGCCACGATGTCCTTGAGCTCTCCCCCTTCAAAGCCGCGGGCGGTTACGGTGGAATGGGCTTCCACGTGGGGTCTTCCGGGTTCCAGTTCAATGACCAACCCCTTCAGCTTGAAAGATCCGATATCCACCACCGTCAACACTTCAAACGATTCGGCCATTTTCTCGCATCACCTCTTTCGGTTCACTGGTAAGACTTGACCACTGCTGTACAGCTCGTAGGTCTGTTTGATCCCCAGGTTTTGGATAAAGTTTTTGACATTCATCTTCGAAAGATGCTGCCAACTGTCGACAATCAAAAGATTGCCGCCTCGCAAAAAAAACTGGTGGTTGGCCACGTCGACAGCGGAAATATAGTTCCGCCAAGGCAGGGGCCAAACGGTCATCTGTTGCAATACTTCCCTGGTTTCTTCCATGCTCCCACCAAATAACCGGGGTAATTCCTGGTACTTGGAGGGTACCGGTTCCCGTACCTTCCAAAAAGGGTCTCCCATTTCGTCGAAGAGGAACACCCCCCCTTCTCGTGGTTGCACCACGAAACTGGCCTTTTTTTCGCGTACCGTCAGGAAAACGCTGTTATCGTACCTTGTTTCATCCACCACCACGAAACCACTATCGAGCAAATCCGGCAAAAGCCTGTATGGTGGCTGGTAGGAAACCAGGAATACATTGTTCACGATTTGTTCGACATTCCGGGAGGCTTCCACAGGGTTCACGGATTGGATACGTGCCGAAAAACGCCCAAGCTGGATTTCGAGGAAAGTACCGAAAACCATGAAAATGCCTGTTCCCAAGATGATTGCAAGGCAAATTTCCGCCCGGACTTTCAAGCGGGTACCCCTAAATGTCCAAGTTGGTAACCTGAAGGGCATGGTGCTGGATGAAACGCTTGCGGTCCTCCACGTCGTTTCCCATCAACGTGCTCAGGATGGAATCCGCCAGTTCCGCATCATCCAAGGTTACCCTGGCAATTAGGCGCTTCTCCGGATCCATGGTGGTCTTCCAGAGTTGTTCCGGGTTCATCTCCCCCAAACCCTTGTAACGCTGCAAAGAATATTTCTTCCCTTCCTTTCGATATTCCTCGGTCACGGTTTTCAAGTCGTTCTCCGAGTACACGTACTGTTCTTCTTTGCCCGCGGATACTTTGAAGAGGGGGGGAATGGCAATGTATACCATGCCGGCGTTGATCAGGGGGAGGAAATGTCGGAAGAACAGCGTGAGCAACAAGGTCCGAATATGGGCGCCATCGATATCCGCATCGGTCATGATGAACACTTTTCCGTACCGTGCCTTGGCGATATCAAAATTGTCATCGATCCCCGTGCCGACGGCAGTAACAATATCACTGATTTCGGTGTTTTTCAGCAATTTTTCCATGGACGATTTTTCCACGTTCAGAATTTTGCCACGGAGAGGGAGAATGGCCTGGAACTCGCGATCACGTGCTTGCTTGGCCGAGCCCCCTGCGGAGTCTCCCTCCACGATGAAAAGCTCGGATTCTTCCCGCACCCGGGTGGAGCAGTCCGCCAGTTTGCCGGGGAGAGTGGAATACTCCAGGGCATTCTTGCGCTTGATCATTTCCCGCGCTTTGCGCGCGGCGATACGCGCCTTGGCAGCTTGCACGATTTTTTCCAGGATGATGCGCGATACATCGGTGTGGATGTCAAAGAATTCCGAAAGCCTGTCCCGTACGATTTTTGCCACGGCTTCCGAAGCCTCCTCGTTGCCCAGCTTCGCCTTGGTTTGGCCTTCAAATTGGGGTTCGCGGATCTTGATGCTGAGCACCGCCACCAATCCTTCCCGCACGTCGCTTCCCTGGATCACGATGTCGGAGGGTTTCTTGCTGCTTTTGCCATTGGAGAGCAGGTTGAATTTCTTGATGAATTCGTTGACCAGGCGGGTTAACGCCGCCCGAAAGCCGGTGAGATGGGCACCACCTTCCAACGTGTTGATGTTGTTCACGTACGTCTTGATGCGTTCCTCGTCGCTTCGCACGTACTGCATGGCCATTTCGACCACGATATCGTTGAACACCCCAGAAACGAAGATAGGTTCCGGGTGCAGCGATTTGATATTCTTTCCCAGGTGCTTCACGAAGGAAGCAAGACCTCCCTCGTAATGGTGTTCGGCCACCTCGTTTTCCCGTAGGTCGGAAAAGCGAATGGTAACCTGGGGATTGAGGAAGGCCAGTTCCATGAAACGGTTGTTCAAGATGTTGAAATCGAAGAGGGTGGAGGTGAAGATTTCCCGATCGGGGAAAAAGCGGACACTGGTGCCCGTTTCCGTGCAATCCCCAATGACTTCCACCTGGGACACGGGTTGGCCTTTTTCGTAGCGTTGGGTGTGGATCTTTCCGCTTTGCTTCACGGTGACAACCAACCACTCCGCCAAGGCATTCACCACCGAAAGGCCCACACCGTGCAACCCTCCGCTGACCTTGTAGCTGCTCTTGTTAAACTTTCCCCCTGCGTGCAACGTTGTGAGGACGACTTCCAGCGCGCTTCGCTTTGCTTCCTTGTGGAAATCCACGGGGATTCCGCGGCCGTTGTCTTCCACCTGCACACTACCGTCTTCAAAGATGGTCACATCGATATGGTCGCAGTTCCCGTTCACCACTTCGTCGATGGAGTTATCCACGATTTCATACACCAGGTGATGCAACCCGGATTTCCCCGTTGAGCCAATGTACATCCCCGGGCGCTTTCGAACGGGTTCGAGTCCCTTCAAAATTTGAATACTACTTGCATTATACGTCTCCAATTGCTCCACTCCTCTGGGTAATTCGTAGGCTTTGAATGGTGCGCAGCCCACCGAGTTGCTGGTTCATCCTTTGTACCAATTCCCCCGAAAAGAAACGCATTTCCGAGGCCCACAGCCCATCTTCGCAATACACATGCAAAACCCCCCCCCTAAGGGTAAGGGGGTGTGAATGCGAGGCAAGGGGCTCTGGAACTACCTCCGACCAACGCGAAAGCAGAAGTTGCACTTTTAGCTCCGAAAAAAAGCCGCTGCGCCGGGCAAGGGTGTCCACGATATCTTGAAAAGTTCGCATAACCTATTGTATCATAGACTGTCCAAGAAACAAGACAAATCGAAAGGCTCTCCCCTCCACGGTTTCCTGTTTCCGGGAATTCCCTGGCCATCTTTTGCCCGCCGTTGCTTTTCCTTGCTCTTCGAAGGAGCGCAACCCTCCGCGTGGCCCTTGGCTGTGCCATCTATCACAGCTTTGTTGCCAGCATAGACTGCGTAACGGAAGTTAGGGAAATCGGTTTCAAAAAGGTCGATTTCATGTTTGTGGTACGATACACGGGTAACCCCATTGGGACGGTCTAAATTGTATCATATTTCCCGTTTTCCTTCGCTTGGGCAGACTGCTTAACCTGCCTCGGAACACCGCCATGACGTGTATAATGGAAGGGGGAAATTTGGAGGGAGGGTTGCCGTGCTGCATATGCATAGTCATTTTCACCTGGGACAATCGCTAATGGATCCGAAGGAAATCGTTCGGAAAGCCAAGGAGTATGGGTATTCCTTTGCTGCATTGGCTGACCCCAACTTGTGCGGGATTCCCAAGCTGGTTTTCCAGGCCCGCGTGGAGCGAATCAAGCCTCTTGTGGGAATGGAAACCACCTTTTCGGACGCGCGGTTCAGCGTGTTTTGCCGCGACCGGCACGGGTACCAGCTCTTGGTGCGCTACGTGAATCACCGGGTTTCTTTCCGGGAGTTATGGGATTCTCCATCCCTTGTCTTCGTGTTGCAACAAGCGGCGGAGCTTCCCCCTTCGCTCCCCCTGCGGGAATGGCTTTTCCGGGGGATTTTGCAGTGGGATAGTGCTTCCCCCTCCAGCGACCCCGCCGGGCTGCCGGAGCTTCTTTTCCCCCCGGTTCTCTTTTTTGCGGGGACATCCACTGCATCGTTGGAAATTTTCCGGGGGAGCTGTTCCCAAAACCCGTACCCGGAAATGCATGCGTTGGGAATCCCCTTTCCCGACCCGAATGCGCTGCAACAGATGTTGCGGGGGAAAGAAGCCTGGTGGGAAAACCTGCAGAAGATCGTGGAAAGCACCGAATCCTTTTCGCTGGCGCACCCTTTCCAATTGCCCTTGCCCCCCTTCCAACCCCCTTCCACGGAGAAAGGGGAACCGCAGCCGCAGCGTAGCGGGTGGCTCGAAGGTATTCGCGCCGCACTCGATCCGCGGGATCCCGATGGGGAAACGTTGTTGCAACGTGTGGTTTCCCGAGCGGCGGACCACCCGAGATGGGGTGAAGAAGCATTCGAGAAGCGGCTGCGAATGGAACTGCAAGCCATCACCCGAAACGCATTCTCCCGCTACCTCCTTCTGGCCGCGGATATCGTGCAAGCAGCCCACGAGTGTGGCGCCATGGTTGGTCCGGGGAGGGGATCGGCGGTTTCTTCCCTACTCGTGCACTTGCTGGGAATCACCGCGCCCGATCCCTTGGAGCACCAGTTGTTGTTCGAACGGTTCGTGAACGCTTTTCGAAAAGACCCGCCGGATATCGATCTGGACGTGGAAGATCGGAAACGCCAGCAGGTGATCCTTTTCCTGCAAGAACGCTACGGGGAGGGGCACGTGGCGGGGATCTCCACTTTTGGGACCTTCGGAGAACGCCTTATCCTTCGCGAGTTGGAGAGAAAGCACAAATCCCACCTGTCCCCTTCCCAAAGGCGGAAGTTCCAGGGTGTTTTCTCCGCGCTTTTGGGCAAGGTGCACCATTTCTCCACGCATGCTGCCGGGCTCCTCTTTTCCCAGGAGGACTTGCGGGATTTTCTTCCTCTTTTCGGCGGAAACAATGCGTTTCCGGTTTGCCAGTACGGCATGGATGACCTCCGGGAACTGGGCATGGTCAAGATGGATCTGCTCGGGCTCAATACCCTCAGTCTCATCAAGGACTGCCAGCTCACACTTCCCCGGCCCGAACGGGAACCTTTGGAACATTTCGACATTTTCCGCGGAGAATCGTTGGGCGGGGTTTTTCAACTGGACAGCCCCTCGGGGCGGGCTCTGCTGGAGAAGTTCCAACCCCGGGATTTCCCAGAGTTGCGCATCGTGATCTCGCTCAATCGGCCGGGACCCATTCACAGCGGGCTTGCGGATCGCTACCTGCAAAATGTTGGGCGCGAGCCGTTCCCGAAAAACACCCACCCGCAACTGCAGCAGATTTTGGCATCCACTGCTGGAGTACCTGTTTTCCAGGAGCAGATCTTGCGCATTTGCATGGAAGTGGCGGGCTTTTCCCCGGAAGCTGCCGATGCTTTCCGGAACGCCATGGCCAAGAAAATGCCGGAAAAAATGCAGGAGCGCGCCTTGGAATTTCGCAAGGGTTGTGAACGATCGGGAATGTCCGAGAGAGAAGCGCGGGAGTTGTTGGACCAGGTACGGGAATTTTCCGGGTACGCTTTCAACAAGGCGCACGCCACGGCGTATGCCTACCTGACTTTTTGGACCGGGTGGTTGAAGAGGAACCATCCCCAACGCTTCTTCCCAATCTTCCTGGATGGTTTGTGGGGACGGGAAGAAAAGGTGTATTCCTTGCTCGAGGAGATGCGCATGCGGGAGTTTTCGGTGCATCCACCGGACCTGCAACGCAGCCAAGTTTCCAGCCACATGCAGGGGAATGATTTTTTCCTGGGGTTGCGCCATGTCCGTGAAGTCTCCCAAGCAATGGCCGAAGAAATCGTTGCAGCACGCCAACAAGGTGAATTTGCGAACCTGGGGGATTTTTTCGAACGGCTGGAACCGGGAAGCCTTTCCGAACGCGCTATCCAAAACCTGCATCGGGCGGGGGCCTTCGAGTGCCTGCAACCCGGTGTCGCACTGGAAGAAGTCATGGGATGGAAAAACCGTATGCGCACGGAACTGGCGCATATTGGTGGCGAAATCTTTGGACAGTTCGCGAACGTAGCGGAAGGGAACACGAAACGTGCCCAGACGCGCGATCTTCTCACGTCCGAAAGGTTTTCCCTGGGGATCTTGGTTTCCTACCCGGAAGTTTTTGGGTTGCCCTTTTCCCCGTTTGGTGGTGCAGAACGGCTGAAGCTGGTACACGTGACTGAAGTGCTCCTCCCCTTGCTCCGTTACAAGGGTTTTGATGGAAGCAAAGAGGGAATGTTCGAATGCGAACCCCCCGGTAGGGCGCTTGCACTGGGAGAAAAGGTGGTGGTGGGTGGTGGAGAGAACCTTCCCCTTTTCCTGGGGACCTTTGATCCCAGGGAGAAACGACTCGAATTCCAGGGGGAAAAGAGCTTGCTGTTTTTCTCCCTGTTGGAAGGGAAACAGCGCAGGATGAAACGATGTGGGATGCAATCAATCCGGGTGTCGAACGCAGCAAAATGGATGGAGGTGGATTTATGATTCTGGACGGAAAGAAACCCGCCCTGCAAATCCGGGACGAGTTGCAAAAGAGAATGCGAAGCCTTCCGCGATCTCCCAAGCTTGTGTCACTGGCGGTTCAACCTGACGATGCAACGCAGTCCTACTTGCAATCCCAAGGTCGCGCAGCAGAGAAGTTGGGAATTTCCTTTGAAATGCAAGAACTTGCGGGTGAATCGTGCATGCAAAAGGTGTTGGGAGAAATCGCGCGCTTGAACGGGGATGAAGGGGTGGATGGTGTTTTGGTTGCGCATCCTCTTCCGGCACATTTGGATGAGATCCGGGTTTTGCAAGCTTTGGACCCGAAAAAGGACGTGGAAGGGAGAACCCCCACCAACATGGGCTTGCTGCTGTACGAATCGCCTGTTTTCTACCCGTGTACGGCGGAAGCGGTACTCTACCTGTTGGACTATTACCACCTCGACGTACAGGGGAAAGCGGTGACCATTATCGGGAGGAGCAACACGGTTGGCCGCCCATTGGCGTTGATGATGCTGGAGAGAAAGAGAAGCGCCACCCCAACCGTCTGCCATTCGCGTACGGAAAATTTGGCGGCCGTTGTGTCCAACTCGGATATCCTGGTGGTGGCGGCGGGGAAAGCTGGGCTGATAAAGGTGCGAGAGTGCAAACCCGGCGCCATAATCCTGGATGTGGGCATCAACGTGGTGGATGGCCGCATCTCCGGCGACGTGGAAAGGGACCCGAGTGCAGAGGAAAGCATGGGATTGCGCGTGTCTCCCGTCCCGGGAGGGGTGGGACCCGTAACCACAGCCCTCCTCTTGCGCAACGTTGTGCACAGCGCCTTACAGGGTTTGCAGGCATAGCGGAGTCGCGAAACGGCCCGCAACATTTTCTTTTTTGGGTAGCTTGACAAATCCATCAATTTCGTGTATGCTTGGGATTGACCGATTACGGTCCAAATGTTTTTTTGGAGGAATGAAAGTATGTTAACAGGTAGTGTCAAGTGGTTCAATGCTCAGAAGGGGTACGGTTTTATCACACAGGATGGCGGAAGCGATGTCTTTGTTCACTTTTCTGCAATTCAGTCCGACGGCTTCCGAACTCTCGAAGAAGGACAACGCGTGGAGTTTGAGGTTACGACAGGTGAAAAAGGACCACAGGCTGCGAATGTAAGGATTGTTGAATAGAAGGATTCAACTTTTTTTCGCACGGGGCCCGAATGGGCCCCTTTTTCTTTGGTTTTTTTTCCGGAACGATTCCCCCTCACACCCGCTTTGTCTTCCACTTTCCCCTCGAGTAAAACCAGATGATGATGCATCCTTCCAGTGATTCGGCCACGCAAAAGGCCACCCACAGCGACCACTCCGGTAGCTTCCACAAACCTATGAATAGGGCAAGAAGTGGCACTTGTACCAACCACCGTGAGATCACCGAGGAGATCAAGAAGGGTGTGTTGAGCCCCGAAGCGGAAAAAACCGTTCCAAACCCGAAAGAAAATCCCAGGATAATAAACGAAGGGAACACGATGCGAAGCATGGGGATCCCGAGGCGGATAACTTCCTGGTCTTGCACGAAGATCCGCATGATGTTTTCCGGGAACAGAACGATGAAAAACACGAACACCAACATCAGAACCATTCCGGTTGTTGCGGTTATCCAAGCGGTTTTCTGCACGCGGTCCACTTTGTCAACCCCCAGGTTTTGCCCCGCCACCGTGCTTCCCCCCATCAGTAGACCGATAAGGGGCATGAACGCAAATCCCATTAGGCGTTGACCGATGCCCATGGTTGCCACAACCGCGGTTCCAAAACCTGCCACGAACTTGAGCAGCACCAATCCCGAAAGGTTCCGGAAAAGCATCTCGAAACCGGTGGGCAAACCGATGGTGATGAGCTTGCGGTCCAGCTCCTTGTCCAATCGGAACAACCCCCGGAAGGAGAGCTTCAGTTCACTCTTGCCCGAGAAGAGGACCCAAAATCCCAGGCAAAAAGCCAGGGAGGTGGAAATCACGGTGGCCAAACCTGCTCCGAAAATCCCCAAGTTGAGCCCCGGGAAGCCAAGAAGGGGAACGGTTTGGAACATGAAAATGGGATCGAGGATCATGTTCGTGATCGAAGCAACGAACATGATCACCATTGGTGTTTTCGCATCCCCGATGCAACGCAAGGCAGTGTTCACGCTGTAGGAAGAGAACATGATGGGGAGGAAGAAAATCCGGATGTACCCGTACTCCAAGGCTTTTTGGGTCACACTTGCATCTGGGGCGAAGAAGCCCAAGATGGGTTTGATGAACAAAAGAAGGAAAAGAGCGGCGATGGTTGCCACGAATGCTTTGAACGCGAGGGTTTGTTCCACCGCGCGCGAAGCCCGCACCAGGTTTTTCGCGCCGTAACTTTGCGAGATCAAGGACACGGAACTGGTACCGATGATTTCGTTCAAAATTTCGGCGAGCCAGAAGATACTGGAGAAAATGGTTACCGAAGCCACCGCACCGGGGGATAGGCGACCAATCCAAGCAATATCGACGATATCGTACAGGGTTTGGGAAAGAAAGCCGAACATGGTGGGAAGCGACATGAACAGCAAATTCTTGGTGAGGCTTCCCTTTGTCAAATCGCGTGCCATGGTAGTCCTCCTGGGTAAAAGGGGTGCAGATCTTTGCGTGGAATGCTACCCCAATTGTACGTGCAAATCGCGGGACTGTCAAGGATTCGGATGGCTCTTGGGGATATGCCACACCCCCTGGCGTTGAATTCAAACTCGATTGTGATATAATTATCGAGCTCTGGAACATGCTAATAAAAGGTATTGTGATTTAAATAACGAATTGGAGGTGTTTTCGGTGGCCACTGCCGGAGAAAAAACCGGGTGTCAAGATCATGCGTGCCTGTACGAGCAACTGGATCGTTTCATCGAAGAGATGAAAGACAAACCGGGCGTGTTGATCGAAGTGTTGCACCGTGCGCAAAGCTTGTTCGGTTACTTGCCTTCCGAAGTCCAGGAGCACGTCGCCGTGAAATTGGACCTTCCCGTGAGTTCGGTGTACGGGGTCGTGACATTCTACAACTTTTTCACCATGAAACCCAGGGGGAAGAACCAGGTGAAGATTTGCCTGGGAACAGCCTGCTACGTGAAGGGCGCGGACCGCGTCCTCAGTCGGTTCCAAGAGGAACTCGGGGTTGGGTTGGAGGAAGTGTCCGAAGACGGGGAGTTCTCCCTACATGGGGTGCGTTGCCTGGGGGCTTGCAGTATGGCTCCTGTTGTGTTGGTGGGAGAAAAGGATTTCTACGGGCGCGTTACACCTGATGAGGTTCCAAAAATTCTGAAGAAATACAGGGGGTGAGCCAATTATGGCCAAAGTGAAGAGTTTGGAAGAACTGATGAAAATCAAGGAACAAACGGTCAAGGGAATGAGCTTGAGAGACAGCAGCAAAAAGGGAAAATTGCTCGTGGCAATGGGCACCTGTGGAATCGCTGCCGGTGCAAAGGACACCTACCAGGCTCTCGTGTCCGAGCTTGCGGACAAGAACATCCAAGATTTTGCGGTTTTGCAATCGGGTTGCATGGGGCTTTGCGATGTCGAACCCACCGTGAAAGTGGAGATCGAATCCCAGGAACCCATCGTGTACGGTCACGTTACCCCCGCGCAGGTGAAGCGCATTGTGCAGCAGCATCTGGTTGAAGGAAAAGTTGTTAGCGACTTGTTGATCAAAAAAGGCGAACTTTAGTCTTCGGGTGAGGTGAAGGACATTGCCAATTGAGACCAACACCATATTAATGTGCGCCGGAGGAGCCTGTATTTCCGCCGGCGAGGAGAGCTGCCTGGATGCTTTGAAAAGAAGCATCGAAAAGTATGGCCTGGGTGACGTGACAAGGATCGTGGAAACAGGCTGCATGGGCATGTGCGACGCGGGTCCGTTGATGGTGATTTACCCCGAGGGTGTTTTCTACCAGAAGTTGGAAGCAAAGGACATGGAAACCATTGTTTCCGAGCACCTGCTCAAGGGCCGCGTGGTGGAGGCCAAGCTGCTGGAGAGCCCGGGGAAAGAAGTGAAGATAACCAGCCCCTTCGACGAACATCCCTTTTTCACCCGCCAGGTGAAGATTGCGACCCGCAACATGGGTGTGATTGATCCGCTGAGTATCGAGGAGTACATTGCCCACGACGGGTACTTTGCCCTCACCAAGGTTCTGACCGAGATGTCTCCAGAGCAAGTGGTTGAGGTGCTCAAGAAGAGTGGATTGCGCGGGCGGGGAGGAGCGGGTTTCCCCACGGGGCTCAAGTGGGAATTGACGCGAAAAGTCCCGGGAAAGGAAAAGTTCGTGCTGTGCAATGCCGACGAGGGAGACCCGGGAGCGTTCATGGATCGCTCGATCTTGGAAGGTGACCCCCATACCATCCTGGAAGCCATGGCCATTGCGGGGTACGCCGTGGGTGCGAACAAGGGATACATCTATATTCGAGCGGAATATCCCCTTGCCATTGAGCGTTTGCGCGAAGGAATTCGCCAGGCAAAGGAAATGGGCCTGTTCGGGGAAAACATCCTGGGGTCTGGTTTTTCCTTCGATCTGGAAATCCGCATGGGAGCGGGAGCCTTCGTTTGCGGGGAAGAGACCGCTCTGATCGAATCGGTGGAAGGCAAGCGTGGCCAACCTCGCGTCAAACCACCGTTCCCCGCCGAAGTAGGTCTTTGGGGAAAACCAACGCTGAACAACAACGTCGAAACCTATGCCAACATTCCGTCCATCATCCTAAAGGGAGCGGAGTGGTTTTCGCGTATCGGAACGGAAAAAAGCAAGGGAACCAAGGTGTTTTGCCTTGCCGGAAAGATCCAGAACACGGGCTTAGTGGAAGTGCCCATGGGAATCACCCTGAAAGAAATGGTTTACGATATCGGTGGCGGGATCCCGGGCAACAAGGAATTCAAAGCCGTGCAAACGGGGGGGCCCAGTGGCGGTTGTATCCCCAAGGAGCACCTGGATACCTCGATCGATTACGAATCGTTGCGCGAACTGGGAACCATGATGGGTTCTGGTGGAATGATCTTCATGGACGAGGAAACCTGCATGGTGGACGTTGCCAAGTACTTCTTGGAGTTTTCCGTGGATGAATCTTGCGGCAAATGCAACCCGTGCCGCGAGGGAACCCGCGTGATGTACGAGATCCTGCAACGTATCACGAGCGGCGAAGGCACCATGGAAGACCTGGATACGCTGGAAAACCTCGGCAAAATGATCATGGACACATCGCTGTGCGGGCTGGGGCAGTCTGCTCCGCAACCCGTGATATCCACGCTCCGCTATTTCCGGGAGGAGTACGAGGCGCATATCCGCGAGGGGAAATGCCCCGCGAAGGTCTGTCGCCCCTTGATTCGTTACGAGGTGATTCCCGAAAACTGCGTGGGATGTACCGCCTGTGCCCGGGTATGCCCGGTGAATGCTATTTCCGGCGCGGTGAAAAAGGTCCACGAGATCGATCCGGAGATCTGCACCCGCTGTGGAAGCTGTATCAGCGTGTGCCGCTTTGGAGCCATTCACATCGTTTCCCCGTGATGCGGTTTCCGCAGGCCAACAAGAAGTTCGTCAAGTGGTTCAAGATATTTGGGAGGTGTCGTTTTGGTCACTGAGAAAGAAATGGAGAAAGTGGATCAAATTATCCAACAAGTGACCCGGGATCAAAGCCTGGAAGAGGGGGACGTTCTGCTGAACAGCCTCCACGAAGTGCAAAATTACTTCCACAATTACATCCCTGTGGAAGCGGTGGAGCGCGTGGCGGATGTATTACACATCCCTGTTTCAAAAGTATACGAAGTGCTGCGCTTCTACACCATGTTTTCCGTGAAACCCCGGGGGAAGTACGTGATCCGGGTTTGCAACAGCTTACCTTGCCACGTAACCGGAGGCAAGGAAGTCATCGAAGCCTTGAAATCCGAGTTGGGGATCGAGTTCTACGAGACAACACCCGACGGCCTTTTCACCCTGGAGAAAACAGGGTGCCTCGGGCTTTGTGGTGTTTCTCCCGCCATCATGATCAACGAGGATTTTTTTGGAAACCTGGATGCCCAAAAAATCCCCGAGCTCCTCGAAAAGTTTCGGAATGCCGGGGGTGAGGAAGAATGAAGGCCCAGACCATTCTCGTGTCCATCGATTCCAACAGCGCGTTGAAAGGTGCACGCTTTTTCATGCAACGGTTGGAGGAACTGGTAGAGTTGTATACCCTTTCGGACCAGGTGGAAGTCCTGGAAACCGGGAGCATGGGTGTCTACCCCGAAGGTGTTTTGATCGCCATTTACCCCGATTCCGTGTTTTACGAGATCTCTTCGGCGGACCAATTGGAAGAACTGGTAACCGAACACCTGCTGAAGGGACGCCCCGTGCAGAAGTGGATGCTGGATGAAAAAACAGCCGCACAAATCGTGCCCACCGCGCAAAAGGAAAAAGGCGAAACACGGATCGTTTTGCGTAACGTTGGCGTCATTGACCCGCGCATCGTGGAAGAATACATCGCCCGCGATGGGTACCAGGCCTTGGCCAAGGTGCTTTCGGGTATGAAACCCAATGATGTGATCGCCGAAATCAGCAAAAGCAAGCTCCGTGGGCGTGGGGGTGCAGGCTTCCCCACCGGAAAGAAATGGGAATTCACCGCGAAGGTGAATGCTCCGGAAAAGTTCGTGATTTGCAACGCCGACGAAGGGGAGCCGGGCACGTTCAAGGATCGCCTGATCATGGAGGGAGATCCCCATTCTGTGATCGAGGCCATGGCGATTTGCGGGTACGCGGTCGGGGCCTCGCGCGGGTACATCTACATCCGCGGGGAGTACTTCGGCTCCATCGAAAACATCCGGAAGGGCATTGCCGATGCCTACGAAATGGGTTTCCTGGGGAAGGACATCTTCGGGAGCGGTTTTGATTTTGACCTATCGGTGCGCCTGGGAGCAGGGGCGTACATTTGTGGAGAAGAAACCGCGCTGATCGAGTCCATCGAGGGCAAACCGGGTCGGCCAAGGCTCAAACCCCCCTATCCGCCGGTGGAAGGGCTGTACCAAAAACCCACCGTGGTGAACAACGTGGAAACCTTTGCCAACATTCCCTGGATCCTGCGCAATGGAGCAGATGCTTTCGCCCGAATCGGCACGGAAAATTCCACCGGGACGAAAGTCTTTACCCTTGTCGGAAACGTGGCGAACAAGGGACTGGTGGAAGTCCCGCTGGGGACAACCGCCCACGAGTTGCTCTACGCGTTCGGAGGGGGCATCCCCAATGGTCGGAAGCTCAAGGTGGTGCAAACCGGAGGAACCGCGGGATCGTTTATTGGCGAAAATGCGTTGCACGTGCCACTGGATTACGATTCTGCGCGCCAAGGCGTGACATTGGGGTCCGGCGTGATCTTGGTCATGGACGAAACCCATTGCCCGGTGGAAATCGCCAAGGTGGCCATGGAATTTTTCGCGCATGAATCTTGCGGGAAATGCAACCCCTGTCGGGAAGGAACACGCGTGAGCGTGGAAATCTTGGACAACCTGGTTCGCGGCAAAGCCCGGGAAGAAGAAGTGGAGTACCTTGTGCAGATCGCGGATACGCTCGAACAGGCCTCTTTTTGCGGTCTTGGCCAAGCAGCTGGTTTGCCGCTGCGAAGTATCGTGGAGCTTTTCCGAGAAGAGTTCCTCGCCCATGCGCGCAAGGAACCTTGCCCGGTGTGCGTGTACGATCCCCCGCCCAAGCGCAAAATCGTGTAAGCGGCGACGGGTAAATTGAACATCAGGTAAATTTTTCTGCTGAGGCCGGGTGCTGTTGACATAGCACCCGGTTCCAGTGTAGAATAGCGTGGAATTTTTCCGAGACATATTCGAAGGGAGGGCTACATCCTTTAATGCCAACCATTAATCAGCTGGTCCGGAAGGGCCGGAAAAAAGTTGTGGAGAAACGGAAAGCGCCCGCGTTGGAAGGGAATCCTCAGAAGCGCGGCGTGTGCGTTCGGGTAACGACCACCACCCCGAAAAAACCAAATTCTGCCTTGCGTAAGATTGCCAGGGTACGTCTGGTCAATGGAATCGAAGTGACCGCATACATCCCCGGTGAGGGACATAACCTGCAGGAACACTCCGTTGTGTTGATTCGTGGGGGACGTGTGAAAGACCTTCCCGGTATCCGGTACCGGATCATCCGGGGTACGCTTGATTCCGCTGGAGTCGAATCGCGAAGGCAAGCAAGGTCCAAGTATGGCGCAAAGACGCCAAAGTAGTGCAAGGTTTGTAGGGGTAAGGAGGATTGAACCGTGAGAAGAAGACGAGCCGAAAAACGGAAAATTGATCCAGATCCGATTTACAATGATATCCTGGTCACCAAGTTGATCAATACGATCATGTGGAGTGGCAAGAAAGCCACGGCGCAGCGCATCGTGTACGGAGCCTTTGACTCCATCCGGGAAAAAACAGGAAAGGAACCGCTGGAAGTTTTCAAGAAAGCGATGGACAACATCAAGCCCGCCGTGGAAGTTCGCCCTCGCCGCGTGGGTGGGGCAACCTACCAGGTTCCCGTTGAAGTGGGAGAAAACCGCAAGATTTCCCTCGGCCTCCGCTGGTTGTTGAAAGCTTCCCGTTCCAAGAAAGGGCGTCCCATGCGCACCAAACTTTCCGAGGAAATCCTTTCCGCGTACGAAAACCAGGGTGCCGCGGTGAAACGTCGCGAAGATACCCACAAGATGGCGGAAGCAAACCGCGCGTTCGCCCATTTTAAATGGTAAAAACTGGAGGAATTTGAAGTGGCAACTCCCAGGGGTCCGCTGGAAAGACTTCGCAATATCGGGATCATGGCACATATCGATGCCGGTAAAACGACGACAACCGAGCGGATGTTGTTCCTAACAGGAAGAAAACATAAGATTGGAAGCGTGGACGAAGGAACCGCGACCATGGATTGGATGGACCAAGAAAAGGAGCGGGGGATCACCATCACCTCCGCTGCCACCACCTGTTTTTGGAACAACCATCGCATCAATATTATCGATACACCCGGACACGTTGACTTTACGATCGAAGTGGAGCGTTCGCTGCGTGTGTTGGATGGAGCCGTTGCCATTTTCGACGTTTGCGCCGGTGTGGAACCGCAGTCGGAAACAGTGTGGCGGCAAGCCGACAAGTACCGTGTTCCGCGGATCGCGTTCATGAACAAAATGGACAAGATCGGCGCGGATTTCCTTGCTTCGGTGGAAAGCATGGTCCGGAAACTGGGCGCAACCCCCTTGCCGTTGCAAATTCCCATTGGGGCGGAGGATCAGTTCGAAGGGGTAGTAGACCTGGTAGGTATGAAGGCCCTTTTTTGGCCCGAAGTCGATGGATCCGTGCTGGAAACCCGAGACATACCCGACGAACTGCGCGAGCAAGTGGATGAGATGCGGGAGGAACTCATTTCCAAGATCTCCCTGTACGACGAAAGCCTGCTGGAAATGTACCTGGATGGAGAAGAACTCCCGGTGGAACAAATTCGCCAAGCCATCCGAAAGGGCACGGTGGGGAACAAGTGGAATCCCGTGCTTTGCGGTTCCTCGTTCCGAAACAAGGGGATCCAACCACTGATGGATGCGATCGTTTCCTACCTTCCGTCTCCGCTTGATCTTCCCCCAATCGATGTAATCGTGGGTGACGAACTGGAGGCATTGCCTCCCGATCCTGCGGGGCCCTTTGGTGCCCTTGCGTTCAAGATTGCCGCGGATCCCTTTGTGGGCAGACTGACCTACTTCCGGGTATATTCGGGAACCCTGCAAAAAGGATCGTACGTGTTGAACGTGAACAAGGGCAAGAAAGAACGCGTGAGTCGGTTGATTTTCATGCACGCAGATAGTAGGGAAGACGTGGACGAAGTGATGGCGGGAGACATCGTCGCGGCCATTGGCCTGCGCGGGACTTCCACCGGGGACAGTCTTTCCGGAGAGAAAAACCCCATCTTGCTCGAACAAATCGAGTTCCCGGAACCCGTGATCCAAATTGCCATCGAACCCGAAACCAAGAACGACCAGAACAAACTTGCCAAGGGTTTGGGAGCACTAACGGAGGAGGATCCCACGTTGAAAGTGCACGTGGATGGTGAAACCGGGCAAACCCTGTTGAGTGGTATGGGGGAATTGCACCTGGAGATCATCGTGGATCGTTTGAAGCGGGAATTCAGCGCGAACGTTCGCGTGGGCCAACCCCACGTATCGTACCGCGAATCCATCCATGAAACGGTCGAAACAACGGGGAAGTACATCCGCCAGTCCGGTGGGCGTGGGCAATACGGGCACGTAAAGATCCGTCTGGAGCCCTTGGGGCATTTCGAAGGCTTCGAGTTTAAGAGTGCGATCGTGGGGGGCGTGATTCCTTCCGAATTCATTTCCAGCATCGAGGCGGGTATTCGCCAAAGCTTGCAAGATGGCGTCGTTGCCGACTACCCCGTTGTCGGAATCAAGGCGACCCTCCTGGACGGTTCGTACCACGAGGTGGATAGTTCGGAGCTTGCGTTCAAGATAGCTGCCTCCATGGCCACCCAGGAAGCATTGCGAAAGGCGAGTTCGTTCCTGGTGGAGCCAATCATGAAAATGGAGGTCACCACCCCGGAGGAATACATGGGAGATATCATCGGGGACTTGAACACCCGGCGTGGGCGCATTGAGCGGTTCGATACGCGGTCCAACGCGCGTGTGATTGATGCACTCGTCCCTCTTTCGGAGCTTTTCGGGTATGCCACGGTGCTGCGCTCGCTCAGCCAGGGCCGGGCGACGCACATGATCCAGTTCCACCATTACCAAGAGGTGGATGAAAGAACGTTGGAGAAAATCCTCAGACATCGATAACGGAACAAATATTAATTTTTAGGGAGGTATTTTTCGAATGGCGAAAGAAAAGTTTGAAAGAAACAAACCCCATTTGAACATTGGAACCATCGGACACATCGACCACGGGAAAACCACGCTGACCGCAGCGATTACCAAGGGTCTTGGAATGAAAGGGCTTGCCGATTTCACTCCCTTCGAAATGATCGACAAGGCCCCGGAAGAAAAGGCCCGTGGAATCACGATCAACGTGACGCACGTGGAATACCAGACAGAAGCTCGCCACTACGCCCACATTGACTGTCCGGGTCACGCTGACTACATCAAGAACATGATCACCGGTGCCGCGCAGATGGACGGTGCGATCCTCGTGGTGGCTGCCACGGACGGACCCATGCCCCAAACCCGTGAACACGTGCTCCTGGCGCGCCAGGTTAACGTGCCCGCGATTGTGGTGTACTTGAACAAGGTCGACATGGTGGACGATGAAGAACTCATCGACCTCGTGGAAATGGAAGTACGTGACCTTCTCTCCAAGTACGAGTTCCCCGGAGACGATTTGCCGGTGATCCGTGGCTCCGCTCTGAAAGCAGGAGAAGCTGACACGGCTGACGACAAGTGGATGGCAAGTATCTACGAGCTGATGCAGGCATGCGATGACTACATCCCCGAACCCAAACGTGAAACCGACAAACCTTTCCTGATGCCCATCGAAGACATCTTCACCATCACCGGGCGCGGAACGGTTGTTACCGGAAGGATCGAACGTGGCGCGGTGCATACCGGCGACGAAGTGGAAATCGTGGGGCTTACGCCCACCACCAAAACCGTGGTAACGGGTGTCGAAATGTTCCGCAAGCTGCTGGACGAAGGAATGGCCGGAGACAACGTGGGGTGTTTGCTGCGCGGTGTGAAAAAGACGGAAGTCTTCCGCGGGCAGGTGCTTGCAAAACCCGGATCCATCACCCCTCATACCCACTTCAAGGCAAATATCTACGTGTTGAAAAAAGAAGAGGGTGGACGCCATACACCGTTTACCAAGGGTTATCGACCCCAGTTCTTCATGAAGACCGCTGATATCACGGGCGAAATCCTGGACCTGGGAGAAGACGTGGAAATGGTTATGCCCGGGGACAACGTGGTCATGGAAGTACGCCTGATCAAGCCCGTTGCCTGTGAAAAAGGGATGCGCTTCGCGGTTCGCGAAGGCGGTCGCACGGTAGGCGCGGGGGTTGTTGCCGATATCATCGAGTAATTTGGAACGAATAGGGGGAGTTTCCCACTCCCCCCTATTTTTTCGAAGTACGGAGGAGGGAAGCAATTAATGGCTTCACAGAGAATTCGCATCAGGTTACGGGCATACGATCACGAACTACTTGATCAATCCGCGAAACGAATCGTGGATATCGTCAAGACGACGCAGGCAAAAGTTTCGGGTCCGATTCCCCTGCCTACGGAAAAAAGCATTTACTGCGTTCTTCGTTCCCCGCACAAGCACAAGGATTCCAGGGAACATTTTGAGAAAAGGGTTCACAAACGGCTCATAGACATTCTCGACCCCAATCCGAAAACGGTGGAAGCTCTCATGAAAATCGATCTTCCTTCCGGGGTGGATGTCGAAATCAAGTTGTAATGGAGGTGTACGAATGAGCGGACTCTTGGGTAAGAAAATTGGTATGACGCGCTTGTACCGGGACGGCGTTCTGGTTCCGGTTACGTTGATTCAAGCGGGACCCTGCACCGTGGTGCAGAAGAAAACGAAGGACACGGATGGCTACAACGCAATCCAGTTGGGGTACGGAAGCAAGAAGGAAAAGAACACCACCAAACCCCTCAAGGGGCATTTCAAGAAAGCCAACGTGCAGCCGAAGGCCTGGTTGAAAGAGTTCCGGGTCCAAAACCCCGACGATTACGAACTGGGAGAGCAACTCACCGTGTCGCTCTTCTCCGAATCGGCCAAGATCGACGTGATTGGCTGGACAAAGGGAAGAGGCTATTCGGGGGTCATGAAACGCTGGAACTTCCGCGGAGGAGAAAAATCGCACGGTTCCAAGTTCCATCGCGGCCTGGGAAGTACGGGACAGCACTCCTATCCCGCCCGCGTGTTTCCCGGCAAAAAGATGCCCGGTCGCTATGGAAACGAGAGGGTTACCATCCAGAACCTGGAAATCATCCGCATTGACGAAGAAAACAACGTGGTTGCCGTGAAAGGTTCCATTCCAGGCGCGAAGAACAGCAAGGTCATCATCCGAAACGCTATCAAGCGAAAAGCGAAGAAAAACAGGTAACTAAGCCGGGAGGAGGATACATCATGTCAACCGTAAATGTTCTCGACCTTAAGGGACAGACCGTTGGCCAGCTCGAATTGCGCGATGACATCTTTGGGATGGAACCCAATCGCGACCTCATGTTCCGTTACGTGGACCAGCAGCTTGCCAGCAGACGCCAGGGAACAGCTTCCACCAAAACGCGGGCGGAAGTTTCGGGCACGGGGAAGAAACCCTGGCCCCAGAAACACACGCACCGTGCGCGCCAAGGGTCGTTGCGCGGACCGCACATGCGCCATGGAGGAGTGGCCTTTGGTCCCAAGCCGCGGGACTGGTCCAAGGGATTGAACCGCAAAATGAAAGTACAAGCCCTCAAATCGGCGTTGAGCACCCGTGTGAAGGAAGGAAACCTGATTGTTTTGGAAGACTTCACCATGGATTCCATCAAGACCAAGGCGTTCAAGCAAGTTTTGCAAAGCCTTGGAATCGCGGAAACCAAGAGTCTTTTCGTTCTTCCTTACAAGAAGGAGGGGTACTTGAACGTTCGATTGTCGAGCCGGAACCTGGGCAAGTGCAAGGTACTGATTGCGGATAACCCCGGGATGCCGGAGAGAACAACCATCGATGGATTGAATGTTTTTGACATCATCAACAACGAAAAGTTGGTTTTAACCCGGGATACGGTGAAGAAGATCGAGGAGGTGTTGGGAAATGGCCGTTAAGTTGACAGCATCGGATGTGTTGATCCGACCCATCATCACGGAGAAAACCACTTTCAACATGAGCGATCGAAAATATACGTTTGAAGTGAATCGGTTTGCCAATAAATACATGATTCGAAATGCAATCGAGGAGCTTTATAGCGTGAAGGTTGAAAAGGTGAGCGTCATGAACGTGAAGGGGAAACCCAAACGACGCGGGGTTCTGCAGGGGAAAACCCGGTCATGGAAGAAAGCCATGATCAAGTTGCAAAAGGGTTTTTCCATTCCGGAACTGGATAACCTTCACTAACGGAGGAAAGGGGAGAAGAAAATGGCACTGAAAAAATTTAAACCCACAACCCCCAGCCGAAGGACCATGGCCATTCCGGATTACGCGGAAATCACCAAGAGCAAGCCGGAAAAAAGCCTTACCGAACCACTGAAGAGAACTGCTGGACGGAACCACCATGGGCACGTAACCGTCCGCCACAGGGGTGGAGGGCACAAGCGCCGGTACCGCATCATCGATTTCCGAAGAGAGAAAGACGGCATCGAAGCCAAGACCGTCTCCATCGAGTACGATCCGAACCGAAGTGCACGCATCGCGCTTTTAGTGTACCGGGACGGGGAAAAGCGATACATCCTTGCCCCAAAGAAATTGCAGGTGGGGGATATCCTGATGAGCGGTCCGGATGCCGAAATCCGGGTGGGGAACTCGTTGCCGCTTGAAAGGATCCCGGTAGGGACCCTCATCCACGCCGTGGAAATGATCCCGGGAAAGGGAGCCCAAATTTCCCGTTCTGCAGGGACTTCGGTGCAGCTCATGGCCAAGGAAGGTGGATATGCGCTGCTGAAGATGCCTTCGGGCGAGTTGCGCAGGGTTCGCGAAACGTGTAAAGCAACTGTGGGAACCGTTGGGAACGAAGAGAACAGCAACATCGTCCATGGGAAAGCGGGACGAAAGCGCTGGTTGGGGATCAAACCATCGGTTCGCGGTATGGCGATGAATCCTTGCGACCACCCCCACGGGGGCGGCGAAGGGCGCAGTAAGGGTGGAAACCACCCCCAGAGTCCGTGGGGTACTCCGGCGAAGGGGTACAAGACCCGCCGGGGAAAACACCAGTCCGACCGCCTGATCGTCCGACGCAGGAACAAAAAATAGGAAAGGGGGAACTGAACCGTGGGTCGTTCATCCAAAAAGGGCCCGTTTGTCCATCCCAAGCTCCTGAAGAAAATCCGGGAGTTGAACCAGGCCGGGAGAAAAGAAGTCGTGAAGAGTTGGAGCAGGGCTTCCACCATTATCCCGGAAATGGTGGGACATACGGTAGCCGTGTACAATGGAATCAAGCATATTCCCGTGTACGTGTCGGAAAACATGGTGGGACACAAGTTGGGGGAATTCTCCTACACCCGCCGTTTTGGGGGACACGTGGATAAAAAGGCAAAAAAGGGAGAAATTAAGTAATCCGGAGGAGGATAGCAAATGGCGCAAGAAAAGAGATCCAAAAGATCCGTGCTTCATAGGAATCGCAAGGAACAGCTGGAAAATGCGGTCCAAGACCAGGCCAAAGCAACTGCCAAGTATCTGCGTCTTTCTCCTCGAAAAGCCCGATCGATTGTGAATGCAATTCGCGGACAGAAAGTGGATAAGGCTTTTGAGATCTTGGAGTTCTCTCCGAGAAAAGCCGCACGCATCGTGCAGAAGATCCTGAAATCCGCCGTGGCGAATGCAGAGAACAATTTCGACCTGGAAACCGAACACCTTGTTGTTTCCGAGGCGTATGTAAACGATGGGCCCCGCATGAAACGGGTTTGGCCGCGAGGAAGAGGACGAGCAGATATTTTGATGAAACGAATGAGCCACATCACCGTGGTGGTCAAAGACACTTCCAAAAATTTAGCAGGGTAAGGAGCGAGGTGATTTAAACCGTGGGTCAAAAAGTTCACCCAAGAGGATTTCGCTTAGGAGTTTCCAAGGATTGGGCCTCCCGGTGGTTTGGTGGAAAGAACTATTCCAAGTACCTGATCGAGGACGAAAAGATTCGCCAACACGTTTGGGGACGTAAGTACTTGATCCAACAGAGGTCGAAAAACGTGGCGATCGAAGCTTCCGGGGACATCGACGAGGTTTACATTGAACGCCCGAGTCCGAGTAAGGTCGTCGTGACCGTGCACACCGCGAAACCGGGTGTTGTGATTGGTTCGAAGGGAAAAGAAGTGCAGGCTTTGCGTGCGGAACTGACGCGCCTGACGGGAAAAGAAGTCGTGGTAAATATCAAGGAAATCAAAACACCCGAGATGGATGCCCTCCTGGTTTCCCAAAATATTGCCGGGATGCTGGAACGGAGAACCTCCCACAAGCGGGCTATGAAACGCGTGATGCGTCTTGCGGAACGAAATGGTGCCCAGGGAATCAAGGTCATGGTCGCCGGCAGGCTTGGAGGAGCAGAAATTGCAAGGACCGAGTGGTATCGCCAAGGGCGAATTCCTTTGCAAACGCTGAAAGCTGACATCGATTACGGTTTTTGCCAAGCGAAAACAAAGACCGGGATCATCGGGGTAAAGGTCTGGATTTACCACGGCGATGTGAGTCGCTGACACCCGGGATCGGTTTTTTGAGAGGAGGAATTTTGGATGTTAATGCCCAAACGTGTTAAATACCGCAAACAGCAAAGGGGCACGATGGCTGGAAAGGCCAAGGGCGGAACCGAAGTCCATTTCGGCGAATGGGGGCTTAAGGCACTGGAACCACGCTGGATTACGGCCCGCCAGATCGAAGCTTGCCGTGTCGTGATGGTACGTACGCTCAAGCGCTCCGGAAAAGTGCTGATCCGTGTGTTCCCCGATAAGCCCATCACCAAGCGTGCCCAAGATTCCCGCATGGGAAAGGGAAAAGGAAACGTCGACATGTGGGTTTCCGTTGTGAAGCCTGGGAAGATTCTTTTTGAGATTGCAGGGGTGCCGGATCAGATTGCAAAAACTGCCTTGAAGAATGCTGCCGCAAAACTTCCGATCGAAACGAAAATTGTTCCCCGGCACACCGTCGGAGGTGAATGATCGTGAAAGCCAAAGATTTACGGGATCTGACCATCCCTGAGTTAAACGAGAAAATGGACCAGCTGAAGCGAGAGTTGATGAATTTACGGTTCCAATTGGCACTCAACCAGTTGGACAACGCCAACAAGATACAGCTTGTGAAACGAGATATCGCCCGGGTCAAAACCATTATTACCGAGCGAGAATTATCGTTAAAAAGGTAAGGGAGGGTGCGTTATGCCCAAACGAAAAGTAACGGGTGTGGTTGTGAGTGATCGAATGGATAAGACCATCGTCGTTCTCGTGGAAAACGTGTTCAAACACTCGGTGACCAAGAAGACCATTCGCAAAACGAAAAAATACAAGGCACATGATGCGAACAACGAATGCAAGGTGGGGGATACGGTACAAATCGAAGAACACCCTCCCATTAGCAAAGACAAGAAATGGATGGTTGTTCAAATCCTGAAACGGAACGTGCTGGGAGAAGAATCTGCCATTGAAGGAGAGGATGCCAAATGATACAGCAAGAATCTCTTCTCAACGTTGCGGATAATTCCGGGGCGAAAAAAGTGCTGGTGATTCGGGTTATGGGTGGGTCGCACAAGAAATCGGGTTCCATTGGCGACATCATCATCGGTGCGGTGAAAGAAGCGATTCCCCACTCGGACGTGAAAAAAGGCGACGTGGTACGTGCAGTCGTGGTACGCACGCACAAGGAGGTCCGCCGGCCCGATGGAACCTACGTGCGCTTTGACGACAATGCTGCTGTCATCGTGGACAAGCAAAACCTTCCGAAGGGAACACGTATTTTTGGACCGGTAGCCCGGGAGCTTCGTGAGAAAGGTTTCACACGGATCGTATCTCTGGCTCCTGAGGTCCTTTAGGAGGGAGAAGGAATGAAACGTTTTCGATTTCATATCAGGAAGGAAGACCTGGTGGAAGTGATTTCCGGCCGGGACAAGGGAAAACGCGGGCGGGTGTTGAAAGTCCTGCCAAAAGAAAGCAAGATCATCGTGGACAAGGTCAACGTGGTGAAACGGCACCAACGCCCCACCCAGCAAGAGCGGAACGGTGGAATCATCGACAAGGATATCCCCTTGGACGTCTCCAAAACCATGTTGGTATGCCCCAGTTGCGATCGCCCCACGCGCGTGGGATGGAAAGTGCTGGAAAACGGTGAGAAGAGCCGTTTTTGCAAGAAGTGCGGAGAAATGATTGACAAATAAGAAAAGGAGGTGTTTCCGGTGGAAATTCCCTGTAAGGAGTTTCCCGAGAGCCGGATCCAACCATGGGCAAACAGAGTGCAATGAACGTGGTTCCACTGAAAGAGATCTACCGGGAAAAAGTGGTTCCCACCCTGAAAAAGCAGTTCAGCTACAAGAACGTTTTGGAAATCCCCAAGTTGGAAAAGATCATAATCAACATGGGAGTGGGAGAGGGCACACGGAACCGGGAAATTTTCCAGTTTCACTCGGAAGAACTGATGGCGATCGCGGGGCAAAAGCCGGTGATTACCCACGCAAAAAAGGCCATTTCCAATTTCAAATTGCGCAAGGGGATGCCCGTGGGAATCAAGGTGACCCTGCGCAACAACAACATGTACAATTTTTTGTACAAGTTGGTGAACATCGTGCTTCCCAAGGTTCGTGACTTCCGTGGATTGAACCCCAATTCCTTTGATGGCCGCGGGAACTACGCCTTTGGCCTTTCGGAGCAAGTGATTTTCCCGGAAATCCGGGTAGAAAAGGTGAAACGAATCCAGGGAATGGATATCATCATCGTGACATCGGCACGCACCAACGAAGAGGCAAAAGCCCTGCTCGAAGAAATGGGCATGCCTTTCAAAATGGGTTAAGGAGGCGCAATTGCATGGCAAAAAAATCCATGGTAGCGAAGTGGAAGAGGCCCCAGAAGTTCAAAGTTCGGGAATATACCCGTTGCAAGGTATGTGGCCGTCCACATTCCGTGTATCGTGAATTCGGATTGTGCAGGGTTTGCCTGAGAAAAATGGCGCTTGAAGGAAAACTGCCCGGCGTTCGCAAGGCAAGCTGGTAAGGAGAGGAGGCAAGCGACAGATGTGGAGTGATCCCATAGCAGATATGCTGACCCGAATTCGGAACGCAAATTCCGTGTTCAAGGAAAGCTTGGAAGTGCCCGCTTCGAACTTGAAGCGCAACATTTGCGAGTTGCTGAAACGGGAAGGGTACATCAGCGATTTTCGCTTTATCGAAGACAAAAAGCAAGGTACACTGAGCATAAAGATGAAATACACCGGGGCTCGCAGGAATCGAAGAAGAATCATCAATGGAATCGTGAAGGTTTCCAAGGGTGGAAGAAGAGTATACGTTTCAAAGGATAGCATCCACCGAGTGAAAGGCGGCCTGGGGATTGCCATTCTTTCGACTTCCAAGGGGATTCTCACCGATAAGGACGCCCGAAGACTCGGCGTCGGTGGCGAAGTCCTGGCGTACATCTGGTAGAAAGGCGGAGGTGCTTGTAATGGCAATTGATTTGAAAGATAAGAAGGTGGTTTCCCGCCTGGCGCAGAAAGCCATCGATATTCCACAAGGAGTTACGGTGGAAGTCCAAGAGGATTCCATGGTGGTGAAAGGTCCGAAGGGAAGCCTGGTGCAAAAAATCAACCCGATGGTTTTGGTGGAAAAAAGCGAGAGCCAGGTGCAGGTGAAGCCCAATCTCTCCCTTCTGAAGCGGGTGAGTGAGGCCAAAAACTTCCGCGCCATGACCGGAACATTTTTCGCCTTGATCAAGAATATGATCACGGGAGTGACCGAGGGCTTTTCCAAGGAACTGCGCATCGAGGGGGTTGGGTATCGTGCGCAACTGAAGGAGGAAACCCTTTCCATGAACCTGGGATACGCGCACGAGGTGAACGTCGAACCCCCGGAGGATGTTTCCTTCGAAGTACCCGCCCAAAACCGGATCATCGTGAAGGGCATCAGTAAAGAAGTCGTGGGACAGGTCGCCGCGAATGTTCGCGCGTGGAGAAAGCCTCTTGTTTACGGCGGAAAAGGCATCCGCTACTTGGGTGAAGTGGTTCACACCAAGGAAGGCAAGAAGGGTTAAGGAAAGGAGGGTTTCCCTTGATTAATCGTAAAGACCGAAAAGTTCTTCGAAAGCGCCGACATCTGCGGGTGCGAAAAAAGGTGAATGGCACGTCGCAAAAACCACGCATGGCGGTTTTTCGGAGCGAAAAGCATATTTACGTGCAAATCATTGATGACGTGAAGGGACATACCTTGGTCTCTTCTTCCACCATGGACCCGGAAATCCGGGGAGATCTTGCCAAAACCTGGGACAAGCAAGCCGCTCGAAAGGTGGGCCAGGCGATTGGCAAAAAGGCCACGGAGGCGGGAATCAACGAAGTCGTGTTTGACCGGGGTGGTTTCCAATATACCGGTAGAATCAAGGAACTTGCAGACGGTGCACGAGAAGCCGGCCTCAAGTTTTAGCAGGAGGGATGGAAAGTGAATCCGAAACCAATGAACAACGAGACAGAACTGGAAGAAAGGGTTGTTGAGATCCGGCGTACCACGAAAGTGGTAGCGGGGGGAAAGAACCTTCATTTCAGGGTTGTTGCCGTTGTGGGTGATAAGAATGGACACGTGGGAATCGGGATTGGTACCGCGCGTGAAGTCCCCGAATCCATCAAGAAAGCCCTTTCGGAAGCAAGAAAAAACGTTGTGGAGGTGCCCATTTCCAAGGGGACGATTCCCCACGAAGTGTTGCAGAAGTTCAGTTCGGCGAAGGTTCTTCTCAAACCTGCGTCTCCCGGTACGGGTATCGTGGCTTCCAATGCAGTTCGTGCCGTCGTGGAACTTGCAGGTGTGAGCAACATCCTCACCAAGAACCTGGGTTCCAATTCCCCCGTCAACGTGATCAAGGCCACTTTCGAAGGATTGAAATCCTTGGAATCGCCCGCTTTCGTGGCCAAGAAGAGAGACCTCAAGGTTGCGGAGGTTTTCTTTGGAAAAGGCGAGGGGGATTAACCATGGCGCGCATACGACTGACATTGGTCAAAAGCCCCATTGGGTACAAGTGGGACCAAAAGGAAACCATCCGCCGTTTGGGACTTCGAAAAATGCATTCAACCGTGGAGAAAGAGGCAACGGCCCCTGTATTGGGAATGGTCAATAAGGTCCGCCACTTGGTTGAAATGGAAATGATCGAAGATCAACCAGACGCGTAAATTCTTGATCCGAGAGAGGAGGTAAGTTATGGCACTCAAAATAGAAGACCTCAAACCCACTCCGGGTTCCAGGAAAAACAAGATTCGCGTTGGGCGTGGTCCTGGATCCACTAAGGGGAAGACGGCCGGTAAAGGGCACAAGGGGCAGAAAGCCCGTTCGGGCGGAGGTGCACGGGTTGGCTTCGAAGGAGGCCAAACACCCATTTACATGCGTTCTCCAAAGAAAGGGTTCAAAAATTTCACCCACAAAGTGTACGCCGAGGTCAATCTCGATACCCTCGAGCGACGCTACGACGCAAACGAAGAAGTGTCGGTGGAGTCATTGCTCGAAAAGAAGGTCATCCGAAAGGTTCTGGACGGCGTGAAAATACTCGGGAATGGAACCTTGTCCAAGCCTTTGAAAGTGCGCGCGCATGCGTTTAGCAAAAGTGCGCAAAGTAAGATCGAAGAAGCCGGCGGAAGCGTCGAGGTGATGTAAATGTGGAAAGCCTTTCGAAACGCTTTTCGTATTCCTGAACTTCGGGACCGCATTTTTTTCACACTGTTGATGCTGATCGTGTACCGCCTGGGCGTGTATATCCCGATTCCCGGGATCAACTTGACCCAGTGGGCAAGCGTCTTCTCCGAGTTCCAGCAGGGAGCGGCCGGAGGCCTGTTCAGTTTCTACGACGTGTTTGCCGGAGGGGCGTTGCAACGCTTTTCCATTCTGATGATGTCGGTTACCCCCTACATCAACGCCTCCATTATTTTGAGCCTCTTGCAAAGCGTTGTTCCCGCGCTGAAAGAAATTGCGCGGGAAGGGGAAGAAGGAAAGAAGAAGATGGCAAAGATCACCCGTTACCTTACGGTGGGCTTGGCCGTTGTACAGGGTTTCGTGTTGAGCATTTCCATCGCACGAAATCCCGCGCTTATCGTCGAAGGCATTTCTCCGTTCTTCTTCGTGTTCGTGTCCACCCTGACGATCGTGGCGGGAACCATGTTTGCCATTTGGTTGGGGGAACGGATCACGGAAAAGGGAATCGGGAACGGGATTTCCGTTCTGATTTTCGCGGGTATCGTTTCCCGGTATCCCAGCTACGTCGGGCAAGCCATCGTGGGGCAGTTGGGGATCGTCGAATGGGTGATCCTCGTGGGAACCATGGCTGCGGTCATCGTTGCCATTATCTACGTCCAACAGGGTGAGCGAAGGATCGCGGTGCAATACGCACGGCGCGTGAGTGGAAGAAGGGTGTACGGGGGTCAAACCACGTACGTTCCGATCAAGGTCAACCAAAGCGGGGTTATTCCCATCATCTTTGGGCAAGCCATCATGATCATTCCTACTGCCATTGCGTCGCTTTCCAAGTCCCCAGGCGTGGAACGTTGGTTGGGAAATGGAGGGTACCTGTACCTCCCGCTGTATTCGCTGCTCGTTTTCTTCTTTGCGTACTTCTACAGCGTGATTTCCTTCGACGTGCACGACATTTCGGAGAACATCAAGAAGTACGGTGGCTTCATTCCGGGTATCCGCCCGGGGGCCCCGACGGAACGTTACTTCATGCGTGTGCTAAACAAGATGACGTTCATGGGTGCCGTGTTCTTGGTCGTGATTGCCATCGTTCCGTACATCATGTCCTTCGCGTTGGGAGTCAGCATCTGGATCGGAGGAACATCGGCCCTGATCGCGGTGGGTGTAGCCTTGGATATCTTGCAGCAGATGGAAGCCCACATGATCATGCGCAACTACGAAGGATTCATCAAAAAAGGACGTTTGAAAGGAAGAAGGTGATTTTTTGCAACCAGATAACTTGATTTTTCTTGGCCCTCCCGGTGCCGGAAAGGGAACGATCGCCAAGGCGCTGGTGCAGAAATTACACGTTCCCCACATCTCCACGGGAGATATGCTCCGGGAAGCGGTTGCATCGGGAAGCCCCATTGGAAACAAGGCAAAGAGTGTCATGGAAGCTGGGGAGCTCGTTTCGGACGACTTGATGATTCAAATCGTGCGCGAGCGTCTGCAAAATCCCGACTGCGAAAATGGTTTCGTGCTGGACGGCTATCCGCGTACGGTGCCCCAGGCGGTGAGCTTGGAGAACCTGATGAACGAGTGGAAGCAGGAGATCAAAAGAGTGTTCCTGTTTGAGGTGGCCGAGGAAATCCTGGTGCAACGGATCACGAATCGCAGGGTGTGCCCCAAGTGTGGCCGGGTGTACAACCTGGTTTCTCTCCCCCCGAAGTCCGAAGGGGTGTGTGACGATGATGGGGAACAGCTGGTGCAACGGAAAGATGATCGCGAAGACACGGTGCGCGAGCGCTTGCGGGTGTACCAGGAAAAAACCGCGCCCTTAGTCGATTTTTATTCCGAGAGAAAGAAAATCGTTACAGTGGACGGGGCAGCGGGTATTGACAGGGTATGTGAGATCATGTTAAATACCCTTGATGGAGAATAAATTTCCTTGATAGTCCTTAAGCGTGCGGAAGAGATTGAGAAAATGCGGCGCCCAGGTGAAATCGTTGGGCGCTCGCTTCTGCTGGCATCTGAGCTTATTGCTCCGGGCGTTTCCACTGCAGAAATCAATCGCCAGGTAGAGGAGTTTATCCGCGAACAAGGAGCCATTCCCTCCTTCAAAGGATACGGTGGATTTCCCGCGGCCTGTTGTATTTCGGTGAACGATGTCGTGGTACACGGAATCCCCTCGAAATCCCAGCTATTGAGGGATGGGGACATCGTATCCGTGGACGTTGGTGCGTTCGTGGATGGTTTCCACGGGGACGCTGCCCGCACATTCTACGTGGGAGGCATTTCCGAGGAGGCAGAGCGACTCCTTAGGGTGACACGCGAAGCCCTGGAAGTGGGGATTCGGACCATAGGTGATGGTGTCCTGTTGGGAAAGGTGTCGCATGCCATCCAGGAATTCGTGGAAAGCGCGGGTTTTTCGATCATTCGGGATTTCGTGGGGCACGGCATTGGCAAGCAACTGCATGAAGAACCGCAAATCCCCAATTACGGAAACCCCAGGAAAGGCCCCGTGATGCGAAATGGAATGGTCGTTGCCATCGAGCCCATGGTTTGCACGGGTGACTGGGGTGTAGAGGTGATGGAAGATGGTTGGACGGCACGTACCCGAGACCGTTCTCTTGCGGCTCATTTTGAGGATACCATGGCGATAACACCCCGCGGGATAGAAATCCTAACGCGGATGGAGAAGTAAGGGGGAGTGGGATGCCGAAAGATAAAAGCGATGTGATCAAGGCGGAAGGCAAAGTTGTGGAAGCCCTTCCAAATGCTGTGTTTCGTGTGGTGCTGGAAAATAACCACCAGGTGATGGCCCACATTTCCGGAAAAATGCGGAAGAATTTCATCCGACTCGTTCCGGGAGACACCGTGATCGTTGAATTGTCCATCTACGACTTAACAAAGGGAAGAATAATCTATCGAAAAAAGGCCTGATTTTGGAAGGAGTGTGTGTCTACCATGAAAGTGCGAGCTTCTGTGAAGCCAAGATGTGAATATTGCAAGGTTGTGCGGCGAAAAGGCCGAGTGCGCATCATCTGTTCCCGGAATCCAAAGCACAATCAAAAGCAGGGCTAACAGTGAGGAGGTTGTTGAAGTAAATGGCGCGTGTTTTAGGGGTTGAAATTCCAAACAACAAGAAGTTATTCGTGGCGTTGCAATACCTGTATGGTATTGGTCCCACCCGATCCGAGCAAATCATCGCGGAAACGGAATTGGACAGGGAAAAACGCGTGAAAGAATTGAACGAAGATGAAATCCGGAAGATTACGCAGTACGTGAACGCCAACTACAAGGTGGAAGGGGAACTGCGGCAAGAGGTCCAGAAAAACATCAAGCGACTCGTGGAAATTGGGAGTTACCGTGGATTTCGCCATCGACTGGGACTTCCGGTGCGGGGACAGAGAACCAAAACGAATGCGCGGACCCGCAAAGGCAGAAAGCCCGGAATCGGCAAAAAAAAGAAATAATGAGCAGGAGGTCTGGAGATGGCTAAGAGAAAACCCGAAACCAAGAAGAAGAAACGATTAACCAGCGACCGCGGCCTGGTTAAGATCAAATCCACGTACAACAACACGATTATCACCATTTCTGACACGAACGGAAACGCCATTAGCTGGGCCAGCGGAGGTACGGTAGGGTACACTGGGTCGAAGAAAAGTACCCCGTACGCTGCACAGCTCGCGGCCGACCAGGTTGCGAAGGAAGTTGTGAAGCTTGGGCTCAAGCGTGTTGACGTGGTTGTCAAGGGCCCTGGTCCTGGCCGGGAGGCTGCAATCCGAACGTTGCAGGCAGCTGGCTTGGAAGTGGGATCGATCAAGGACGCGACACCCATTCCGCATAATGGGTGCAGGCCAAAAAAAAGACGCGGTATGCAATAAAACAGGAGGTAAATGAATGGCACGGTATACAGGACCATCATGCAAACTTTGCCGCCGTGAGGGCAAGAAACTTTACTTGAAAGGAGACCGCTGCACGGCAAATAGCGACAAGGGGAAACCAAAGTGCGCTTTTGACCGTCGCCCACAGGTTCCCGGCCAGCATGGAAAATCGGGACCTTCCAAGATCTCGCAGTACGGGTTGCAGCTTCGTGCCAAGCAGTCCATGAAGCGTACGTACGGCGTGTTGGAGAAGCAGTTCCGAAAGTACTTCGAGGAAGCACGACGCCGGGAAGGTGTCACGGGTGAGAACCTGGTGCGCATCACCGAATCACGGTTGGATAATGTTTTCTTTCGGGCCGGTTTTTGTGATTCGCGTGGGCAGGCCCGCCAATTGATTTCCCACGGGCACGTTTTGGTGAATGGGCGAAAAGTGAACATCCCTTCCTATCGGGTTCGCAAGGAAGATATCGTGGAGGTTTCCGAGAAAAGCCGGGGAATCGTTCCCATCAAGGCAGCTGTTGATAAAGCAAAACAGCGGGGCACCCCACCTTGGATGGAAGTAGACTTTGATGCTTTCAAGGCAATGCTGATTCGCTTTCCCGATCTGGAAGAAACCGGGTTGCAAGTGGACGTCCAGTCCATTGTGGAACTGTACTCCAAGTAATTTTCGGGGAGGTCCCCCGGGGCCTTTTCCTATGCCGTTGAGACGGGAGGGATGTCTTGAATGATCAAATACGTTATGCCAAAAGGGCTTAATGTAGAAGAAGAGCGAGAAGAAGGGAATTTCCTCTATGGCCGGTTTTCCTTTGCCCCAATGGAAAAGGGCTTTGCTACGACCATCGGGAATTCTTTGAGGCGTGTTTTGCTGTCCTCGATAATGTCCCTTGCCATTACCCGGATCAAGATCCCGAACAAGTTCCACGAATACGATACCCTTTCCGGGGTGCGAGAAGACATACTTGAAATCATCATGAATATCAAAAAAATCCAGATTCGCCCGGATCTGGCGTTTGACAAGGAAATTGAGTTGGTTTTGAAGGTGGAAGAGCCCGGAATCGTAACGGCTGCCCAGATTGAATCCCCTGCGGGAATCACCATCACCAACCCCGAGCAGAAAATCGCAACCCTTGACCAGGAAGGGATGCTGGAAATCCACATGTACGCGGAGATGGGCAAGGGGTACGTGCCGGTTGCGGAGCAAGAAAAACCCGATGATATCCAGGTGATTCCCATCGATGGGATTTTTAGCCCGGTTGTTCGGGTGAATTTCCGGGAAGAAAACGTCCGGGTCGAGAAGAAAACCGATTACGACAAGCTCATCTTGGAGATCTGGACCAAGAAGAACATTTCTCCAAAGGATGCCCTCCGGATTTCGGCGAACATCCTCATCAAGCACTTCCATATCCTGGAAGAAAACCTCCCGGAACCCGAATCGTTCCTGGGGAACTTCCCCATTACCTTGCCGGAGGAATGGCCCGGGGCTGGGGAGAAGGAGCAGGGTGTGCTGGCCGAAGAGGACGACATGGAAGATGAGGATCAGAAGCCCATCGAACTGGAGGAACCGGACGGCGACGAGGAGGAAGAAAAGGAAGACGAACCTGAGGAGGAAACGGAAGATGAGACGGATACGACGGTGGCCGTTTCTGAGCCTCCTCCCTCTGCTGACACGCTGGAAAGTCGGTCGATCGAAGACCTCGGACTTTCGGTTCGCTCCCTGAATTGCCTGAAACGGGACAAGATCAACACCATCGGTGATTTGCTCAGCCATTCGGTCGCGGACCTTCTGAAAATCCGAAACTTTGGCCAGAAATCACTGGATGAGGTACGGGAAAAACTCCAGGAAAAGTATTCCCGTGATCTGGAAGCCTGACGAAAAAAAGGAAAGGAGAATACTATGCGCCATCGAAACAAAGTCAATCGCCTGGGCAGGGCCAGTGACCATCGCAAAGCCTTGATCCGAAACATGACAAGGGACGTTTTGACCCATGGAAGCATCGTCACCACGCTCCCCAAGGCAAAGGCCGTGCGCCCGTTCGTGGAAAAGATCATTACCCGGGCCAAAAAGGGAGACGTTCCCGCGCGAAGGTACATCAACCGATTCTTGCACGATTCCCGGTTGACCAATAAAGTGGTCGAGGAAGTAGCCAAGGATTTCCAGGCGCGACCCGGCGGATACACTCGGATCCTGAAGTTGGGAAAACGTCGTGGAGATGCTGCGGAAATGGCCATTTTCCAACTGGTGAAAAACGACTGATGCCCACCCCATAATACAGCGGCCGCAATGGCCGCTTTTTTTCTTGGAAGTGGAATCCTGGTGGAATGGAAACGCGCACTTTTCTTGTTTTTCTTTGTCATACTCTACCTGGTGCTGGTTTTGCTCGGCAACGTGAACCTTTCCAGTGCCGTGCAAAATTCGCGCTTCGTGGTGCTGGAGTCGCAGCAGCGCCAATGGTCGGCGGTGGGGATTTTGCTGGCTTTGCTGGGCCCCTTCGTGCTACGGAGGGTGCCTTTCGTGCAGATGGTTCCGTTTGCTTTCGTGGGTGTTGTGGGCTTGCTGGTGCTGGTTCTACCGTTCGGCGAAAGCATTGGGGGATCCACGCGCTGGTTTTCCCTTCCCGGCTTTTCGCTGCAGCCATCCGAGCTCGCAAAGCCCCTGATGGTTTTCCTTCTGCCGCTGGTTTTCGAGAAAACCACGGCCCGTGAAGTTGCCCATGCGCTGAACCTGCTCTTCACCGCGATCGTTGCGATCCTTGTTTTCCTCGAACCGGATTTGGGCACCGCCATCGTTTTCTTTGTGTTGTTCCTGGTGCATTTCTTCCTCACTGCCAAGAATTGGAAACGGCTGCTGTTGGCATTTTCCCTTCTGGTGCTCTGTGCGGTATTGCTGTATTCTTTCGCGCTCAAGCCCCATCAAAAAGATCGGCTGAGCGCTTTTTTCGATCCGGTGGCGAACCCGGAAACGTACTACCAAACCCGCCAATCCATCACGATGGTGGGATCCGGTGCGTTGGTGGGGAGAGGCTACCGCCAAGGGCCGGGGAACCTTTTCGGCTTCTTGCCCGCGGATCACACTGACTTCGTGCTGGCGGTTTTTGGCGAAGAGTTTGGTTTCGTGGGGTTGTGTTGCTTTTTTGGCCTGTGGGGAATTTTCCTGGGGTTGATCCTTCGGCTGGCGCTACGTGCGGATGCTTTTTTTCGTCAAATTCTTGCGGGGATATTTGCCCTTTTCTTCTTCCAGGTGTTCTACAACGCCGCAATGGTTTTGGGGCTGGTTCCCGTTACCGGGCTTCCATTGCCTTTTTTCACCTACGGGGGGAGTTCGATGGTCAGCAACTCTTTTTTGGTGAGCGTATGCATTTACTGTATCGGTTTCGGGGAAGCGGAGGCAAAAAGTGGAAAACAAGCAAGGGCACGTACATCTGTGCGGGGATGACCACGCGGTGATAGGTTTGGTGGGACTGGCAAGACGCTCCGGAAAGGTCTTCTTTGGGAAAGAGGGGATTCGCAAGTGCCTTCGGGAGACCCCCGCGAAAAAAAAGTTGCTGCTCATGAGTAACGATATTAGCGAAAGCGCAAAACAAGACTGGATCAGCAGGGCCGCGCATGCAAACGCACTGCTTCTGCAGTTAGCGCAGACCAACAAATGGCAACTGGGAAAGGCACTGGGGTTGCAAGAACTAAGTGCAGTGGGTATTTCCGAAGATTCGCTGGTGCTTGCCATCCTGAAAAAGGAGGGGATTGGCAGCAGTGTTCGGTTACCTGCGACCGGTAAGGGGTCCTGAGCACGAGTTTTTCTATTTCCGGGCCCATTACTGTGGGATGTGCATGGCGCTCAAACATGACGGAGGCAACTTTTGCCGGTTGTTCCTCTCCTACGACCAGGCCTTTGTGCACATGCTATTGTCCGCCTACCTGCATGTGCCCCCACGCTTGCACTGGAGCAACTGCATCCTTCACCCGGTTCGCAAGCGTCCGATGGTGCACCAGGATGCGCTGGCGCGCGAGGTGACGGCTGTTTCCCGCTTCCTGGCGGAGAAAAAGCTGCTCGATGACGTACACGACGAAAAGGGTTTGCGGAAATGGGGTGCGCTGCGGTTGCTGTCCCTATCCCGCAAGCGGGGGGAACGCAAGTCCCAGGAAACCATGCAACAGCAAACGCAAAAGGAGTTCCAGGCAATGTCCAGCAGGGAACAGGAGAAATCGGGTTCGGTGGAAAGCCTATCCGGCTCGTTTGGGAAGGTTCTCAGGGCCTTGGGGGCGGGCTTTTTCCCCGCCCTACCACGCCAGCAAGAGAAGCAACTCCTGGACTTTCTGGAATTGGTGGGGAAATGGTTGTACGTGATGGATTGCATCGACGATCTGCAGGAAGATATTTGCAAAAAGAGGTATAATCCGTTAAAATACATGTATGCAGCTACTTTGCTCGATCCCTCCGGGAAGCAAAGCATGGAAGCCCGGGTTCGGGAAATCCGGCGACAAGAAGAATGGCGTGTCAAGCTTCTGGTGGCACACATGCACGAAACTTTTTCGCTCTTCCAAGAACGGTTGGATTTTCGGCGGCACGAATTGCAGGACTTTGTGACCCTTTGCATTCCATGGGTCAGTGGTACGGTTCTTCGCGGAGAGCACAAGGGAGGAAAAAAAAGTGAACATGGACCCGTATAAGGAGCTGGGAGTATCACCGGGCGCAAGCAGGGACGAGATCCGGGATGCGTATGGGAAGTTGGCCAAGAAATACCATCCCGATCGTTTCCAAGAAGATTACATGAAAGAACTGGCGGAAGAGAAAATGAAAAAGATCAACGAAGCGTACGATTTCCTCATGAAAGGGGCTTCGTCGCGCTCTTCTTCGGCTTCCTCGTCACGTGGCAGCCAAACCGCGCAAAACACCGCCAACGAGGAACCGGCCTTTTTTCGCCAGGTGCGCCAATTGCTCCAGGGAAGGAGATTCCAAGAAGCTTTTGACCTGCTGAACACCAATCCCGTGAAGAACGCCGAGTGGTACTACCTTGCAGGGGTTTCGCTCATGAACCTGGGGCAATACGAAACGGGCTTGGGCCACTTGGAAAAAGCGGTTTCGCTCGAACCGCAGAACGTGGAGTACGTGCAGGCATTCCAGCAAGCGCGGAATGCTTCCTTCTTTACCCGAAGAGCCGGGTACGTGCGTGGGGGCGGCGCAAGCTGCTGTGAGATCTGCGCTGCGGCCTGGTGCTTGGATACCTGCTGCGAATGTGGCGGTGGTGACTGTATCACGTGCTGCTGAGGTACGTGGCATGAGGGTGCTTTTCTTTTCCGATTCCCACGTTCCACGCGCGCAACCTTTTCTCCCGGAAAGCCTATTGCGGGAGATGGAGCGCGTGGATCTGGTGCTGGGATTGGGGGATTACGCATCGCGCGAGGTTTTAGAGTACATCTGGGGGTCGCATATTCGCTTCGAAGGCGTATGCGGAAACATGGATCCACAGCAGCTGCAGAAGGATTTACCGCAGCGTAAGGAACTGACGCTGGAAGGGTATTCCTTCGTGCTGGTGCATGGATGGGGAGCCCCCAACGGGCTGGAGAAGCGGATCCTTTCTTCCCTGGACAAAAAACCCCAGGTTTGCCTCTTTGGGCACAGCCATGTATGCAGCGACCGCAAACTGGGTGGGGTACGATTCATGAACCCAGGGCCATGCCAACCCGGGGGAAGCTTCGGCACGCTCGCGATTTCTGCAACGGGAATCCAGGCAAGCTGGGTTTCCCTGGACTAAGGGAGAATTTGGGCCGGGTAATCCATGCTCGCAAGTTTGTGCAGCACGGTTTCGAGATTGTCCGTGCGCACGGTCAATTTCTTCTCTTCCAGCGATACGGAAAAATCGTTGACGCCCAGTTCGGAAAGAGCCTTGGAAATTCGAAGCTTGCAGTGGTTACAAGACATGTCCGGAACGAGAAGCGCGTACACTTCCATTTTCTCCCCCCCTTTCTCGCGCAATTGCCGGGGTATGCGCATGGAATTGAGAATCACCGTGATGGAGCTAATGGCCATGGCCAATTCTGCCATGGCTGGATGTAGCAAACCCGCCATGGCCGTGGGAATGGCAATCACGTTGTAGAGGAACGCCCAAAACAAGTTCTGGCGAATGATGGCGAAGGTTATGCGCGAAATTTGCAGGGCATCCACCACCCTTTTTATTCCCCCATCGACGATCACGATATCGGCATTTTCCATCGCGATGTCTGTTCCACTTCCCATGGCGACACCCACCTGCGATGCTTTCAATGCGGGAGCGTCGTTCATCCCATCTCCCACCATCATGACCTGTCTTCCCTGTGATTGCAACTCGTGGATGACCGAAAGCTTGTCGGCGGGCATTTGCGCGGCGAACACCCGGGAAATGCCTGCCCTCCGTGCGATGCTTTGCGCGGTTTTCTCCACGTCGCCGGTAACCATGATCGGTTCCATTCCCCTTTGCACAAGTTGCGCAATGGCGCGGGGAGTTTCGGGGCGCAAGGGATCTTCCAACACCACGTACCCCTGGAACTTTTCCGCCCAAAATACTTCCACCACCGTGAAGCCTTCCGAAAGGAAGGAAGCGTACTGTTCGGGGGTCTTTGGTTTTCCCACGGTCAAGGTTTTGCCTTCAAACAAGCAGCGCATACCTTGTCCCGGGATTTCTTGCACGTCCGAAATCGCCCCGGAAAGCGCAGGGTTTCCCTCCGGGAAGGCACTTCCAAGAGGATGCCGGGAATTGGATTCCAACGTGGAAACAACCGCGAACATCCTTTCCGAAAGCGAATGCGAATGTACCGAAGGCTTTCCCATGGTCAACGTTCCCGTTTTGTCGAACAGCACGACCTCCACGTTTTGGAGCGTCTGGATGGCCTGTGCGTTTCGTATGACAAGCCGCTTGCGGGATGCCACGGTGGAGGCCCCGACCAGTGCCATGGGAACTGCCAGCCCAAGCGCGCAGGGACACGCAATCACCAACGTGGCGACGAAAACGAAAACGGAGTAGGAAAGGGCGCCTTGTTGCAGCGGGATCCAAGGCAGAAAGGATTGCAGGTTTTGCAGCAACCCGGACAAATGCGGGAACGCGAAGAACCAGAACAATGCGGATGCAACCGCGAGAAGGAAGACCGTGGGGACGAACCAGAGGGTGACACGGTCCGCAACTGCCTGGATGGGCACACGGGTTCCCTGGGCCTCTTGTACCAGGCTAATCATGCGGTTCAAGAAAAGCGCATCACCCACGCGCGTGACCTCCATTTCCAAAGGTGCCCCAAGATTCAGAGATCCCCCGGTGAGGGGGTCTCCGGGTCCCTTTTCCACGGGCAAAGGCTCGCCGGATACCATGGACTCATCCACCCCGGAAAAACCCTCCACCACAACCCCATCCAGTGGTATGCGCTCCGAGGAGAGCACCTTCACCCTTTGCTGCAGAAGCACGTTTTCCACGGGAACCATCTGCCATTCCCCGGAAAAACGAACGCGTGCAACCGCGGGTTGCAATTCCATGAGCTGCCGGATCTGGCGTGTGGCCTTCTGCTTCAAACGGTGTTCGAGGTAACGCCCCACCAGGTGCAGCGTAAGGATCATCATGCCAATCGTTCCAAACGAGGCGATGGGCAATCCAGACAGGTGTAGCCAGGAGGTAGAAAGAGCGGTAAGCGTTCCGAGAGAAACCAGGGTATCCATGTTGCTATGCCAGTGGCGAAGAGCAATCCATGCTCCCCGCAAGGTTTTGCGTCCCGCAAGCAACACCAACACTACCCCCGCCAGGCTTTCGGCCAGGACAAAGTGCGGAAGGGAAAACCCCGACATGTGCAAGAGCATCAGCAGCGACATGGGAACGGTGATGACCAGGGCGAAAAGCAAGGAAGCGCTTTGCCCACCAAACCCCTCGCGCTCTTTCTCGGAATGCCTGCGCTCCGAAAGATCGTACCCAACGTTTCGGACACTTTGCTGGAGCACTTCGAAAGCGACGGGTTTGTCCGAAAGCACGAACGCGGACCCCGTGGCAAGGTTTACCGTGGCAAACGAAACACCTGACGTTTTGGCCAGGGCTTTTTCCACGGTTTTTGCACAAGTGGCACAGGTCATTCCCGAAACATACACCGTTTTCTTCTCTTGCATTTCCATCCACTCCAAGTTAGCATTGACAAACTAAGAGACGGTAGCCAAGGGGCTTTTGTTCCGGCACAACGGTTTTCGCCGAATGGACCAAAAAAAACCCCCCCAATAAAAGGGGGGGTGGAAGAGAAAGGAATTACATTCCGCCGTAATCGGGCATTGGGGGAGTTGCAGGTGCTTTCTCTTCGGGTTTGTCGACGATCAACACCTCGGTGGTCAGCAGCATGGAGGAGATAGAGGCTGCGTTTTGCAGCGCGCTGCGGGTAACCTTGGTGGGATCGATGATACCAGAGTTGAACAGGTTGGTGTACTTGTTCTTCAACGCATCGTAGCCGAAATTGGGGTCGTCGCTTTCCAGGATCTTTTCCACGATGATGGAACCATCCACCCCGGCGTTGGCGGCGATCAAACGGATGGGAGCTTCCAGCGAACGGGCCACGATGGTGGCGCCCACCTTTTCTTCCTCGACTTCCAGGCTTTCTGCCTTGGCTTCCACGGCTTTCTTGGCACGCAGAAGGGTAACTCCACCACCGGTGACGATTCCTTCTTCCACGGCCGCACGGGTTGCACTCAGCGCGTCCTCGATGCGGTGCTTCTTTTCCTTGAGTTCAGTTTCGGTGGCAGCGCCAACCTTGATCACGGCAACCCCGCCGGCGAGCTTGGCCATTCGTTCCTGCAGCGTTTCCTTCTCGTAGTCGGAGGTCGTGGCTTCGATTTGCTTGCGGATTTGCGCGATACGATCCTTGATCTTGTCCGAGTCGCCCTTTCCATCCACCACGATGGTGTCGTCTTTCTTGATGCGAATCATGCCCGCTTGTCCCAAGTCCGAAATGGTGACGTTTTCGAGGGTCAGTCCCACTTCTTCGGAAATCACGGTTCCGCCAGTCAGGATGGCGATATCTTGCAGCATTGCCTTACGTCGGTCACCGAAACCGGGAGCCTTAATGGCAACGGAATCCAGTGTGCCTTTCAACTTGTTCAGAACCAAAGTGGTCAGTGCTTCGCCTTCCACGTCTTCCGCGATGATGACGAGGGGCTTGCCGGCCTGCGCCACTTTTTCCAGCAGTGGGATAATGGGCTTGATGGCGGAAAGCTTCTTGTCGGTGATCAGGATGTAGGGATCTTTGGAAACGACTTCCATTTTCTCCGCGTCGGTCACGAAGTAGGGGGAGATGTACCCGCGGTCGAATTGCATACCTTCCGCGAAATCCACGTAGGTTTCCATGGTTTTGGAATCTTCCACGGTAATGACTCCATCTTCGCCCACCTTGTCCATGGCGTCTGCGATCAGGGTTCCCACTTCATCGTCGTTGTTGGCGCTGATGGAAGCGACGTGCGCAATGTCTTCCTTGCTGGACAGCTTCTTGCTGTTTTCCTTGATAAACTCGACAGCGGCTTCCACGCCTTTCTGGATACCGCGTTTCATGATCATGGGGTTGGTTCCGGCGGCGATATTTTTCAGCCCTTCCTTGGCCATGGCTTGCGCCAACACGGTTGCGGTGGTAGTGCCATCACCTGCCACGTCGTTGGTCTTGGATGCGACTTCCTTGAGCAACTGCGCGCCAAGGTTTTCAAATTTATCTTCGAGTTCAATCTCTTTGGCAATGGAAACACCATCATTGGTTACCGTGGGGCTTCCCCAGCTTTTTTCCAGCACAACGTTGCGCCCGCGGGGTCCAAGCGTTACTTTCACGGCATCTGCCAGTTTATTCATTCCCTTTTCCAGGGCTCTTCGTGCTTCTTCATTGAATTCCATCAATTTTGGCATTATGTAACACCTCCTGTTTTCGGGTCGGGATTATTCTTCGATGAGGCCGAGGATGTCTCCGGCATCGATCAAGATGAAGTCTTCGCCGTCGATTTTGAGCTCGGTCCCGGCGTACTTGGAAAAGATCACCTTGTCGCCCACGTTCAGGTCCACGTCTTCCAGCTTGCCAATACCCACGACTTCCGCTTTCATGGGCTTTTCCTTGCTGGTATCTGGAAGGACAATGCCTCCTTCGGTACGTTTCTCTTCGGAAAAGGGCTTGATCAAAACGCGTTCGCCTAAAGGTTTGATTCTCATCATGACACCTCCTCTATTTTTAGCACTCCTATCGGTCAAGTGCTAATGCAATGATACAAAAAATCCCTGCATTTTTCAACCGCTAAAATCGGCGATGAGGGGGTAAATTTGAGAATTATTCCGGATTGCATTGGAAATACTCGCTATTTCGACAATAAAATCCTTATTGCTTCTTCTTATGCGCTCTTATCCCTTTCAGATGCTGTTCCAACCGCAACATGTCCTCGGGGCGATCCACATCCCATGCGCAGTGGAAAGTCCCCCGAATCGCGATGCTTTTGTTGGGGTGTTTTTTGATCAGCGAAAGCGCCCCCTTGTCCCCACTGAGCTGAAGCAACGGGGCGAAGCTCCAGGAAGGTAGGAAAACGGGGAAACCCGGGATTCCATGGGAATAGGGGCGGATGAAGTGGCCTGGGAAACGGGTTGCGTGATCCAGGAGGGTGTGTACGGTGGAAAGATGCACCAGCGGCATATCCGCGAGGAAGACGATGCAGCCGTCCGAAAGGTGCGGGGGAATTGCTTGAAGGGCGTACCGAAGTGAGCGGGAAAGGCCCTCTTGCCAACTGGGATTGGGCACGATCTGCCAGTCCCGGGAAAAAGCGCAGGGTTGGGAGGGCACCGTGTTGGTCACCAGCAAGAAGGGGGGGCAGAAGTGGTGAAAGAGAAAGGGGCGGAGCGATGCGAGAAGGTGTTGCGGCATGGTAACGGCCGGGGAGGGAATCTCTGCCGCGAGTTTATTCCTTCCGAATCGCTTTGCTCCTCCCGCACCCAGAACCACGGGAGAAATCCGCACCCTTTTGCCAGGTTTGGCCCTCACGGAAGCTTGGTTCCGGGCAGCACGAAAAAGCCTTCCGGCCACAGCGTATCGGAAGGGCAAACCTTTCGGAGGGATTCTACCTGGTTCCCTTCGCCAAACACCTTGCCGGAGAAGAGTTGACCGGTACCCGCGTTGCAACTCCCGACGGCAGCCCGGATATCGTAGCCATCGTTCTGCTCGAAGCTGTTGTGGGTGATGGTCAAAATCGATTTGGAGGCAAGCAACAGGGCATCCTTGTAGTTTTGGCGGAAGGAATTGTACGTGATCGTTGCTTCGGTGAGGCCAACGCTGTATATCCCTCGGGAATTCGCCACGAATACGTTTCGCTCCACGCTACAGGGTTTTTTTCCCGAGGAGAAAAGCCCACACCCAAAGTTCCGGATCTCGTTGAATTGGATTTGGGCCTTTCCCCGCCCCACGAGGAACAGGCCGTTGCTTTGCACGGTGTCCATCTCGGCCCGGGTTAACGAACCGCTGATCACGTTATTGCTGATGAGAAGAACGTGGTCGAAGCTCCCGGCACGGATGCCATCTCCCTGGCTTTGTATGGTGTTGCTCAGGATGTCCGCGTTGCTCATCGCAAGGGAAATGGCGATGGTGCCACCCTCGATGGAGAGCGATTCCACGATCGCCTTGGTACTGTTTTCAATCCAAATGGTGGGTATTCCCGGGTTGGCCGGACGGATCAGCGTTTTCTTTCGATCCAGCCCTTTCAAGTGTAGTGCTTTTTGGAAGCGGATGTTTTCCACGTAGGTCCCCGGCGCGATTTCGATTGTATCCCCGCTTTGGGCGGCACGCACGGCCTCCTGGATCGTGCGAAAGGGGGAAGGCGCGGGCCCCACGGAAAGGGTTGCGGAAAAAAGGGATGTGGTGATGCACAATAAGGTCAAGAGAAGTGGAACCAACATGCGGGGTATTTGCTGCATTGTCGTACCTCCTGGGGTGTTCATTCCTTGGCCGTGGTGGAAACCGTGAAAATGGTTTGCGTGGGGAAGGCGAATTCGGCTCCGAGGGCTTCCACTTTTTCTTTCATCTCGAGGTTGATCTGTTGCTGTATGTCCATGAAATGCCGGTAATCCGCATCCTCCACGTAGTACACCACGTCGAAATTCAGGCTGAAATCGCCAAAACTGGCGAAATGGCAACGGTCGAAGCGGGTATTCGGGATGGAGCGGACGATGGATTCGATGACCTGTGGGATTTGCTGCAGCACGTCGCGCGGTGTGTCGTAGGTTACCCCGAACGCGAAGTTGATACGCCGGGATTGCATTCTCTTGTAGTTTTGTACCCGCGAGTTCGTGAGATCGGAGTTGGAAATGATGAGCTGTTCGCCCGAAAGGCTTCGCAGCCGCGTCGTCTTGATGCCGATGTGCTCGATGGTACCCTTTTCCGATCCGGTGATGATGAAATCTCCCGGCTCGAAGGGTTTGTCGAAGAGAATGGAAAAGTAGCTGAAGAGATCGGCCAGGATGGTTTGCGCGGCAAGGGCAACGGCGATCCCCGTGATACCCAACCCGGCCAATGCTCCCGTGACGTTGACCCCCAGACCGCGAAGGGCTGCGAGAAAACCCAGGGCCCAGATGAGGATCTTACCGATGGTGAGTAGTCCGTGCAATCCCTTGACTTGGTTCTCTTCCCCGAAATGCTTCTTCTGGTAACGGGAATACACGAATTCCATCAAGTCGATCACGAAGCGAACCACTGCCACGCACAGCAGGATAATCCCGAAGCCGTCGATAACCTTCTTGAGCGTCTCTGGCAGTACCAGGGGGTTGAGTGCCAACACCAGCAAACCGTAGTAGAACATGGGGAAAATGGTTTTGCGCAGAACCGATCCCACGAACGGGAACAATTCGTTTCGCTTCTTCTCCCCCAGCGACTTGAGTTTTTTCTGGATCCATTTTTGGAACAGGAACACCCCCAGGGAACCCGCGAAAAAGATGATGAGCGCTATGAAGTATTTCCCGAGGCTGTTTCCGAAAAAAACGATCTGAAAAAGATCTCCCATACATACCTCCTCGTATTGTTTTTATTCCACCCAAAAAGCTTGGCTGCCATCGGAAACCAGTAGTGGGGCCGTGGTTTGAACCAGTTCCAAAACGCTTTTCGGGGGCAACCTCCCGGGGGCGAATTGCCGGTAAAAGCCTTTTTGGGCCCCTATGGGGTCCACGATGCGGCCGGTAATGAAATCAGCGGCAAGAATGTCTCCGCTTTCCGCCCATTCCAAGAACAAGAAGCTGTCGGCAAAGCGCCTTTTTACCAGCGCAGGAACGGGGTTGGTTCTTCCCTCCGCGTCCAAGGGTTGCAGGGAAGCAATTTCCTGCTGGATTTGCCGGGCTTTGGAATCCTTGTCGAAAAAAGTGGGGGATTCCAGGAACACCTTGTGGTCCAGTTCCAGTAGGTGGTCGATGGAAACGTGGCCGGAGAATTCCTGCGATTGCTTGAGCCACTGTACTTGCGTGTTGTACCAGCCTTGCAAGAAGGAGCGGCTTTCGTTCCAGAGTTGTTTGAGCCCCTTCTGGGTGGCAAGGGCCTGTTGGAAGAAGAGGCTGTCCTCTTCGATGCCGGTACACATGGCTGCCCAGGCCAGGATGTTGGCCCGGATGGCCCCCACTCCCGGAAAGCGTGTCAGAAGGGAAAAGGAAGGGTGAACGCCAAACGCGAACGAGCGGCGAATGCGTTCCAACCACTCCTTGGAAACACTGTCCCAAAAGCCGGTGCGTGCCCCCTGGTGAAAGAAACTCAACACCAGGTCCATTTCGTTGTACAGGGAGTAGGTCCATGCGGGAGGGCGCTGCCGGCGGACGAAGTTGCTCTCTCCTTCGCTTGCCAGGCCAATCTTGAGCGCAAGGCCACCCAAGCCTTGTTGCACCATTGCCGAAGTGGCGTCCGCGCTGCACAGATCCAACGGGTCCCAGCCTCCGGAAAGGAAGGGAAGGAAAGGGGGGTAGTAACCGGGCAGGTTTCCCCGCGACGGAAGCAGCAAGGCAAGGGATTTCCAAAGGTTCCAGAAACTCCGGGAAGTGTCCCGGGAGGATTCACCCGGTTGCACTTGGCTCAGGAAGCGTGCCACCATTTCGGGATTGAACATGTACGAAGCGGTCAATTTTCCCAGCGCGGAGATGGTTCCCGAAGAGGAAATCATTTCGATTTCCATCAGTCGGGAGATCGCGCTTCGCAGGATCTGGTTACGGTCGGATTGGGCATAATGCAAGTGTTCCAAGCGTGCGGGGTCCACGGAAAGGATTCCCAAAACCGCAAGTTCCACGTTTCCCAGGTCATCCGAGTAACGGGGGTTGAATGACTGGGAAAGGTTGAGGAAGGAACGATCCAACGCGGTGACCAGTGCCTGGTCAAGGCCACGTTGCAGTTTTTCTTCCAGGATTTCCCGGGTTTTCGTGCCGGTGGCACCGGTGGAGTAGAGAACTTGTCCATAGCCACGGCGCGTGAACCCTTTTCTTCCCGCACGCCCCTCGAATTGCAACAAATCGATGAAACGGGGCCAAAGGCGATCCTCCTCGAAGCTGGAATACTTCACGAAGATGTAGATATCGTCCGCGGGAGAGTTGAACCCGTACGCCAGGGTTTGCGTGGAAATCAGCAGGCACAAGGGATCGTTGGGGTCGCGGAAGGCCTTTTCGATGATTTCCTTTTCCTCCAGCGGCACATCCGCGTTATGGAAAGCAGCCCGGGGCGCTGCGGTAGACTGCCTTTTGATGAAGGGAACCGTTTCATTGACGCAGTGGATCGAAAGATGTTCGAAGGCTTGCAAGAGGTACCAACCACTTTTCTTCGACGGAATGATAATCATGGTTTTCATGTTTGCTTGTAGGTTCTTGTCCAGCCCTTTTTCCAGAAGCTCCCGGGCAATTTTCGCCGCATTCTTCCGGCTGGGAGCGGAAACTTTTATGAAAGCCCTTTTCAGCGGAACCGGTCGCCAGTCGCCTTCGATCAGTAATTCTGCATCAACCCAGCGTGCCATTTCCAGGGAATCGGGCATCGTTGCCGACAGCAGCAATAGTTTCTTGCCATCCGCTTTCGCGTGGATGATGGCTTCCTCGTACACGATCCCCCGCCCACCTTGGATCAACATGTGGGCTTCGTCCACCACCACCATTTCCGCTTGGGACACCCAGCCGGCGTTGGAATGGCGGGCAGCCAAGAAGGCCTCGGGTGTTGCCACCACCACTTGGAAATCCGGCTTGACTTCCATCTTGTTTTCCCCCGTGCGCAAGTAGGTTTTGAAGGGATGGTTCTTGAGTTCCGAGAACACCTGGCGCGCTAAGGCTCTCGTGGGGGAGAGGTACAGCGTGCGCTTGGGATGTTGGGCATTTTGGAAAATGGCCAAGAAAGCGATGACGGTCTTTCCGCTTCCCGTAGGGGTGGCGACAACAGCGTTTCCACCGGTGTAAAATTGGCGGAAGCACGTTTGCACCGGATTCAGCGTAAAAGGGGCCAAGGGCCCAAGGAATTCCTTGCCATCCAGCAGGAAAATGGACTCGTATTGCCCGTTGATCAGGACGCGGTTTTTCTTCTGTTCGCAATCGGCTGGGATAAAAAGGCTGTTCAAAACAGTCTCCTTTCGAAAAAACGGCAAGATACGTAGCAACTCTTCCCCATTATATCAAATTCCGCGCCATGGGGAAAAAGGGTGTGGGAAAAGTTTGGGGATGTTCTTGCGGCAAAAGGCAGTTCTGGCCGCCGTGGGAGTCAAGCGAAGGGGAAAGGGAGGGGAGTGGCCCACAAGGTTGGGAACGGGATGTGCAATGGGTTTTTGGGGGGCAAAATCGCTGAAAATGGGAGGGAGCGATGGATTGTTAACTGTAATTGATTGCTGGAATTGCTGGTAACACTTGCAAGGGATTCGTAAATATGTTAAAATAGCCCTGGAGGACAACAGAAAGGAGTGAGTCGCATGAAAAAGAAAATCCTTGTGGTAGACGATGAACCTTCCATTGTCGAGCTTCTGAGCTACAACCTGAAGAAAGATGGCTACGAGGTTTTGAAAGCCTACAACGCGGAAGAAGCATTGAACTTCGCGGACAACGACGACGACATCGACCTTTTCGTGATCGATGTGATGCTTCCGGACGTGGATGGTTTTGACCTGACGCGCAAACTGCGCTCCCATGAGAAACACCAGAACAAGCCCATCATCTTTTTGACCGCCAAAACCGACGAGTTTGACAAGATCCTCGGGTTGGAACTCGGAGCAGACGATTACATTACCAAACCGTTCAGCGTCCGAGAAATGTTAGCCAGAATAAAAGCCATTTTCCGCCGCATCCAGCGCTCCATGGAACAGACCACGGAGAAACCCAAGAAAATCAACGTGAAGGACCTGGAGATCGACCTGGAACGGTACGAAATCAAGGTGCGTGGGGAAGCCAAGAACCTTACCCCGCTCGAATTCGAGTTGCTGCGCTTCCTCGCGGAAAACGAGGGGAAGGTGTACTCGCGTGACGTGTTGCTGGACACCCTTTGGGGGTACGATTACTACGGCGACACGCGCACGGTGGACGTTCACATCCGCAGGCTGCGCACCAAGATCGAGGAAGATCCTTCCAATCCCAAGTACATCATGACCGTTCGGGGCAAGGGCTACAAGTTCAAGAACCCAGGCAAGGATTGATCTTCTACCAGCTACCACCACCGGGCCGTTGGCCCGGTTTTTTTTCGAGGTGCGGGCTATGATTGTCTTCTTGTTGTACATCAGTGGTGTGCTGTATTTCTCTTTCCTGGAGCCTGGCGGAGCGTTGCGTACGGTGTTGCTGCTTCCCGGGGTGGACAAGGTGGCGCATTTCTTGGCATTTTTCGTCGGTTTGCTGCTGTGGCAGCGGAGCTTTCCCCGGGGGAAAACCAGGGTCGTTCTGGGCTTTGTGTTGCTGCTTTTGCCTTTGTTCATCGAATGGGTGCAGCAAGCCCTTCCACGCCGGCACGCCACGCTTCTGGATGGCATCGCGGGATACGCCGGCATACTGGCCGGGTTGGTCGTGCTGTGGTTGCTTCGGAAAAGAAGGGAAAAAAACGGGAAGAAGCAAACAAGCCGGGAATGATCCCGGCTTGTACGTTGGTTAAAAAGAAAGGTCTACTTTCGGGGCTTCTTTTTCCGTTTCCGGAATGTTGAAAAATTCGAAGGGTTCGAAATGGAACCAGCCCGCGATGATATTGGCGGGGAAAACCTCGATGGCAGTGTTGTACTTCATGGTGATATCGTTGTAGAACTGCCGCGAGTACGCGATCTTGTTTTCCGTGTTGGTCAATTCTTCCTGGAGCGACATGACATTTTGGTTTGCCTTGAGCTCGGGGTAGTTTTCGACCACGGCCAGCAAGCGTCCCAGGAAACCGGATACCTCGCCTTCTGCTTCCATTCTTTCTTTCTGGTTGGTGGCGCCCAACGCTCGCGAACGAGCCGCCATTACTTTCTCCAGCGTTTCACTTTCGAACTTCATGTAGCCCTTGACCGCGTTCACCAGGTTTGGGATCAGGTCGGAACGGCGTTTCAGCTGAACATCGATCTGGCTCCAAGAGTTTTGGACCTGTTTTCGTTTTCGGACCAGCGAGTTGTACATGCCGATCAGCCAGAAAACGAAACCCACGACAATGACGATGATAAGAATTACCCAGACCAACTCTGTCACCCCATTTCAAAAGGTTTTTTTCTCGTTCATTATATCATACACTGGCTTACCTTCGTTGCGTGGTGACCGGCCAGTATTGAAAGATCGGGTCGTGGAACTCCGAAAAACGCTCCTGCCATTCGGGGAAAAAGGCGCGGAAAACCCGGGAGAACATTCCTTCCGAACCCGAATGCGAAATGTTCAAAATGGACAGGGACTGTTCCCGGGCCCATTGCAAATCGTGGTACCCCAGGTCCGAGGTGATGTACAACTCGGTGTCTCGGGGAAGGCTGTGCAGGAAATCCTTGCCGGAACCCGTGCAAATCGCCAGGGAGGAAACCTCCCGCTTGGGGGGCAGCACCATTTGCACGAACGGATCCCCGCAAAGTTTCCCCACGTGTTGCGCGATCTCTTCCACGGCGCGGGGTTGGGCAAGCACACCCACGCGCCCAACACCCCATGCCTCCCCCAGGCTCTTGTTGGGAAGGATATCGTACGCCACTTCCTCGTACGGGTGCACTTGCTTGACGATGGAGACCAGGTGATCTACCTGGTCTTCCGGAAGGATGCTTTCGATACGGAATTCCTCCACGTACGCGCGTTTTCCCTTTTCCCCGAGGTAGGGATTGGCCTGGTCCAAGGGTTTGAAGGAACCGATTCCCTGTACCGAAAACGTGCAATCGGAGTAATTTCCCCATTTTCCACCGCCGCCAAGCGCGATGGCCTCGAGAACCTGGTCTCGGTGCGACAGTGGGCCGAAAAACTGGATTTTCACCCAGTTCCTTTTTCCCGTGATCTGAAGCGGACGAATCGCGGAAAGCCCCAGCTCCCGTGCCCAGTAATCGTTGAGTCCACCGGGAACGATATCCATGGGTGTGTGCGTGGCGTACAGCGTGATTTGGTTCTCCATCGCCAGACGCAGCATTTCCCCCTTTCCCGTGGAAAAGTCCACGTGATGGATGCCGTCGAACAGCAGGGGATGGTGGGCTACCAGGAGCTGGCATCCCTGTCTTGCCGCATCCCGTACCACGGCGGGGGTGAAATCCAGGCAAAGGCCGATTTTGCCCACTTCCCCGGCAAACGGTCCGCATTGGATTCCGCTATGGTCGAAGGAAAGCTGCAGGTGTAGGGGGATTTTCTCCTCGATTTTCTGGATGGTTTCGGTGGCGTTCATTATCCTCTCTCTCCTTTCTGCAAGCCAAAACTTTTGAGGGGTGGCCGAAATGGACGGTGCCCCGCAGACCTTGCTGCCCTTATGCCGTGCAGCGAACCGGGAACAAGCCGTGCAAGGCCAATCTTGGATATTACCGGTTCACGGCACCCGAAGAAGGTGCGGATACAACAGCCGGTAGAAGAAACGGTACAGCAGGATACGGTCCGCGTACTTGCTTTGTACGGTTTCCCCTTCTTCGAGCCACCGCGAGACGTTTCCTTGGCCCTGGTTGTAGGCTGTTAAGGCATGTTCCAGGTTTCCGTCGAATTGGTCCAAAAGGTAGCGGAAGTAGAAGCTACCCAGTTTCAAGTTGGCACTGGGATTTCGCCAGGAATTGGATACCGGGACCTTTTCCATGAGCCAGTTTGCCGTGGAAGGCAGAAGTTGCATCAATCCATAGGAGTTGGCATGGGACACGGCGTAGGGGTTGAAGTTGCTCTCCAGTTTGATCATGGCCGCCAGGAGAAAGGGATCGAGGGAGTATTCCCGGGAATACTGGTTGATTTCCGGCACGTAATCGATGGGGAAGAAGCGGTAGGCTCCCAGTAGCCCGAAGAAGGAGCACACCAGCAGAATCCCCGAAAGGATGGCCAGCTTCACTTGTTCCTCCCCTGGTTGCCCGCCCTTTCGGAGAAATCGAGCAGCCGCGAAGCGATCTGGTATTCCTTCACAGCTTCCTCTTCGCGGTGCAACTGCTCCAGGAGCTGTGCGATCCGAATGTGGTAATCTACCTTTTCCGGGTGGCGGTTGGACAACTTCCGGTAATGGGAAAGAGCCGCACTTTGCAGGTGGAGCAGGCTGAACACCCAGGCGCGCAACTTGCGCGAAAAGAGCCAGCAAAGCAGCAGCGACGGAAGAGCGATCCACAACCACAGGGGAACTTGCTGCAGCGAAAAGGAAGAAACGCTTCCCTCCCCGAGTGTGGTCAGCGCATCGGGTTTTCCCTCCAAGCGCTGCAGGAAAAGGTTGAGGGAGTTTTGCAGCGTAGCCGGGGAGAGTTGGAGGGTGGAAAGGGAAGCGTAGCTGGAAGCGGGAAGCTGCTTTTCCACCAAGGCGTAATGCCGATCGGAAAAGTTCTTCAGGACATCTTCGACCTTTCTCTGCAACACTTCCTTGGGAAGATCGGTTGCCTGGTATTCACCCAGCAAGCTGGCAAGGGTGGGAAGCAACGCGCGGAACGCCTCGTCGCTGGAGGTGATGATGCGCCGGGAGAGAATGTCCAGGGAATCCTTGAGTCGGAAGTAGGCGTCCACCTGCGTGGACCGTTTCAAAATCCACGGGTCCATCCGCGAAGCCCAGTTTTCCGTGTCAAGCCCTTGGGCAAAACGCATGCACACGTTCATCCATCGGCTGGAATCACGGAACTGCTGCTCGTCTCCAAATGCGAGGTAGGGGCGCACAAGGGTTTCAAAATTCCGCAGGAACCTTTCGCCACCAAAGCGGGAAATTTCGGTGTAGTCATCGTCTTGAAGGGCCTGGGGGTCTATTTCCAGCAACGTGATCAGTTCCTTGCCCAAGACGTTGATGGTTTCGTTGGTCACCGGAAGAAGGGTGGTGTAGTTGGGAAACCGGTACATGGGGAAGTAGGGGCGAAAGGAGTCCAGCGAAAAGGGGTCTGCATCCAAGAGCTTGGAGAAGTCCTCTGTCAAAAAATCCAGCAAGGGGACAAGGGGAAGGTAATCCTGGAAAGTTTGCGTGGCAGGTGCGTCTTGAACGGCTTGCAGGAATTGCGCGGGGGATTCGCGCAGCACTCCCACGAAAAGGGGATCGGATAGCGAAAATTCCGCGGACAGCGCAATCTTCTTGTGAATGCGCCAGCCCAACTGTTCGGCGTGGGAAGAGGAGATGAGCAATTCGGGGTGAAATGCCAGCGAACGGGCGTATTCCCGCGAGGCTTCCTGCAACTTTTCGGGCTGTTTTTGCATGTTCACCAGTTCGGAATAGGTGTAAAACAGTTCGGCAGCTGCCCCGATGTACGTGGGAGAAAGCAGCAACAAGAAGAGCAGCAAGACGTTCCATCCTCGGGGGGCCATGTTTCCTCCTTCCGTCGCGGTTTCATCCAAGATCGTCGTCGAAGTACAAGTCGGTTTGCAGTATCCCCTTCTTCTCGGTCCAACGTTCTTTCACCCGAACGTACAACTCCAATTTGCAGGGTTGGTCGAAAAGGTACTGTATTCCCTTTTGGGCCGCAAGGCGGATTTTCCGGATCAGCTGCGCCTGCTTGCCAATCAGCATGCCTTTTTGGCTCTTGCGGTTCACGAAGATCTCCGCGCGTACCTGGATTTTTCCGTCCGGACCCGTGGAAAGGTGCTCCACGTGCACGGCCGTCTGGTAGGGAAGTTCCTGTTGCGTGAACCAGAACACTTTCTCGCGGATGATTTCCGCTACCAGGAAACGCGCGCTTTTGTCCACGAGCGTGTCGGGGTCGTATAGGAAGGGCCCGGAAGGAATCTTTTCCAAGATGCCCTGGCGCAGCTCTTCCATGCCTTCGCCGGTGCGCGTGGAAGTGAGCAGCACCTGCGTGGGAGAGAAGCGTTCCATTGCTTGCTGCTTGCGCTGTTGCACCAAGCTGGGTTCCACGAGATCGATCTTGTTGAGCACGAGGAACAGCGGACCATGGTACCCGGAAACGTTGCGCGAGATGTAGTCCTCCGCCCCGGAGATCCCCCGTGCGGCATCCATCACCCACAAAACGAGGTCCACACCTTCCAGTGCACCCAGAGCTGCTTTCACCATGAAGCGGCCCATGGTGTCCAACGGCTTGTGCAGCCCCGGGGTATCGGAAAACACCACCTGGGTTTCCCCCTGGGTCCACACGCAGTTGACACGGTGCCACGTGGTTTGGGGCTTGTCCGAAACGATCAGAAGCTTCTGCCCCATTAGGGCGTTTACCAAGCTGGATTTGCCGACATTGGGCTTTCCGATGAAAGATACGACTCCAGAATGCAAATGGGCCTCCCCGGGAAAAGTTGGCGAACGAAAAAACCCCCTAACCAGGGGGTTCTCGACTGGAGCAGGAGATGGGACTCGAACCCATGACCTCCGCCTTACCAAGGCGGCGCTCTACCGGCTGAAGCTACTCCTGCAACGCACGGCTGCGCGATATTCTACCACATTATCTTTTTTTCGTCAACCCGGAACCCAGTGGTTTGGGTTTTCCAGGGTCCGGATGGTGGGAACGCTGGAAAAAGCGTTGAAATGGTCCAAGATGAACGCCACATCTGTTTGCATGCCATCGCGTTGGAGCCGACGGGCATGGTCGGTGTGTTGCAAGGTTTGCTTCCAGTTTTCCCCGCGCCAAAGGCTCTCTCCCAGCAAAAGGGAAGCGCTGAGCGTGTCGGAAAAAGGGGGCTGTAGCGCATCCCGGAGCGAATGGGCCAACAAACTGCACCCCGCGAAATCTTCCAGCGAAAACTCTCCCCCTGTCCCGGCGCAAAGGAACAGAAGTGTTTGCCACCCGGCCTGCAAGATTTTTTGCCGGCAGGCCTCCACGTTGAGCAAGGAGGCCGCAAGGAAAACGGGGGAGGACCCTTGGAAAGCCAGCAAGCACCGGGTTCCGTTGGAGGTGGTCATCACCACTTTGCGCGGCTGCAGCGCGAGCGAAAACATTTCCACGGGGGAATTCCCCGCATCGAAGCCTTCGGGGGGCTTGCCGTTTCGCTCCCCGCATAAAAAGCACGTGGGGTCTCGTCTCTTCGTTTCGCGCGCTACTTCCAGCGAATCGCTGGCGAAAATCTGCGCGGCACCTTTTTCCGAGAGCACCACCATGGTGCTCGTGGCACGGTACAGGTCAAACAAGAACGCCGCGTCGTAGCGCGTGGATGGAACAGGGATTCCCGGGAAAAAGAAGGGTACGATTTGAATGCGCATTTTGCTGACTCCTCACAGGAACAGGTTCTGCTTTTTCCACTTGTGTACTTGCACGCTCGCCTGCACGAACCCTTGCTGGAAAAGGGAAATAAAGCGCGCATCTTCCGAAGAGGATGGCTCCCAAAGGTTGATCACGCGGTCGAAACCGCTGAGCGCCCTTCGCTTGAGTTCTTGGGTGCGCATCTTGTCGCAGGAGAGCAAGATTTCAAAGGACGAAGCACTCCCCAAGAAATCTTTCTCCGAGGTACTGTCCAGGCATAGATGCAAGCTGATTTCCTTTTCCTCCGGAAAGCGTGGGCAAACTCCTTGGAAAGATTGCGTGCTCACGAACACCTTCTTCCCCTGCGTGCAGGGTTCGATGTAGGGCACGATGGCCAACGGCGCGCGCAGGTCGGAGGGTTTGTGGATCTGCCGCCACTGCATGGACTCGGAGTGGATGTCGAACACCGAGGCGAACACCGGTATGTCACCCGCTTTTTCCTCCAGGAAAGAGAACTGGTCGGAAAGGTAGGCGAAAAACTGTTGGCTGTTCACGAAAATCCGTTTCCCGGTGGAAGAGGAAGCCCGAACCAGCGTGGCAAAATCCGCCAGGAAACGGGTTCCCTTCTCCATGAAATTTTGCGGGCGCGAGAAAATGCTGACGTCCAAGAAGCCCAGGAAGGTGGAAAAATGCTCCGAAAAAAAGCGGGAAGCGGCATCCAAACCCTGGAAACCCAAGAATGTACCCACCAGGGTTCCCACCCCGGTGGTGGCAATCCGGAGGGGTTTTCCCAGGTTTTCGAACAAGGCGCGCGCAGCGCCCAACTGCCGTATGGCCGACAACGAATTTCCGTTCAAGTAGAGGGTGTATGGTCGGTTACGAATCGTTCCAACTCCTTTGCGTAGTACGTTTCGAAATGGGTTCGTGCTTTTTGCAGGATCTCGATGGATTGGTCAAAGCGGTACCAGGGTAAGGAAAGGGAATCGAAAAAAATGCGAAACGATGCCCCACCCAGGTCGGATTCCAGGATCCTTTTTTCCTTGATCGCGTTGAGGTAGGAAATGATTTCCAACGAACTGGCAAATTCTTGCTGCACGGGGCGGTCCCCCACGTCCACGCCGATCACACGATCCGCTCCCAGCTGGTAGGCTTCGAACACGGGAACCACGCGTAGCACACCGCCATCCACGAATTGCGTCCCCCCCAGTCGCACGGGGGGAAAGGCACCGGGCACCGTGGAGGAGGCACACACTGCATCCACGAGGAAACCCGAATCGATGAACTCGGTAACCCCCTTTTCCAAGTCCGTTGCCACCACCCCGAACGGCACCTTGGTATCGGAAAAACGTGCCTTCCCAAAGACTTCCGTCAACATGCTGTAGAGCGTGTCCGCTTCGAGCGAGGAAGTGCGCGTGAGGGTTTTCAGCGCCATGTCCAGTTGATCAGACCAGGAGCCCTTTCCCTCGAGCCGTTTGACCAGGGTTTGGATTTGCGGGGAGAGCTTCCGCACGAAATGGTGGATCATCTTCTCCACCACGCGGGTGTTCATGGTCAAGGCATACGCAGCTCCAATCACCGAGCCCATGCTCGAACCGGTGATCACCGAGGGGGTTCTGTCGAGCTCCTGGAGTTTCTGCAACACGATGAGATGGGCGAACCCCCGGGCACCTCCTGCGCCCAGCGCCAAGCCAATCTTCGAATCAGTCGACGAGCTCAAAGTCGATTTCTCCCCGCACGAAATCGATGTCTTTTACCCGGGTTTTCAGGATATCCCCCAACTTGAAGATGTTCTTGGTCCTTTCCCCCACCAACATGTTCCGTTGCTCGTCGTAGATGTAGAAATCGTTGAGCGTGGAGATATGCACCAAGCCCGGTACGGAAATCTCGGGGATTTCCACGAAAAGGCCAAACTTGCTGACGTTGGTGATCACCACTTGGAAGATTTCCGAAAGGTTGCGCGAGACGTAATCCACCTTCTTCAGGGCGATCAAGTCCCATTCCGCCTCGTTGGAAACCCTTTCGCGACGGGAGCAATCGCGGGCGATGGAAGGAAGAATGGCCTCCCATTCCTTGTTGCGCTCGTTTTCGAAGATCTCGCCGTGCAGGTATTCCTTGAGCAAGCGGTGCACGACCAGGTCGGGATACCTGCGGATCGGTGATGTGAAGTGCGTGTATGCTTCGGAGGCCAAACCGTAATGCCCGATGTTGGTTTCGTGGTACACCGCCCGCTTCATGGACCGCACCACCAACCGCTCCACGCTGTTGCGCAAGGGATGCTCTTTCAAGCCTTCCAGCAGCTTTTGAATGTGGAAGGAATTCAATGTCTGCGGCACCTTCTGCTCGATTCCCAGCGCACGGATGTACTGTTTGAGCTGGCTCAAGGTTTCCGGGTCGGGTTGCTCGTGGATACGGTAGATAAAGGGGATTTGGGCATCAAAGAAAAGCTGTGCCACAACCTCGTTGGCGCGGATCATGAACTCTTCGATGATGGACTCCGAGATGTTGCGCTTGCGCGGAATGAGTTGCTTGGTGTGCCCCTTCTCGTCGAGAACCACCTCCACTTCCCCGCTTTCGATTTCAATGATGGCCCCCCTCTTCTTGCGGTTCTGGCGGAGGATTTGGGCCAATTCCTCCATCTTTTCCAGGCACGTGAGCAATCCGGGCGTCTTGTTGAGGCTACGGCGGGCCGAAGCTTTTTTCTCCTCCAGGAACTGGTTCACCAGGCGATAGGTGAGCCGGCGGCGACTCCGGATCATGCCTTCCTTGGCGCGGAAATCCACCAGTTCCCCATGCGGATCGATTTCCATTTCCAGCGTTACGACCAACCGGTTGCAGCCCTGCTTGAGCGAGCAAATCCCGCTGGAAAGCTCGAAGGGAAGCATGGGAATGACGGTGTTCACGAGGTAGGTGCTGGTTGCCCGCTTGCGCGCCTCGAGGTCGATGGCGGAGTTCTCCGTCACGTAATGCCCCACGTCCGCGATGTGCACGTACAGCATATAATTCCCGTTCTCCAAGAGCTCCAGGGAGACCGCATCGTCGAAATCCTTGGCGTCTTCCCCGTCGATGGTGAACGTCAAAAGGTTCGTGTAATCTTTTCGGCCTTTCTTTTCCATGGGGCGTACCTTGCCGGGAACCGAAGGCACTTCCTGGGAAACGCTGGGCGGGAATTCATCCGGGAATGGCAGCGAATGCTTAACGATCACGGAGGGTAAGTGCACCGCGGGATCGTCGATGGCACCCAATGCCTGGGTGATGGCAACCGTGGGGTACGATCCGGGAGAGGGGTAACGGGTGATTTGCGCGATCACCTTCTCCCCGGGAGTAGCGCCTTTCAGGTCGGCTTGGTTGCGAATGGGTACTGCGAAACGAAGGTTGATCCGGCGGTCGTCGGGCACCACGTAGTGCAACTTGCCCTCGCGCACCAACACCCCCGCAACCTTACTCAGGTTTCTCTCCAGGATTTTGACCACGTTGGCGCGCTTCCATTCCTTGAAGAAACCCGTGGGTTTGATCTGCACAAGGTCACGGTGCATTGCGCTTTTCGCGTTCTCGATGAAAACCACGTACTCGTTGCCATCCGGGGTTTTCACGAACCCCATGTTTCCGCTTCGCACGAATTCGATGCGCCCAACCGGTTGGTCTTGCGCGGGGATGAGGTAACGGTTCCGCGCATCCTTGGCGATGCGCCCGCGGGTTTGCAAGGCTTTGAGGAGCTCCCGGAGATCCTTGCGCTCCAACTTGGAATAGGCGTTACACTTCTTGTACAGCTCCTTCAAAAGCATCGGACGGTAATCCGGGGCGGTCATGATTTCTAAGATTTCTTTTTCTGTACATGGCATGCTCTCACTTCCTCACTAAAAGAAACAAATTTTTCCCGGGCGCACGTAATCGAAACCGATTCCAGAGGCCAAAAGAAGCTTTTCCACTTTCTTCATGAAACTCTTGAGTCCCGGGTTGTACCGGCTGGAGATGTGGTAGACGATCAACTTCTTGGGTTTTGCTTCCAGCACGTTCTCCAGTAGGTCTTCCAAAACGGTGTGGGTTTCCCCGCGGATATCTTGCCGGTCCAGGAAGGTGGCTTCATGGAAAAGCAGATCGGTGTTTTGCATCACGTTGCTCGCAAGGGGAAGACCATCCCCACTGAAGGTAAAGAGGTTCTGCTCGTACTGCCCCGTCACGGCATCCCGTCCGTTTTGCAGCACCAGGTTTCGGATTTCCCTCTGGTTCAGCGCCGCGAACTCGGGTTTCAGGCACTTGCGCTGCTCGAACACCTGGAAGCCCAGGGTTTTTTCGCCTTCCATGTGCTCCGTTTCGAACGCACGAATCGAACGCAGGTTCCGCGAGGATTCCAGGGGCAGTTGGAAACTGCTGTCGATTTCGCAAATGGAGAGGTCGTAGCGCATCTTTGAGCGGGAATCCAGGATGAAATCCAGGTACTTGCGAATGGTGCGAGAACCCGAGGGGTAGTAAATCTCCAGAGGTTTTTCGCGTTCCCCCATGGCACTGTTCCGGGTGTTGAGGAAACCCCAAAGCCCGGAAATGTGGTCGGCGTGGCTATGGCTGAGGAAGATTTTTTGCACCGCAAACACCTTGTTGGTCAACAATGTGCTGATCCCTTCACCGCAATCGAAGAGGATACGATCCGGGGCGTAGTACGCCCACGTGGAATACATGGCTTTCGAGAAGGCAATGATTTTCAAGTGATCAACTCCGAGGTACCCGATCCGATGCGGGTGTTATGTTATTTCTTTTCCAATTTTACTTTCAAGGTGCCCTTGACGTTGCCCGGGAATTTCACCGGAATATCGTAAGTGCCCAGTTCCTTGATGGGAGACTTCACGGAGATCCATCTCTTGTCTACCTTTTCCCCCAAGAAATCTTCCAACTCCTGGGCAATGTCCGCCGCGGTGATGGAACCGTACAGCTTGTTTTTCTCGCCCGCTTTCACCTGGATCACGAAGAAATTCTTCATCAACTTTTCCAATTTCTCCTGGCTTTCCTGCTTGCGGTGCTCCTCGTGCTGCGTCTTGACCTTCTTGATATTCTGGAATTCCTTGACGATCCCATCGCTGGCCTCCGCCGCGATGCCACGCGGAATCAAGAAATTGCGGGCATAGCCATCCGATACCTGCTTGACTTCCCCTTTCTTTCCAATTTTTTCCGCATCCTTGAGCAAAATCACTTTCACGTTCTTGTCCCCCTTCCAAAATGTACTGGGATTATCTTTCCCATATTTTCTGCTTGATTCTTCGATGCCATTCCAAGATGGCTTCGGGATCCGCCATTTCTCGGACAGGAGCCTGGTGCACCTCTCGGGACACGATGGCGAAAATGTCCGGGAAGTGGATCTTCCCCGAAAGGAAAAGATGCACGGCCGCTTCGTTGGCCGCATTGTAGGCCACGTGCAACGCATTCGGTTGCTCCAGGATCTCAAAAGCCAGTTCCAGCGCGGGTTGCGTGGACAATTCCAGTTTTTCCAGCAACAAGCCTTCCACGTGTAAGCCTTCGTTCCCCCCCCATTCCGGAAGGTACTGCCGGTGGGGAAAGGACAGCGCATACGCGATGGGGATGCGCATGTCCGGAGGCCCGGCGTGCACCTTGAACACGCCATCCTGCATCTGGAGCGCAGCGTGCACGTAGCTACTGCTGCTCAAGAAAACCTCGATTTGCCGCGCACTGGCCCCGTAGAGGTGATGGGCTTCGATGACCTCCAGCCCCTTGTTGCACATGGTGGCGCTATCCACCGTGATTTTTTCCCCCATCTTCCAAGTGGGGTGCTGGAGAACGTCGTGGATGGTAGCATGCTTTTTCTGCTGCTCCGTCCAACCGCGAAGAGCACCGCCCGAAGCGGTGATGATGTATTTGTGCACGCTTTGGGGTTCTTCTCCCTGCAGCAACTGGAACAACCCGCTGTGCTCACTGTCCACCGGGAGCAGCTCGCAGTGGTTTTCCCGTGCAGCCTGCATGACCTGTTTCCCCGCCAGAACCAGCGATTCCTTGTTGGCCAGCGCCACGCGGGAGCAAACCTCCAGTGCCTTCAGCGTAAAGCGCAGGCTTTCACCCCCGGAGGAAGCTACCAGGCAAATATCGGGTTGCAAGGCTTCCAACATCGCAACCGGATCGGCGAAAAAGCGGTGCTCCCAGGGGACATCCACGGGTTTGGCGAACGAAATACCCCGGGGTTTCCACTCGAGCAGTTGCTGCAAGAACAGGGGATTGGAGCGCGCGGCCAATCCTACCAAGCGGATTTGTTCTTGCTCCCGGTTCATACTGCGGAGCACTTGGAGTGTGCGTGTGCCGATAGAACCGGTGGAGCCAATCAAAACCAGGCTCTTCATGTAGCCTCACCCCGCATGTGCTGGGCAGATATCACGGTACTCGCACCATCCGCAGAGGCGATTGGGTGTGGGAAGCAACGGTTGCGTTTCCAAGAAACGGACCATATTCTGCACCCTTTCCTCCAATTCTTCCGCGGTTTGCTCCAGCAAGAAAGAATCCACCTCGATGGAAGAAACCTGGTTCTCCTCCAGGAAGTAGTACGCGGCTTGCTGCACCTGGATGCCGTTGCGTTGGAGCAACCAGGCATAGACCTGGAGCTGGAAGTGGTTGACGTAGGAAGGGGAGTACTTCCCCGTCTTGTAATCCACCACCCGCGCGATCCCCTGCTGCTCATCCACACGGTCCACCCGACCCACGAAAACCGTTTGCTCGTCCATCGAAACCGCGAAAAAAGACTCAATTTCCCGGGGCGCGAAGAAAAAGGGGCTCTGGGAAAAGTGCTCCAGCATTTGCAACCCCCGTTTTCCCGCGGAGATCTCTTCTTCCAGGGGCATTTCCAGCTCGTCGCGCGAACGGTACAGGTTTCGTTTCTGTTTCCATGTTTCACGGAACAGTTGTTGCAGGTGCTGCTGCGAAAATAGGGGCATGGAACCCGGCAACTGATCCTGGAATACCTGCTCCAACGTGCTGTGCACCACCTCTCCCAGGAAGAGGGCACTGCTTTTCTTCTTGGGGATTTGCCGGATGTACGCGAACGCGAAGCGCGCGGGGCATTGCTCGAACGTGGTCAACTTGGAGAAACTCAGCTGCATACCCCTTATGCCTCCAGGCTTTCCAAGCACTGCCCGGGTGCGATTTTGCCACTTCCTTGGGCCTGGAAGAAGAACACGGGTTTCTTCGACGGGAATTGGATGCGTTCCACGAGCACCATGCCATTGGCACAGCAAACCCAGGCACCTTGCTTTTCCACACGGACAATCGTTCCGGGTGCGTAGGGGGTCGCGTCGAGCAACCATCCTTTCACCCCGAAAAGCTTCACGACTTGCCCATGGATGGCGGTAAGGCAACCTGGCTCCGGATCGAATGCTCGGATGCGATTGGCGACCTGGGGTGCACTTTGCGTCCAGCGAAGCAACAGGTCTTCTTTTTGCACTTTGGGGGCCAGGCTGGCTTGCCCCTCCGGTTGTGGGGTTTCCGAAAAGAAAAGGGGGTCTTGCAAGAATTCCCAGAGCATATGGCTACCCAGATCGACCAGCTTTTCTTCCAGTGTCCCCAAGGTGCACAGCGGGGGAACAGCGATGGCCTTGCGCCAGAAAAAGGGGCCGCTGTCCATTCCCGCGGTGATTTTCATCAGCGAAATCCCCGTGCGCTTTTCCCCGGACAGCAGCGCACGATGCAGCGGGGCAGCGCCACGGTACGCGGGAAGAAGGGAAGCATGCACGTTCACCAGTCCCTTTTCGGGCAACATCCGCACCCGTTTGCGCAGGATTTGCCCGTACGCTACCACCACGATCCGATCCGGGCGCAGTTGTTCCAGTGCTTGAACCGCTTCCGGTTCGTTGATGGATTCCGGTTGGAAGACGGGGATCTCCCAGCGTTGGGCGAGGGTCTTCACTGGAGGAGGGGTTTTCTTCTTCCCCCTTCCGGAAAGACGGTCGGGCTGGCAAAAGACCCCGGCAAAAGAAATGCCCTTCTGGAGCAAGAATTCCAAGTGCCGTGCCGCGAAAAGGGGAGTGCCAAGGAAGACCAAGCGTTCGGCAAGATGCGTTCCCATGCTTAGCGGAGCACCCTTGCCGCCATTTTTTTGATTTCCCGCAGTTTTTTGCCCAGCAGCCTCCTTTTGGAAACCCCAAGGTAGTCAATGAACAACACACCATCCAAGTGGTCGGTTTCGTGCTGGAAGATGGTGGACGCGTATCCACTCAACGTTTCGGAATGCTTTTGTCCGTGGACATCCTGGTATTCCACGCGCACCGTTTCGGCGCGGGGTACCTTTTCAAAGATATCCGGCAAGCTCAGGCAACCTTCCTCGAGGATCTGCATGTTCTCGCTCTTTTCCAGGATCCGGGGATTCACCACCACGCGTAACCCCTTCTCAGAACCGTCATCCATGGCAAAGATGCGCGTGGAAAGGCCGATTTGGGGCGCTGCAAGCCCCGCTCCATCGTAAATGTACATCAGCCGCACCAGCTCCTCGGCCAGTTCGCCGAGTTCCGGGTCAAAAAGGTCGATCTCGTCCGATTTTTTGCGGAGAACCGGGTCTCCGAAATACCGCAATTTAAATTCCAAGAAGAAGCTCCTTTCGAAAAAAATTCACAGCGTTTCGCCCGGGAAGAAATCCTGGCTGGGATACAGCTTGTCGAACTCCTTGAAAGCCATCATGTCCGTCATGAAAACGCTCAATGGAGTCACCGAAACGAAGCCGTGCGAGACCGCCCAATCGTCGTTCTTGGGGTCTTCGATTTCTTCCAGGTAGCTTCCCATCAGCCAGTAGTAGGCATTCCCGTACGGGTCCTTGCGTTCCTCGAAGTAATCGTCGAAACGCTTGGCACCCTGCAATGTCCATTTCATGCCTTGAATCTCGTGGAAAGGCAGCGAGGGAACATTGATGTTCAGTGCGCCGAACTTCGGGATCTTCTTGGGGTCAAACTGCTTCAAGAACTCCACGAGCACACGACCCGCCGTGGGGAAGTAAGGCTCCGCGGGATTCACGCTGGAAATCGCGATCGCGGGGTACCCCATGATTGCCCCTTCCAGTGCCCCGGACACCGTGCCGGAATAGGGGATGTCCGAACCGATGTTTGCCCCCAGGTTGATTCCCGAAACCACCAGGTCGATGGGCTTCGTACAGATTTGGAGAATCCCGAGCTTCACGCAGTCGGCTGGGGTGCCGCTGGTTTCGTACCCGAAATACTCCCCGTCACGGTAGGTTTTCTTGGCCCAAATGGGTTTTCGGAGGGTGATGGCGTGCCCAATGGCACTGCGCTCCATGTCGGGGGCAATCACCTCTACCTCGTGGCCCCCTTGTTGCAGCGCGTCACGCAGAACATGTATTCCCGGAGATTGGATCCCATCATCGTTCGTGATCAAAATATGCATTTTTTCACCTTTTCCTTGGTTTGACCGATTATACCACGGGAAATCCAGTGGGGTTATCCCCGAAGGAGGAACGAAATGGAACTCGTGGTCCGTGTTGCAACAAGCCAGGTGTGTCCCTGTCCGGGAAACGTGACGAAAAACCTGCAGCAAATGCTTTGTGCATTGCGAAAAGCCCAGGAGCAGAACTGCGAATTGCTCGTTTTTCCCCGCTGGCCGTTGACGGGAACCTGCCACCCCTCCTGGTTGGAGGATTTCGGCTTTTTCCAGAGCCACCAGAAGGCATTCACGCAGCTTTTGTCCGAAAGTTCGGGGAAGAATACCGCGATGGTGTTCAGCACCCTGGGTTTTTGCCTACCGGGGCATTCCCCCTTCGAACGCGTATTCCTGGTACACGACGGCTCGGTTTGTTTGACGGATCCACGGTCTTTGCTGTTTTCCCGTGGCGAGATGGTTGCGCATGTGCAAGTGCGAAACGAAGCGCCGGCTATTGTGTTTTCCCCCCCGCCGTACCCGCTTGCAAACCTGGAAATCACGCTTGCCGCAAAGAAATACGGGGGAGGCTTGCCCCAGCTTCCATCGTGGTGGAACCCGGAAACAAGCGGTTTGCCCCTTCCCCGCGTTTTCGCGAACCTTGGCGGAGGGGCGGAAGAGGGGGTATTCACGGGAATGAGCATGGTACAGGATTCTTCCGGCGAAGTGCTGGCCTGCGCGAAGCCATTCGTGGAAGATTTCCTTGTTTCCGAGGTGTTCGTAGAACCCCTGTCCACTTTGCAAGCAAAGCTTCGCGGGGATGGTTCCAGTTGCGGAGCGTGTGCTCCTCCCCAGCTGCTGCAGCTTCCGCCATTTCCACGCCCGGAAAAACGAGAAAACGTCCCCGCGTTTTCGGGAATGGCCAAGCTTCCCGATTGCGTGGAAGGCTTCCAGTTTTCCGCGTTGGTACGGGGAATTCGCGATTTCGTGGTGCACTCGGGTTTCCAACGCGTGGTTTTGGGACTGAGTGGTGGAATCGATTCCGCGTTGGTGGCAACGCTTGCCACTTTTGCCCTGGGCAAGCAAAACGTCTTTGGCCTTTTGATGCCCTCCACGTTCAGTTCCCCGGGTAGCGTTTCCGATGCCCTGCATTTGGCGGAAAACCTTGGGATACGCACCTTCACGTTGCCCATCGCTTCCGTTCTGGAAGAATACCACCAGGCCTTGTTGCCCGCCTTTTCGGTGGAAGCGTTTTCCCTGACACAGCAGAACCTACAGGCGCGCATTCGCGGGAACCTTTTGATGGCCTTTGCCAACCACCACCAGTGCCTGGTGCTGGCGACCGGGAACAAGAGCGAGGTGGCCATGGGGTATTCCACGCTGTACGGTGACACGGTGGGGGCATTGGCTCCCCTCAAGGACCTTTTCAAGGGGCAGGTGTACCGACTGGCACGCTACGCGAACAAAGTGGGGAAAGGCGATTGGATCCCGGAGAACACCTTCCAGAAAGCCCCCTCCGCCGAACTTGCACCGGGGCAAAAGGACGAAGACAGTTTACCGCCCTACACGATTCTGGATGAAATTCTGGGGCATGTACTGGACCAGGGATGGGACCGTTTGCAGTTGTTACACAGGGGGTATGAAGAAGAGGTCGTGGACAAGGTGCTGGGTTTGCTGCGGAAAAACGAATTCAAGAGGAGGCAGGGACCTCCTGGCATTCCGGTATCAGGCAGTTCGTTCGATCGTTCCCATGCTTTCTCGCTGCTGGTGCCGCCCGAAATGTAAACCAGGAAGGCCAAAAGCCTTCCTGGTTTTGCCACACGGGGTTGCTTACTTGGATCCGCGCTTGGCCATCTCTCGATCGACCATCATCAGTCCATTTTTCTCCCCGCCCACACGTTTGAGCATTTGGACGATTTGGTCCGCGGATGCTTCCTCTTCCACCTGTTCGTTGATGAACCAGTGCAACATGACTTCCGTGGAATAATCCTTGAGTTCACGCGCGGTTTCCAACAGGGTGTAAATCCTCTGCGTGATGTGTACTTCGTGCTTGTATGCCGCTTTCAATGCCTCTAAAGGCGATTCCCATTCCATGGGAGGCTTCTGGATTGCCTCGAGTTCCACCTTTCCACCCTTTTCCAGGATGTAATGGTAAAACTTCTTGGCGTGGTGCACTTCTTCGGCGGCCTGTATCTCCATCCACTTGGCAAAACCCGGAAGGTTGTTATTGTCAAAATGCGCCGCCATCGCCTGGTAAAGGTACGCGGAGAAGAGTTCTTCATTGATTTGCTTGTTGAGTTCCTTTTCCATCTTCTTTTCGAGCATACACGTTCCTCCTTTTTGGTTTGCGTTATCTAACCCAATTGACGAAAAACAAACCGCGAAAATAACAGCAGCCTCTTCCCCTTTTCCCTCGGAAATGGCGCACCCCACAAAGCCCCATCTGGAGCAGCGTGGCGCAAGCGAATGGGGAGCGAAATGCGGTTCGGATGGTAATGTCCCACGAACATGCAACGATTCCGGAGATGTTTTCGTCTATAATAATCGTACGACTTCGATTCTTGTGAGGGGGTGTGTCCATGAGATTTTTCCGTGTGGAAGTTCTGGACCATGGAAGGCTCAAGACCATGGTTGTGAAAGCTGCCAACGCAAAAGAAGCACGCCTGATTGTGAAGAAGCAGGAAAAGAAGGAAGTTGCAGGTGTTTGTACACTGGAACCTGCATAAACAAGGCCGGGGGAAACCCCGGTTTTTTTTTCGTGCACGCAGGGAATGCTTCCCCGCTTTTCCGTTCGCGCCCTTGCCAAAAATGCTATAATAGAAACCATACTCGCGGCTGCGCTTTGGCGGTGCTTGCTTTTTTCTTGGAGGAAAAGGGATGCAAAGGGTTTTTATCAGTGATCTACACATGGGCGATGGGTTCTTGGACGACAATTTTACTTTCGATACGGACCTGGTGGAGCTGCTGGAAGAGCTGATGGCATCCGGAAAGCAAACCGAACTCGTGATTTTGGGTGACGCGCTGGAACTCGTGGAAACACGTGTGGTGAAAGAGATTGGCCTGGTTTCCTTTGACGAAGTGCTCGAAAAGATCGACGAAAGGGTGATCGATGACATCGCGGCAAACCACCCCAAGGTGTTCCACGCGTTGCGCAAGTTCCTCCGTGGCAACCGCATCTGCTACGTGATCGGCAACCACGACTACTACTTCCTGCGCAAGGAAAAGCTCCGCGATCGGTTCCGCGAGTTGTTGGTGGACGGCGACCAGGTAGAATTTGCCCCCTACTTCTACGATCGCGAATGGGGTGTTTTCGCGTACCACGGCAGCAATTTCGACCCCGCCAACCGTTTCGGGAAAGACCGGAAAACGGGGCAAATCGTTCCCCCCATCGGGGATTTCATGACCCGCTACATGATGGTCAATTTCCGGGAAAAACTGGTGAACGGTGACTTCCCCGAAAGCATTCCCCGCGATTACGACGACGTGCGGCCAAACATCGATATTTTCGACTGGATCGAATACGTGATGGAAACCTACGACTTGAGCATCAATTTGATGCAAATGTGGGTGGGAGAATTGATCAAGATGCTGCGCACCGTGTATGCGCGGCAGTGGATGAAAAGCAATTATCCCAAGGCGCACCGTGTTTCCAACCTCTTCATCAACAAAATGGGGGGTATTCGCCTGGGTCGCTTCATCATCCTGATGATTTCCAAGTTGCGCGCACTCAAACGGACCGATTACATGCGGCGAAAAGCCCAGTCCATCTTGATCCATGGAAAGGATAATCCCAAGAAGCGGTTCACCGAATCGGATTTCTGGGGTTTCTGCGAAATGCCGCAAATCGACTACGGGAGACTTCACGGTTTGCTGTTCGCGCATCGGCACAAGTTCGACAACTTCGTTTTCCCTTCCAACGGGGACAACAAGTTCTACATCAACACCGGCACCTGGCGGAAGGTGATCGAACGCGGTGGAAAGCGCGACATCAAGCGTTTCGTGCACCGCCAAGAGTTGTCTTCCGTGGTGATCCGCGAACACAACAAGCACCTGGATATTCAATGCGTGATGAAAAACGTCATCGGCAACCGGAACCTTTCCAGGGCTTCCATCGAGGTGGGATAGGTTGAGCCGTTTCTTTTTACTGGATGGCACGGGCCTGGTGTACCGCGCCTTTTTTGCGATCAGGGAATTGACGACTTCCAGTGGAAAACCCGTGAATGCACTTTTCGGGCTTTCTCGCACGCTGCTGCGGCTTGCACAGGAATATTTCCAGCCCGGGGATTACGTGGCCTTTTTCATGGACCGGGGGAGGACCACTTTTCGCACGCGCCTCTTGGAAAGCTACAAGGCACATCGCCCCGAGACACCCGAAGCGTTGAAGGAGCAAATGGCCCTGGTACAGGAGCTGGTGGAGGGTTTTGGCATACCGGTGCGCTCCCAGCAAGATTTCGAGGCCGATGACCTGATCGCCACCTTCGTGCGCACGTTTCGCGAGGAGGTAGATACGCTGTACGTGATTTCCAGCGACAAGGATTTGCTGCAGCTGGTGGATGATAAGGTGGAAATGTTGCGCCCGGAGACGGGTGTCGCGGAACTCAAGCGGTACACCCCGGAACAAGTGCAGGAAAAGTACGGGGTGACCCCCGGGCAGATGAACGACTACCTGGCGCTGGTGGGCGACCCTTCCGACAACATTCCCGGGGTGAAAGGCGTGGGGAAAAAAACCGCCGAAACGCTCCTGGCGGAGTTCCAAACCCTCGAAGGCATGTACCGAAACCTTTCGGCGGTGAAACCTTCCTTCCAAAAGAAGTTGGAAGAGGGCAAGCAAATGGCCTTCCTGAGCAAGAAGTTGGTGGCGCTGCACAAGCAAGTTCCCTTTGAAGGGATGCTGCAGGATTTTCGGTACAAGGGACCCGTGCTGGAACGGATCGCGCAGCTCTTCCAGGTGCTCGAATTCCGGAGCATGCTCGGGGAGCTCCAAAAGCTGCCCGTCTCCCAGGAGCCCTCTGCCCCTTCGCCGGGTGCAGATGCAGGCGAAGCGCTGGGAGGTTACGAAACCGCCAAAGACCTGGATTACCGTACGGTGAGTTCTGCCAGCGAATTTCAGGCTCTCTTGGAAGAATTGCAGCCCCAAGAAGCCGTGGCGTTCGACTTGGAAACCGATTCGTTGAACCCGCGCGAAGCGCACATTTGCGGCGTTTCGTTGTGCTGTTCGGCCGGGAAGGCATACTACCTTCCCTTTGCACACACGGGGGACCAGCAGTGCGCGAACAACCCCCCGGATCGCCTGGCGCAGCTGGTGGAACTGCTTGGGGAGAAAATCGTGGTGGGGCACAACTTGAAATTCGATTTCGGTGTTCTGATGGCCCGGGGATTCGACCTGCCCGAACGGGCTTTCGACACGATGATTGCCGCCTACCTTTGCGACCCGGAACGCTCGCGGTATGGGCTGGATGGCCTGGTGAAAGAGAAATTCCAGTACGCCATGCAGTCGTTCAAGGAGGTAATGGGCGAACATTCGTTTGCGCAAGACTTTTCGATGGTTCCCGTGCAGGCGGCCACGCGCTACTCGGCGGAGGATGCCGATTTTTGCTGGCGGTTGTACCTTCTGCTCAAGGAGGAACTCGAGCGGCTGTCCCTTGTTTCGCTCATGGAGATGGTGGAAATGCCGGTACTGCGGGTGCTTTTGCAGATGGAACACACCGGTGTTTTCTTCGATCGGGGCTACCTGAAGGAGCTTTCCGAACGCTTCCAGGAAAAGATCGCACGCCGGGAGTCGGAGGTGTTTTCCCTGTGCGGGGAAGAATTCAACCTCAATTCCCCGGTGCAGCTGGGCCGGATCCTGTTCGAGAAAATGGGCCTGCCCGCCCAGGGCAGAACCGCAAAAAGCAAGAACTATGCCACGGGCAAGGCTGTGTTGGAAACCCTGGCCAACGACTTCGAGGTGGCACGGTTGATCCTCGAGTACCGCAAGTTCTCCAAGCTCAAATCCACCTACGTGGATGCCATCCCCCGCCTTATCGATGCCCATACCGGCAGGGTGCATTCCTCCTTCCACCAAACGGGAACCGCAACCGGGCGGCTGAGTAGTTCCGAGCCGAACTTGCAAAACCTTCCCGTGAAGGAAGAGGAGGGACGGGAAATCCGCGCGGCGATCCGGGCAGAAACGGAGGGTTGGCAGATCCTCAGTGCCGATTACTCCCAGATCGAACTGCGCCTGATGGCGCATCTTTCCGGGGATTCCTCGCTTTTGGAAGCGTTCTCCTCCGGCAAGGACGTGCACACGCTCACCGCTTCGCGCATCTTTGGCATCCCCCTTTCGGAGGTGGACGATGCCAGCCGATCGGTGGGGAAAACCATCAATTTCTCCATCATTTACGGCATCTCCGCGTTTGGCCTTTCCAACCGCTTGGGGATCGGTCGCAAGGAAGCCCAAAAGTTCATCGATGGCTACTTTGCTGCCTACCCGGGGGTGTTGGCGTTTCAGAAGAGCATGGTGGAGAATGCCAAGAAAAAAGGGTACGTGCGCACGCTTCTGGGGAGAATCCGAAACGTGCGTGGCCTGGATGCCAAGAATCCGTCGGTGCGCGGGGAAGCCGAGCGCATCGCCATCAATTCCCCCGTGCAAGGTTCCGCGGCGGACATCATCAAAATTGCCATGATTCGCGTGCAGAACGAGCTTTTGCACCAGAAGTGGAAAAGCCGCCTGATCATCCAAATCCACGACGAACTGGTTTTCGAAGTGCATCCGGAGGAGCGGGAGATGCTCTGTGCCATGGTCACGAAACAAATGGAAGGGGCCATGAAACTCCATGTTCCCATGAAAGTGGACCTGGAAATGTCCGATCATTTTTAAGGAGGGGTAACGATGAAATGGGTCGAATCCGTGCCCAATTTTAGCGAAGGGCGCAGGAAAGAGGTCGTGGAAGCCATTGTGCAAATGGCAAGGGAAGTCGAAAAAGTATGGGTCCTGGATTGGTCCATGGACCATGACCATAATCGCAGTGTGGTGACCCTGGTGGGCGAGCCGGGCCAAGTGGTGGAAGCCCTTTTCCGCATGGTGCGCAAGGCCATGGAGCTCATCGACCTTCGGAACCATTCTGGGGAACACCCACGCATGGGAGCCACCGACGTGATTCCGTTGATTCCCTTGCGCAACATCGATTACGCGGAATGTGACCAGTATGCCAAGCAACTCGGCGAACGGATCGCTTCGGAGTTGTCGATTCCGGTGTACTTCTACGAAAAATCCGCGAGCTCGGTGGATAGGATGGACCTTTCCAAGATTCGAAAAGGAGAGTTCGAAGGTTTCTCGGCAAAAATCGTGAAGCCGGGCTGGAAGCCCGATTTTGGTCCTTCCGCGGTACATCCTTCCGCGGGTGTGGTTGCGGTGGGAGTGCGGGAGTTCCTGATTGCCTTCAACATCAACCTGGGCACCCAAAACGTGGAGATCGCCAACAAGATTTCCCGGGTGATCCGCAACCGGAGCGGAGGTTTCCGCTACGTGAAAGCCATGGGTATCGCGTTGAAGGAAAAGGGTATCGTGCAGGTTTCCATCAACATGACCAATTTCAAGAAGAGCTCGTTGCACCACGTGTTTGAAATGGTGCAGCTGGAAGCCCAGCGCTACGGGGTTCCAGTGGTTGGTTCGGAGATCGTGGGACTCACGCCGTTGCAAGCGCTGGCGAATACCACCGAATATTTCCTGCGCCTGGACGATTTTGATACGAGTCGGGTGATCGAGTACAAGCTGTTGGATATCCTGGAAAAGGAATGAATGCCACCCTGGTGAATGACCCGGGAATTCTTTTTTAGGTGGGGGTTGGATTGCAGATAATCAAGTTGATTCGTTCGAATTATCTCGGGGAAGAGTTCCTCGTGGAATATGAAGGCATGTACAAACGTTCCAAGAGCCTTTCCCGGAAGGCAATTGGGGGGTACCGGGATCGTATCACGGAACGGTTGAATCTACTTTCCCGTTTCCAAGAGAAATTCTTGTACCCGGATTTCGTGGATTTGAACGAATCCCAACCTCTCTTTTTGTTTCCCTTCCACGATGAAGTGGACCTGAAGAACATCATCCTCGAAGAGCCATACCGTATCGAGGTGGCCATGCAGCTGATGACCATCTTCGAGGGGTTTCACCACACCACATCGGAAGGGTTCGGGATTTGGGGATTGCCGGAATTGCTCATCTCCGATCGCCTTACCGTGCTCCCTCCGCTGTGGGTGGACTTTTCCCCGGATGCGGTTCGTACCCTTTTCAACCGGCCGGAAGTCATCGTGCCCCCCGAGATCCGGGAGGGGAAACTTCCCTCCGTTCGCTCCGACGTGTACACCATCGGTAGCTTGTTGAAACTCATCCTTCCGGAGGAGGAAAGGGAACACCACAGGGACGTGATCCAGCAAATGACCGATCCCAACCCGGCGCATCGTCCCCTTCACTTTTCCCGGCTGTTTCGCCCGCTCTCCATACCGGTTTCCTTGGATCTCCGCGTTCTGGCCCAGCAGGAAAAACGGGACTTCTCTTCGCCCCATATCATCGAACGGGATGGCGAACTCAAGGAGTTCCTGGGGATGGTGGAGAAAACCCAGCCCAACCACGTTTCCTCCTGCCTGGTGCATGGTTCGACGCGCGTGGGCAAAAGCACCTTCCTGGTGTTGGGCCAGCAGGAACTCCGGAATAGGAGCTGGAAAACCATCGTGGCACGCAATGCCAAGGAGTTTTGCCAGGAACTGCTGCAGCTTTCCGAAAACCCGGAATGGGCGGGCGTAAACGAAAACGATTTCCAGTACCTGTGGAACCTCCCCGAATCGTTTAACCTGGACCGTGTTTCCAGCGTGGTGGGGAAGTTGATGGGGCTGATGGATTTCGTGGGGGTTTTCATCGACGATTTCGAATTGGCAGACGATCGCTTCCGAAAATTGCTGCAAAACCTGCAGGAAATGATCCTTCCGTGCAAGTTGATCTTGGTGTGCGCCCAAGTGGGAAAGCCCAAGAACCTTTCCTTCGATTTCGAGATGGAGCTCAAACCGTTCAACGAAACCCAGACGCTCAAATTACTGGAGCTGTTACTGGGGGTTCCCTTCCTGGAACACCACCGCGATAAGGCGAACTGGATCTTCAAAATCACCGGAGGGTTCCCGGGCTACATCTTCAACTTGCTCAACCTGCTGTACCAATCGAAGAAGCTGGTGCTGGAAAATGGCAACTGGAACATCTCCGACGATATGACCGCGCTGGGCGGATTCGGGGAGTACGTCAAGACCATCTTCCGACACCTGGGAGAGGAAGACCGCTTCTTTATTTCCCGGATTGCGTGTCTCTCCGAGAAATTCAGCCAGGAGGAACTGGACCTGCTCTGCCAGTTTTTCGGCAAGGAAAAGGAGAAAAGCCTGAAGGAAAGTTTCTTTCGCCTACAAGAATTGGGTCTTTTCTTCTTGGAGACGCACTGGTTCCGTTTCTCCCTGGAAGAGATCTGGGAACAGTCGTACAGCCATTGCCCGGAAGAAACACGCAAGGAACTCCACCTTTTCCTGGCACAGGGAACCTCGCTGCTTTCCAAGAAAGCCTGGCATTTCCAGTCCATCGGCTTCCGCCGTTCCGCCGCCAACGTTTTCATCCAAGCCTCCCGCAAGGCCTTTGAACGGCACGAAGGATTCCAACTCACCTTGCAATGGCTGGAGGAGGCCTTCAAGCTGCTGCACGCGGACGAAGTGACCACACGGATGCGGGCCTTCCGCGCCTACTTGCTCTGTACGGAACGAAAGGAAGTATCCTGCGAAGACTTGGCGGTGTTGGTCGCGCAAGAACCCTACTTCTACCTGGCGTTGTGGGAAAAGAACAACCGGGATGCACACCAGGAAGTGGAAAACATGGTGCAGCAAAAGTATGGCACGATTGATCCCACGCAGATACTGGAGGAAAAGGGGAAGCGCTTTTACATCCTGGAGGCGCTTTTTCAACTTGCGGTGGCGCTGGATGCCCAGGGAAAGCTGGACCGGGCAATCGGAATCCTGCGTGAGATCGTCGCGCACTCGGAGCACCAGAAAGGCTACTTCTTCAAGGAACTCAACATCTACTCCTACGATCTTCTCGCCAGGATCCATTTCCGCAAGAATGCATGGGACATGGCCTATTCCATCTCCCAGGCAAACATCGAACGGGCAAAGAAGAACCAACTGCACTACACCCTTCCGACCATTTACAACACCGAAGGGACCATCCTGTACAGCTTTGGTCCCAACTACGCGCAACCCGTTTTCGAGAAAGCCTTGGAGGTATCCAACCAGTACTTCTCCATTCGCAAATCCCTCGGGCCATTGATTGAAATGGCGAACGGGTTTTTGTACACGGGGGAAATTTCCAAGATGTTCGCGTACTTGGAAAAAGTGCGAGAGATCGCCCGTATCTTCCACGAGAAGGATTTTCTCGCGCGCAGTTACGTGATCGAAGGCCTTTTCCATACCTACAACCGCCAACTGGATGAGGCGTTGGATGATTTCCACCGCGCAACGGAACTCACCGACAGCGTTGTCATTCGCGGAAACGTGGCGCGACTCACCGCGCTCCTTTACCTGATGTGCCGGGAGTGGAGCAAGTTCGAGAAGGCCACGAAAAACCCGATTCCCTCCATGATGGACTTCGGCTTTTCGGACGTAGCAGACATTTTCTTCGCGAAGGGGAAGGAAGAGATCAAGGAAGCTTTCGTGAAATTCCGCGATAACAACCAATTGTGGCTCGAAGAAGTTGGCTTTGGCTTCGTGGAGAAACTGTCGAAAACCCTGCCGGAAGAACTGGAGCAGTTCTTGGATAGCGCCGCATTGAGCTTCCTACGCACGCATCAGCGCCTTTCGCTTGCCCTGGTTTACGAAGCCATGGCGCACCATTTCCACATCCAAGGGATGATCCGCAAAGCCAAGAAATTTGCCCGGGAAGCCCTGGAACAGTACTTGAAACTGAACATGAACAACACCGCACGGCTGATCCACTCCCGCTTTTTCCAGGCGGAGGAATCCCACGACGATTTGCTCCGGCGATTGACCACGATTCTGCATTCGGACCCACCCGACCCGGAAAATGCCCTCCAGTTGGTGCAGAAGCTGGAGCGGGGCTTGGTCGACCAAAAGAACGAAATCGAGGTACTTCGGGAGATCATCAGCTTCTCCAAGACGCTGAATGCTTCCTCGGACCCGAACGAAATCCTGAGTGAATTCTCCAACTGGCTGGTTTCCATGGTCCCGCTGAGCAAGGTGGTGATCCTGGTGATCTCGGATGACCGCATTCTCTACCAAAACCACCTGTTGTTGGATGGTTCCCACTTTGAAGATTTGAAAGACACCATTTTGTTCAAGCACCCCACCAGTACGCGAAGTCCCTTTGAGATCAAGTCCGACTTTTTCATCGACGAAGCGCGCAAAGTCATTCTCTACCTGGCAAACGACAAGCTGTTGCTGAGCACGGAGGAATTCGAGAAAACCGTGCGGCTGGTGGAGCACCTCGAGCCCATCATGTCCATCGGAATCGTGAACGCCATTTCGTACAAGACCAGTATCCTCGACCCTTTGACGGGGCTTTACACGCGGTGGTACTACACGCAAAGGCTGGAGGAAGAGTACGAGAAATCGCTGCGCTTCAGCACGCCCATCTCGGTGATCATGGGGGACATTGACCACTTCAAGACGGTCAACGATACCTACGGGCACAAGTTCGGAGACGAGATCCTGGTGGAAATTGCGCGGATCCTGAAGGAAGATAGCCGAAAGTACGATATCGTGGGGAGGTACGGTGGCGAAGAGTTTATCATCATCCTTCCCAACACCAACGGGGAGGAAGCCTTCTTGATCGCGGAACGCATGCGCAAAAAAATCGCCCAGAACTTGATCCGGGGTTGCAGGGCTTCCATGAGTTTCGGGGTTTCCTGCACCGGGATCGGCAAACACGTTTCCAAGGCACAAAACCTGGTAAGCCTTGCTGACAAGGCCCTGTACCACTCCAAGAACAACGGGCGCAACCTCACCAGCAAGGCTTGGGTGCTGGAGTTGGAATGAAATTTCGCGCTTGGCTTTTTGCCCTATTGCTCGTGTTCCTTGCTCTGAGCGCGTCCGGGCTGGCCCAATCCGTGCAGTTCGATATCAGTGGATCGCGTCCCATTGCACCGCTTGCGCTTCCTTCGCGGCTTTTCCAGGTCACCAAATGGCACGAGTTCCTCTTTCCCAAGAAAGAGTTGCAGGTATTCCCCCCCAAGGGCAGGGAGTATTCCTTGGACCTTTCCTTTGGAGCGCTTTCCCCGAGTCTTTCCTTTTCTGCCAAGCGAAAGGAAACACTCTCCCTGGGCACGGAGCCACAGCCGGTCCCCCCGTTGCAGGGAAGCCCGGATATTGGTTCCCGTGACCTCTCCGTGCCACTGCAGAAAAGGACGTTGCCCTTCCCCGAGACTGCGCAGCTTCCCCCCGCCTTACCCTTGCAAAGAAAGGTGGAGGTGGTATCCCAACTTCCCGTTTTCCCGCCCAAGAGGGGCGGTGTTTTTTTCCCCCCGTACTTCGAGCTTCCCGCGAAAAGGGAGAGGGAAGGAGCGCTTTTTCCCGATTTACCTCCCGTGCCCTTTCCGCGTTCCAAAACCGATGCACCCTGGCGCACCACGCTGGAAATAGGAACCAACCAATTGCTGGTGCCGAAACTTTCGTTGCAAAACCCCTACTTCTCCTTTTCGCTGGATTCTCTGGCCGATATCCAGGGTAGCGTGCTGCTGGGGAACACCGTTTTCGCGGCGAAAGTGAACCCACGGGGTCCCTCCTTCCTTCTCGAAAACGACATTTCCCGTTGGCGGGTTTTTTCGGTGGATGGAACGGGTGGCGCGCAGTGGCTGCAGAAAAGCTGGCCGTTCGCCGCGGTGGATTCCGGAGTGCACCTCTTCGGGTTGCGCCCCCTTCCCCTACTACACTGGTATCCGGGCACCGCGGGAAGGGTGATGCTGGGGTTGGACGAAGAATCCCTGTCCTCCTACGGGGGGCGGTTTATGTTATACTATCCTCCCCTGCAGCTGGATGTGTTTTCCGGCTACGATTTTTCGGGGGAACACCTGCGGCTATCCGCGAAAGGGTGGTACCACGTGCCTGCGCTGCATGCGCGTTTCTTTGCCACCCTGGGTTACGCGCAGTCGCTCGATTGGACCGTGGGAATCCAAGTCCCCCCCCTTTCCGTGGGTCTTTTCCACCTGGGTGCCGAGGGTTTTTTCGGGTACAAGGATGCGGACTGGGTTTCGGGGATCGACCTTCTCTTCACGAGGGGATTCTTAGGGTTGCATTTTGTGGTCAAAAGATGGGATGGAGGCTGGGAATACGGTGGATCCGTTGCATTCCGATTCTAACCGAGCAACACAAGTGCAGGAATACGACGTGTACGTGAAGATGCCCGTGGAGTACGCGCACCTGCTGGGATACCTTTCCGAGGCAGAAGACCATATCATGAATATTCGGCACGCGGACAACGACGAAAAGGCCGTGAAAATCATCGTCCCCTCTGCTTTCTTGCAACAAGTTCTGGACATGTTGGAGTCTTTGAAGGAAGAATTTGACCTCGTGGTACTGCGGTATGAGCCGAATCCGGGACATCCTTAGCCTACCCACCCCGCGTGAATTGGCCCCTTCGATCTTCGAGATCGATTTTGAACGATTCAAGCGCATGGGTTTTTCCACCCTTCTCTTCGACTACGACAACACCCTGGCGCCGTGGAAGAGCAGGAAAGTGGAACCGGCCACGTTGGAGCTGTTCGAGCGGCTCCTTTCCCGGGGGTTCAAGCTCGCGGTGGTGTCCAACGCACCCCAAAAAAGAATCCAGGATTTGCGCAGCATATTTGGGGATAAGGTCCCCGTGTTTGGCTCCATGCGCAAACCCCGCATCAAGAAAATGGGGGAAGTGCTGCAGGGCATTGGCAGCAAAGCCGAGAAAACGGTTTTGATCGGGGATCTGTTCTTCACCGACATGATCGTGGGGAACCGCATGAAAATGCACACCCTCATGGTAAACCCCTACTCTTTCGGCGTGCAGACGGTTTTGAACCGCATCGCACGCTTCTGCACTTTTTTTGCCTACCGCGTCTACTTCTTTTCCATGGGATGGTTCTTTCGGTTGAATCATTTGATTGAACCTGCGGAGATGGAAAAAAGCCTGCACGATATTGACTTCGGGAACCTGTGGGATCGCGGGTTCCGCGAAGTGATCTTCGATCTGGACAATACCCTTGCTCCGTGGAAGGCCCTTTCGCTGCCTGCTGAATCGCAACAATTGTTGAACCAGCTGCAAAACCACGGTTGGCGGGTTTTCGTGTTTTCCAACACGCGCAAAACCGCCCGCTTGCAGCAAATGGCCCGGCAAGTTCCCCCCGCTTGGGTGCAGGGAAACATGCACAAGCCGTGGCCCGGAAAGATTCGCAAAGCCATGCGCGCGCATGGAATGTATTCCTCGCGCACCGTGTTCGTGGGAGACCAGCTTTTCACCGACATCATCTGTGCCAACTGGTTGAAAACCTACCCCGTGAAGCTGGAACCCCTTGACCTGCAACGAGAATTCTGGGGCACCAAGGTCTTGCGCATGGTGGAAAAGCCCTTTCTGAAAATGCTGTCCAAGATCCCTTCGTTCCGCAAGAAGGAACGCGAATTTTTCCAGGCAGAAAAAGCCAAGGAGCAGCAGAGAGGCGAAAACGAACCCAGCTCGGAAGAAAGCAACTCCTAAAGAATGGCGAAGAATTTCCGATAACGAAAGATACAGACCCAGGGAGGGGATTAGAATGGACGTTCGGATTAGCGATGCAAAAAGCCAGGTTCCGGTAGCAAAGCCGGTGGTAAATCCTCCGCTTCATTCGGAAAACCGTGCGGCAACCGCCAACCGCCAAGACTTGTCGCGGCAGCCGTACAAGGAGATCAAGGAGGATTCGCTCAAAGACTTGGCTGCGGAAGTGGAAGGAAGCCTTGATCGTTTGAAGGGATTGGTGCAGAGCGAGCTTCGTTTCGAGGTGAACAAGGATGCCGAGAAACTCGTGATTCAAATCGTAAACCGCGAGAACGGCGAGGTTCTGAAGCAAATCCCCCCGGAAGAAATGGTCCGGATTTCCGAGCACATCAACGAATTGTTGGGAGTCTTGTTTGACAAAAGGGCATAAACCCTTCCCCTGCAAAGGGAGATGAAAAAATGGTAGATGGTGATTACACGCAGTACCTGAGTACGTTGACTCAGGGAAGGTTCCACGTTGCCGGTTTATCGAGTGGTATCGACACCAACAGCATCATCGACGAGCTGATGCAAAAGGCGGCGGAACCTTTACAGCGGTTGACCGAGAAACAAGAGCAGCTCACCAACCGCCAGACCGCCTTGGGGTACGTGAGCGACCGCCTTGCGGAATTTCGCGCTTTTCTCAATGACTGGAAACTCGAGTCCAATTTCATCCAATCGAATGCCACCTCCTCCAACGAAACCATCGTGCAAGTGGAGGCCACGGGTTCGGCACAGGACCGTTCTTTTGACGTGAAAGTGGACCAAGTTGCCACCAACCAGACCTACTACTCCTCGGCGTTCGTTTCCGGCTCCACCTCTTCGAAACTCTCCAACCTGGGTGGGTACGAAAACGGTGTATCCGTGAGCGGAAACCTTACCATTACCGTGGACGGCACCACGTACGACCCCATTTACTACTACGAGGGCAACACGCTGCAAGAGATCCTGGCCAACATCGAAGCGCTGGATGACAAGTTGCAGATCGACACCGTTTCCTCCTCGGAGGGCATCAAGGTGTTCATCGGTGGCTCCGATTCCTCCGTGGAAGTTTCGATACAAGACAACATGGACGATCCGTTGGGCATCAACTTCCTGCAAGCGCTGAAAATGACCGATACAGCCTCCTCCACCGAAACCATCACCGGTGCAACGTCCACCAACACGCTGGCCAACTTTTTCGGCACGGGAGATGGCCTATCGGGCGATGGCACGCTCACGATCAACGGCATCAGCGTGGATTACTACACCACTGACACGCTTGCCGACGTGATCAACCGCATCAACGCCGACCCCGACCTGGAGGACGAGGTATACGCCTATACCTTGGAAAACGACGACGGGGACATCCAGTTTTCCATCGCCGCCAAGCAGACCGATACCACCATTACCCTTTCGGACTCGGTCGCCTCTGGCTCCCGCTCCTTCCTCCAGATGATGAACCTCACCGAGGCCTATTACTCCACCGCGGAGGTAACGGGGGCGAGCACCGATTTTCTCACGGACACCGGCACGCTCACCATCAGCGTGGGCGGCACCGATTACACCGTGAACTACGATGTCACCGACACGTTGGACGATATCATCCAGCAAATCAACACGCTGGACCCGGACCTCAAAGACCTGGTGTACGCCTCCGTGGAAAACGGCACGGGTACCATGGAATTCCACCTGGAAGCCAAGGACCCTTCCAGCGACCTTTCCCTTTCGGACACCGGCACCTTGTTGGACTTTTTGAACATCGACACCAGCGAAACCTCCGGTCACCGCGAGGCGGTGGAAGTGGTGGAAGGTGGATACCAAGCAGCCCAGCAAGCCGTGGCAACGGTGACCATCGATGGCATTGAGACCGAAATCACCAGTGACACCAACACCTTCTCCAACGTGCTCGAAGGGGTGAGCCTAACCGTGCGCCGTGCGCAGGAAGCCTCCGACGACCCCATACAGATCGATATCATGCAAGACCTGGAGGGTACGTACGAGCATATCGAGGAGTTCGTGAGCGAGTACAACGACATGATGGACTACCTCTACACCCGGCTCTACGAGGATGACGAAGAAGACACCACCACCGACGAAGACGAGAACCCCCTGGCAGACGTGCTGATCAACGACCCGCTGCTCAAAACGCTCTTCGAGGAACTGCGGGGCATGGTCTACCGCGACCTGGATGGAGCGGGTGGGGAAATGTACTACTCTGCCCTGTTGGATGGAAGCTCCACCGACACCCTGGCAGACTTCGGCATCGACGGTAGCGGCACGCTCACGATCTCGGTGGAAGGCGAAAGCACCCCTTACACACTGGCTTACGCGGAAACCGACACGCTGGAGCAGGTCATGGCCCAGCTGAACGGTCTCAACCGCTACCTGAACGTGTACGCCACCGCATCGGGTGACAAGCTGACCTTTTACGCCAAGAGCCCCGTGGACATCCATATCACCGACTCCGCAACCGGAGACACCGGTTTCCGCGACATTTTCCTCACCAGCCACACCGGTACCGCGTTGCCCTACGATTTCCTCTCGGAGATTGGCATCGGTTCCACGGATGGCTTCGAGGAAGGCTACCGCAACATCATGCGCGGTAAGATCATGATCAACTCTTCCCGGTTGCAGGCTGCGCTGGCAGACAACGTGGAAGACGTGTGGAAAACGTTCGGATTGAGTGAAGAAACGGGAGATGAAGAGATCCAGGGGTTTGCCGTTCAGCTTTCCGACAAGTTGTACGAGTATACCAAGTACAACTCCGGAACCATCGACCAGGTGGCGGGGTTGAATGGCTCCATCGTTCGAGAGCTGCGCTACGTGAACATGCAGATCCTGAACTGGTCGGAACGCCTCGAAAACCAGTACGAAGCGCTGTGGGCAAAGTTCACCAACATGGAAAGCGTGGTGTCCAACTTGCAGGCACAGGGATCGGCCCTTTCACAAGCTATCGCCAATCTCAGCGGGGGTTCCTCGAGCAGCTGACGGGGAACAGCGCCGGGTACAGAAAGGATAGAAGTCGTTGCAAAAGAAAAGACTCGATCAGTGGTTGGTGGATCGAGCCTTTTTTTCTTCGCGGAACCGGGCGAAAGAACAAATCCTGTCGGGAAACGTCTTGGTGGATGGAGAAAAAGAGACTCGCCCCGCAAAACGCGTGGCCCAAACTTCCGAAATCCAGCTTGTGCAAGCACCTGTTCGCAACGTGGGAAGGGGTGCCTTGAAATTGCGCGAGGCCTTTGCCCTTTTCCCGCTGGATGTCGCGGGGAAAGTGTGCTGCGACCTGGGGGCCTCCACGGGTGGTTTCTGTCAGGTGTTGTTGGAGCAAGGGGCACGGCTCGTGTACGCCGTGGACGTGGGACACAACCAGATGCAACCAGAGTTGCGCAGCGATCCGCGCATCGTGTTGCTGGAAAAAACAAACGCCCGCTTCCTTTCCCCGGAACATTTCCCGCAGCAACCCCAATTCTTGACCGGCGACCTTTCCTTCATTTCCCTCGAACTCGTGATTCCCGCATTCGCCTCTTTTTTGGCCCCATGCGCCAGCGGGGTAGTGCTGGTGAAACCCCAGTTCGAACTGGGCCCTGGTCAAACCGATCGTGGCGTGGTGCGCAACCCCCAATCCTGGATTTTGGCCATTGAACGGGTGGCGGGTTGCCTGGAACGAAACGGGTTTCGCGTGCACGACCTGGGCGTGTCGCCGGTCACCGGAGCGGCGGGAAACGTGGAGTTCCTGCTCTACTTCTCGCGGGGTAGGGCCGGGGGGGAATTGATTCTCGCGCAAAAATACGATACAATCATCGCACGTGCCCTGGCACGAACAAAACAAGAATGAAGGAGAAAGCCCATTGGAAAAACTGACCGCTTCCGCATTGGATTACCTGCACCAAGACCCCTGGACCCGCCCGGAAAGCCTACCTGCCACGCAAGACTGGTGGGAATTGGCGCCCTACGGGCAACCCCGCGCCTTCGAGGCGATGGCTGCTGGGTTGGAACTCAACCACAGGGATTACCATATTTTCGTGGCAGGCCCCACCGGAACGGGGCGCCGCAGTTTCGTGAAACGCTTCCTGGAACAAGTCGCCCCTGGGAAAAAGACCCCCTGTGACCTGATGGTGGTGTACAACTTCCAAGACTCCTGGGTTCCCAACTGGATCGAGTTGCCCGCGGGAAAAGGGAGGCAATTCCGCGAGGCGGTGGACCGCATGGTGGAACGCATCCTGCGCGCCCTGGAACACCTGCTGGAGTCCGAAGACTTCCGCAAGGAGCAGGACCGCATTCGCCGGGAATTCGAAGCGAAGGAATTCGAGCTGCGCAAGGGTTTGCTGGAGCAATCCGAAGGCCTGGGGTTCCGTGTGGTCTTTTCTCCCACCGGAATGGAAGCCCACCCCCTCGAGAAGGAGGGGAGCGATCCCGACCTGGAAACCCTGGAAAGCAAGCGAAGGCAAGTGTTCCAGTACATGGACGACTTCCTTGCCGCGGTTCGGAGACTGGAGAAAGAGTTGGAAACCAACCTGGAGGAGTTCACGAGGTACAGTGCACACTTTGCCATCGACCACTACGTGGACGAGGTTCAAGAACAGTTCCCCTCCGGGGAAGGGCTTTCCACTTTCTTCGAGGGGCTGCGCAAAGACGTTTTGGAGAACATGGAGCAGCTCATGGAAAAGGAAGAGCAACGCAACCGCATTTTGGATCGGTACCGCGTGAACCTCTTTTTGGATCGCAGCGAATGCCAGGGAGCACCGGTGGTGTTCGAGAACAACCCCACGTTCTCCAACCTCTTCGGAAAGATCGAATACGTTCCGCAGGGGGGCTATCTCACCACCGACCATACCTTGGTGCGTAGCGGTTCCATCCACCGGGCGGACAAGGGCTACCTGGTCATGGAAGCCGCGGATATCCTTCGCTCCCCGGAACTGTGGGAACACTTGAAAAAATCCCTGTACAACCAGCAACTCCAAATGGAAAACCTCGAGCAATCCCGGGGGGTCAGCACGCTGGTCACACTCAAACCGCATCCGCGAGAGGTGGACCTCAAGGTCATCCTGATCGGCGAACCCGACTTGTACGACGTGCTGTTTGAGATGGACTCCGATTTCCAGAAACTCTTCCGGGTCAAAGTGGAGTTCGACGAAGAAATGCCCAACAACACCCAAACGCGCAAGTTGCTATGCTCTTTTGCCACCGGGTTCTGCCGCCAAAAGGGTGTGCTTCCGCTTTCGGAAGACGGGCTGCGTTCCCTGCTCTTCTTCGGCATGAAGCTCGCGGGAAGCGCCCACAAGCTTTCCACCCAGTTTTCCAAGCTGTCGGATTTGCTCATCGAATGCGACCGCGTGGCACGCTCCGAACAGCAAGGGCAAATCGATGCCCGGATCGTGGAAAAGGCCCGGATGTTGAAGGAGAACCGTGTCTCGCTGGAAATGGAAAAAATCGACCAAATGATTGGGAAAGGCGAGATCCACATCCAGGTGGCGGGGTACGAGGAAGGGCAAATCAACGCCCTTTCCGTGGTCGACCTCGGGGACTTTGCCTTTGGCGTTCCCACGCGGGTCACCGCCACGTATTCCATCGGTTCGGGCGGAATCATGGATATCCAGCAAGAAGTGGAAATGAGCGGAAAGATCTACAAGAAGGCCGCGCTGATCCTGGAAAGCTACATCGAATCCATGTACGCCCGCAAGTTTCCCCTCTCCATCAAGGCGACGATTGCCTTTGAGCAAACCTACGCAATCGTGGAGGGAGACAGCGCCACCATCGCGGAAGCCCTGGCTTTGATTTCCGCGCTTTCGGGAGTTCCCGTGAAGCAAGGGATAGCGGTTACCGGTTCCATGAGCCAGCGTGGGGAAGCACAGGCCGTGGGGGGCATCTCGGAAAAGGTGAACGGCTTCTTCCGGGTTTGCCAGATGAAAGGCCTTTCCGGTGAGCAGGGCGTGGTGTTGCCCAGCTGCAACGTGGATTCCCTGGTGCTGGAAGCAAACGTGGTGCAGGCCATCGCCGAGGGTGTGTTCCACCTGTGGGCGGTGGACACGGTGGACGAAGCCCTACAGATCACCACGGGAAAGAAAGCTGGAACGCGCGGCGCGGATGGGGAATTCCCCGAAGGAAGCGTACATCGCATGGTTTCGGATTTCCTGGAGTTGGCCTACCACCAACTCAACGACAGCAAGGACGATTTTGCGGAAGAAAAGTAACCCCATCGTTTTTGCCCCCGCTTCCTTTTTTGGGGCGGGGGTGTGCTATAATGGGGGAAATGTGATTTTCTCTTGGAGGGATGAACCGTGAAACGATTGATGGTTACCGTATTGATCACCCTTTTTGCCGCCGTGGCATTTTCCGATTGGCTGGTGGAAGTGAAGGTGGAAGGAATGGAGTACATCCACGACCAACCGCTCGAGCTCGCGCTTCTGTTGGAAACCATTGAAAACGACCTTGCCACCTACGACGCCACGGAGAACTACCTGTGGATCACGCCGGATACCCCCCAAGGTTCCTACCAAGCGGAGCTTTTCGACCACCTGCAAGACCTCGTGTGCTCGCTGGTGCACCGGGAACCCTACCATTTCGTGGGCATCTACACCCGCAACCACGCCAACGGCAACACGATTCTGCCGGTGGTGTACGGGGAGAAACGAATGACACCTCCCGACCCCAACGGGGTACCCGAGTCGCTGTTGCAGAAAACCTTCTCCCTTTCCGCCGACCGAAGCATCTTGGCCAAGGCGTACAACGAAGGCCAAGGCTACTTCACCACCGATATCAAGCGTGTGATGGACGCCACCGTGGTTTCCGGGGACGTGCGGGATTTCCAAAAACAAATCGGGGTCCGGGGCTACTTCGCCTACCCCCTCAAGAACGGCGATTACACCATCGGACTGCTCGTCATTGCCACCACGGAACCCGGGATCACCGAAGACCAGTTCTTCCGCATCAAGCAATACGGGGATGCGGCCACGTGGTTGGTGGTCCAAACGGTAGATTTGCTGGCCCATCCCGAAAAACTTGCGTACTAACGTGCGCGTACCGGAGAAGCGATGAAGTTCCGAACCCGGCTTGGGGAAATCGAGATATCCGAAGAACACACCCTTTTCTTTCCCAAAGGGCTTCCCGGTTTTGAAAACCTACACCGGTTCGCGTTGTATACCCTACCGGAAACGAACCCCATCCAATGGTTGATTTCCCTCGACGATGCGCTGATATCCTTCCCGGTGATTGATCCGTGGCTGATCCGCTCGGATTACGCGGTAGACATCCCTCCCGTTGTGCTGGAAAGCCTCGCCATCCGTTCCCGCGAGAAAGTGCTCATCGTCAACATGATCCGGATTCCGCAAGACGACCCGCGTTCCATGACCATCAACTTACTTGCACCCATACTGGTAAACCTGGAAAACCGGCAAGCCATGCAAATGATCATGGAAAACAGCGACTACGACTTACGCCACCCGGTGCACGAAGAATTGGAGCGTTCCAAGAAAAACCAGGCATCGAAGGGAACCACGTAGTATGCTGGTTTTGAATCGGCGCAAGGACGAGGAAATCATTATCGAAACCCCCGGGGGACAGATCGTGATCAAGGTCGTGGAAGTGGACAATCGCTCCGCCAAGCTGGGCATCGAAGCCCCGCGGGATTTCGCGATCTACCGAAGGGAACTGTACGAGAAAGTGCACCGGGAAAACGTGGATTCGGTGCTCAACACCGACCTTTCGAAGATTCCCCACCTGTTTGGGATACCGGACGATGAAGATCAGTAAAGAAAAACTGCAGCAACTCGCGCGCCGAGCGAAACTGCACCTTTCTCCCCGGCTGGAAACCCAACTCCGGAACGATATGGAAGAGATCCTGCGATTCCTGGAGAAACTGGACGAAGTTTCGCCGCGCACCCCGGAAAAAATCATTTCCCCCGTTTCGTTCGCCCCGTCCGAGGCTTGCCACACTTCGGAGCGTTCCACCCGCACTGCCCAAGAAATCCTTCAAGCTGCGCCCCAACGCAGGGAAAACCTGTTCCTGGTGAAAGGAAAGCCCTAAGCCATGCACCAAAAACCCACCGCAGGCCAGGAATACGAAGACCTGGCGGTGCAGTTCCTGGAAAAAAGTGGCTTGTCGATACTACAAAGGAACTTCCGCGCGCGCCGGGGAGAACTGGACGTCATTGCGCGCGAAGGAGACATCCTCGTTTTCGTGGAAGTGAAGGGGGGAAAAGCTTTCGTGCCCCTCCAAACCAGGGTAACCCGCACAAAAATGCAGCGCATCACCCGCGCCATTCGCGTGTTTCTCCATCAACACCCCGAAATCAGCTACGAACACATCCGTGTGGACATCATAACCGTGGAGGAACCCGCGAAAACCATCCAGCATTTCCGAGACGTGAGCGGCGATTTCGCGTAAGGGACGGTGCCCCTTCTCCACCCGGACTTACAGGAACCTTCGGAACCACCCGATGATATCCCCGCGGAACTGCTCCCCGTGTTCCGGATCGAAGAACAGCTCATGGAAACCACCGGGGTACGCGATCAAATGCTTTTCCGCGGGCTCCAATTTCTGGAACAGATCCTTCACCCCTTCCGGTGGCACGAGCGCATCCTCCGTTCCGAACGTCAAAAGGGTTGGGATTTTGATCGTGTTGACCTTTTCGAAAGCCTTGTTGCCCTCGTTGAACATGTCCCACGCCAACCCCAAGCTGATGCGCGAGTGCACCAGGGGATCGTTCACGTAGTCTTCCACGATCCGGGGGTTTCGCGACAGTTGGGGAGTCTGGATCCCATTCTCCAACGTCACAAAAGGCAGCAGAGAAGCCAGCGGCTTGAGGCCCTGCGCCTTTTTGCGGTTCTCTGCGGATAGCCGCACCGCGGGGGCAGATGCCACCAGGCAGTAAAATTCCCCGGGGTTCTCCTCCAGGAACCGGATACTCACCAATCCCCCCAGGCTGTGTCCGAAAAGGCCAATGGGAACGGACGGGTACTTGCTGCGAATCTTTTCCAGCACCAGGCCAATCTGCCGAAAGAACACCTGGAACCGACCCGCACCCCTTTTCCCCACGCTCTGCCCGTGCCCCTGCAGATCCAGGCCATACACCGAAAATTGGTGTTCGTTGAACTCTCGGCAAAGGGTCTCATACCGACCGAAGTGCTCTCCCAGGCCGTGTACGATCAAGATGACCCCCTTGTGGTTTTCCTTGTGGAAAGAAAACACCACCGTTTTTCCCCGTTCTTCCTTGCAGCATTCCTTGCTTTTCACACTGGTTCTCCCCCTTGCATCAAGGATTATGGTGGCGAAACTACAGCCGGAATTTCTCCTTCTTTCTCCGTGTCAAGTCGCGAACGGCAATCACGAACAACACCGCCAAGGCGGCGAAACTTCCAATCCATTGCCCCTTAGGATACACGATGTAGAAAACCGGAACCGCAAGCGGAGCCCAAAAAAGCACGATCCACAGAAGCCCCAGCGCGGGAGGTTCCTTGCGGTTGCCGAAAAGGAGCCCCTCCAACGAACCTGCGGCGAGCGAAACGGCGAAAAAGAACAAGAAGAACCCCGTTTCATCCGGAGTCCACCGCCCGTTCAACGAGAAAATCACCAGCACCAAGAGCATGAAAAGAAGGTCCAGCGCCAGCAAAGTCTGCTGGGAAAGGTTCTGCTCCCGCAAAACCCCACCGATGGCCAGCAAACCCGAAACCCCGAGAGCCAGGCGGGTTTCCAGTGGTTGGGGGAAAACCCACCAACCCAAAACCACCACGATAAGTGCTGCTCCTATCACACCAATCTTCAGCAACGGAAAAACCCCCAATTCCCAACGAGTAAGGTAGATTATAACACGACCCGCGGCGAAGAAACACCCATTCCCCTCCAAAGAAGGCGAACCAAGCACACTCCTTCCAATAGTTTCCATTTTGGGAAAGTTCAAATACATGGAAACCGTGAACAAAGTTGCATAAGGGTCGACAAAAAGTTCACGACCAACTGAAAAGCGGCGATTCCCACAGATACAACGGAAGAACCGCAAATCCCCTCCCATTTCCCCCAAGTCTCCCCCATTTTCAGCATCCGCCAACAGAGCCATTCCGGAAATCCAATCCCACTCCAAATGTAGTGCGACCCCCCTCAGCCCCAAACCCCCGGGGGGTCGAACAATTTGTTTGAAATATATAAAGTCCAGGGAAAATGCCAACTTTGGAAATTGTTAGTTTTCATGAAATCATTTTGTGTTGAAATCCAAGAAATTTTGTGTTAGAATAGAAAAGGAACTTGAGGGTTTGAAGCCTACCTATGACCCAAAGTATGCAAGTTCGCGAGGGAAAGCACGCGA
>DAOPKN010000002.1:0-39403 GCA_035391225.1 Thermotogota bacterium
TTCAAGGGAAACATCTTTCTATCGTAGAAGAATGCCATGGGAGCGTGACGCATGGCAAGAAACGTTGTTTTCATCGACCCGGGTACGTCTTTTTTGCGGGTGTTTTCCAGCCGAAAGGGTCTTGTGTTCCAGGAACCAAATGTTGTGGTCGTGGATGGAAATGGGCATATCCTGCGGTACGGCAACTCCGCGGTGCAGAAAACCCCGGGGGAAGGTCTGCCGGAGGAGAAGGCTTACTCGGTGCGCAACGGGGCCGTGGCAGATCAAAAGCTTTTTCGTGCGTTGTTGCTCCAGGTATTTCGCAAGGAGCGCTTGGGCGTTGGCCCGTTGCGCAAGCACCTTGTTTTTTGCACCTCCCCTTTCTTGAACAGCGTGGAGAAAAGGGCGCTTTTCCAGGTTGCCCAAAACATTGGTTTTCGAAAGGTGTGCCTTTTCCCAACCCCGTTGGCGCTGCTGGAGGGCTTCGGGAAGGAATGCCTGGGGGAAAAGGTGCAGGCGGTTCTTGATGTCGGGGGAGGCAAGGTGGATTTCTCCCTACTGGGTTTCGGGAACCTGGTGGATGGCACGTTTCTCAAGGGCGGGATTTCGCAGCTCCAGCGGAGCGTGCAACGGGAAATCCGGTTGAACTGGGGAATCGATGTCAACGACCGTTTCGTGTCCAGTTCTTTCTTTCCCACGATCTCCGGGGAAGCATTGGATTCCACCGAGATCGAACTCAAAGGGCGGGACAAGGTTACGGGATTGCCGAAAAGCCAGCGCGTGAGCGCGGTGCAGCTCTTCCCACTTTTCGAGCGCTTCTTTCGCACCATCGCCCAGAAGGTGCAGGAAGTTTTGGAGAGATTATCCCCGGATATTTCCGCGGAAGTGCTGCAAAGGGGAATCTTGCTCGTGGGCGGCGGGGGGAACATGGGCGGGTTCCAGCGCTTCTTGTCCGAGACGCTACGCATTCCGGTTGAACTTCCTGCTTCGCCGGAAACTGCGATCGAAAAGGGATTGGTATGGCTTTCCGCACTCCCGGAAAAGCAGCGGTTACAATGGTCCGAATGCTACTCGTTGTAAGAAGGTGAAAGAATGGTACGTGGAATTTACACTGCACTCATGGGAATGCTCGCCGACGAAAGCCGCGTGGACCAGGCAGCCAACAACCTGGCCAACGTCGATAGTCCGGGCTTCAAGAAAGACCGCAGCGCGTTTCGGTCGTACCTTGATACCCAAATCATCCGCGTGGAGCAGCAAGACCGCTTGCGCCACTGGAGGCCCATCGGGTCCATCGAACGGGGGGTAACCCTCGACGAGGTGCGCCCGGATTTTTCCCCGGGAACCGTGGAAATCACCGGCCGCGACCTGGATTTCGCGGTGAACGGCGATGCCCTGTTCACGGTACAAGGGGCGGAGGACCAGGTGTACTACACGCGGGACGGCGGCTTTTTGCTGGATGCCCAGGGGAACCTCCGAACCGCCTCTGGAGCCAACGTTCTCAATGATGCCGGTGAACCCATCGTGCTGGGGCCCGATGCCCAGTTCGATCCCACGGGAAGCATCTTCCAGGATGGCGTGCTGATCGGGCGACTGGGGCTTGTCACCTTCGAGCAACCGGAGAAACTGCAAAAAATGGGGTACAACCTGTTTTCCGAAACCGAGGACAGCGGCCAACCCGTACCCGATTTCCAGAGCGTGCTGGTACCCGGTGCGCTGGAAAAATCCAACGTCAACGCCATCAACGAGATGGTGAAACTCATCAGCTCGCAACGCCACTACGAAATTTCACAACGCGTGATAACCACCGAAGATGCCCTGATGGATGCGGCCATCAACAAGGTTGGATCGTCTCGCTAATCACTGTTTGAAGGAGGGGCTCACATGATCACTTCACTTTACAGCGCCGCCACGGGAATGACCGGCCAGCAGACCAAGCTGGACACCATTTCCAACAACCTGGCCAACGTGGACACGAATGGGTACAAGAAGGTGCGTGCCGACTTCGCCGATCTCTTCTACCAGCACGCCATCAAGGCGGGAACACCGGTTGCCAACCAAACATCGGTGATTCCATCCGGGGTGTATACCGGTCTGGGTTCCCGCGTGATTTCTACCACGAGGGTGTTCTCCATGGGCACGCTGGAAGTTACGGAACGGGACTTGGATGCAGCGATCAACGGCGAAGGCTTCTTTGCCGTGCAGCAACCCGATGGAACCGTCGCCTACACGCGTGACGGAGCGTTTCACCTGGACAACAGCGGCAACATGATCACGGGAACGGGGCTTCCCCTTGCGGATAACATCGTAATCCCGGGTGGCACCACGGGGGCGGTCCAAATCAACCCGGATGGAACGATTGCGTTGGTCAACGGGGGAGAACCGGTGGTGCTTGGTTCCATTACCTTGACCCGTTTCATCAATCCCTCGGGGTTGAAATCCATCGGAGACAACCTTTTCCTGGCAACGGGGGCATCGGGGGATCCGGTGCAAGGGATCCCCGGGGCAGATGGCTTCGGGAGCCTCCGCCAAAGTTTCCTGGAAAAGTCCAACGTGAACGCGGTTTCGGAAATGGTGAACATGATTTCCTCCCAGAGGGCGTATGAGCTGAATTCGCGTGCCATCCAAACCGCGGACGACATGCTCCGAACCGTTTCCGGGTTGAAGCGATAAGGGAGTCCTCGATAGGGGTTCCACGAAAAGGTTGGTGATGGCATGATCCAGAGTTTGTATACCGGCATGACGGGAATGATGTCCTACCAAAGGGCAATGGACGTCACGGGAAACAACGCCGCCAATATCGGGGTAGCGGGTTTCAAGGGGTCACGTACCACGTTCCATTCTTTGTTCGAGTCGAACCTCGAACCCGGATATCCCCTGAAATCGCTGGGACTGGGTGCCTGGCTCAATTCCATCGATCGGGACATGTCTCCGGGCTTGATCGAGGAAACGGGGTTGTTCAGCGACCTGGCCATCACGGGAAGAGGGTTTTTTTCGCTGGGAACGTACGCTTTGGACCCCGCCACCGGGTTGCCGTACCTGTCTGCACGCGCGTTGACCCGCGTGGGCAAGTTCGACGTGATGGAAGACATGCGTATGGTTCAGGGGAACGGGGGGCAATTCATCCTGGGGCTCAATTCCACGGTGTCCGGAGGGGTGATCAACCCCCCGACGCTCCCCGACGAGAAGACCGTGCTGGGCTGGAGCGACGCCCAAAGGGCCGACTTTTACAATTCGCTGGAAGCCATTGACCTAAGCGCATTCCGAACCATGCAACCCCACGCCACGCAAACGTTGAGCACGCGGGGTTTCTTGAATTCCGCTTGCGGTCCCAAGGCTTTTTCCTTCGAGGACAGTGACCCCGCCCAAACCGAGAATTTTTCCTTTCGCATGCGTTTTTCGCGTTCGACAGGGAATTACGGTACGCTGTTCCAAGATGACCGGCAGTACAATTGGACGATTGAAGGCATCGATGGTTCCACTGCAGCGGTCACGGGCACGGTTGCCTCGGGAACCATCACCTTTGACCCTACCGGAAACGTGGTGGGCGTGAACGGCGGAACAGGCAACTTGATCCAATTCGAAATGGGTGGCATTCCGTTCGAGTTGGATGGGGAGGCCATCACCCGAAACTGCGATTTCGAAACCCCTTCCAGTTCCGCGTGGGGAGCTATGTTCGACGGCGATGGCAACGAAATCGACGTGGGACTCAAGTTCGAAAAAGTGGACAGTTCCCGCTGGGTTTTCCGTCCGTACACCGACAGTGGCCTGGTTTCGGGTTTTTCCCTTGTCACGGATGCTGGAAGCGACTTCCCCATGGATGGGAACATCGTGGGGTACTTGGAGTTTGACGCGGACGGCAACCCCTTGGAACCAAAACTGCTGGATTTGACAAGTGGGGACATCCTTTCCGAAATCCCGCGAAAACTCCGGGCAACCCTTGCCGGCGGGCAAACCCTTGACATGGATCTCGAGCTGCAATCGCAAGCCAGTGCGGGAAACACCCCTTCGTGGATCAAGGAGGTGGCCGCCAATTTTGACCTTTCGCTCAACCAGATCGGCGGATGGCCCTTCGGGTCCCTGGAATCCTTGGAATTCGACAACGATGGGAGCCTGTACGGGGGTTTTTCCAACGGGCAGCGGGCGATACTGGCCAAGATCCCCCTGGTGCAAATCCGTTTCCCCGAGTCACTTCGGGCCGTGGAGGCGGAACCGGGGACGTACCTGTTCGACCCTGTGTACGAATCCAACAATTTCACGGGTGTTTTCATCCCGGGGCAAGGCGGCACCGGACCCGTGAAACCCTACGCCCTGGAGTACTCCAACGTGGACCTCGCCCGCGAAATGACGAACATGATCCTGTACCAACGTTCCATCCAGCTCAACGCGCGGACCATTCAAACCGCGGATGCCATCTTGCAGGAAGTGGCCGGGCTCAAGAGATGAGCTTGTCTTTCTTCTCTCCCCGGGAATCGGGTTGTGATATAATAAAACCAAACCAGAAGGGGGAGGAAGGCTAATGGCGATAGACCTGCGGAACCGGCATTTCATTACCACCGAGGATTTCGAGAAAAATGAGCTCGACCTGATGCTTGATGTTTCCTACGACTTGAAAAAGAAATTTGCACTGGGCGAACCGACCCGGTACCTACCCGATAAAACGCTGTTCCTGATCTTCTACGACCAGTCCACGCGCACCCGCAACTCCATGGAGGCGGGTATGACACAGCTGGGGGGCCATGCACATTTCCTGGCACCTTCCCACATGCAGGTGGCCCACGGCGAATCCCCGAAAGATACCGCCATCGTGCTGGGGCGTTTCGGCCACGGCATCGCCATCCGTCACTGCCTGTTCAAAACGGGCAACCGTTTCCTGCGGGATATCTGTGCCCATTCCAAGACCCCGGTGATGAACTTGCAGGATGACGTGTACCATCCCTTCCAGGTGCTGGCCGACACCATGACCATCCAGGAGAAGTTTTCCCGCAACACCCGCGGGTTGAAAGTCGTGATTTCCTGGGCCTACGCGGAGAGCCATTTGAAGCCACTTTCCGTGCCACAGTCCCAGGTGTTGATGTTCCCCCGCTACGGCATGGATGTCACGCTTGCCTACCCGGAAGGCTTCGACCTGATGCCGGAAATCGTGGAGAAGGCACGCCAGAACGCGGAGGAAAGTGGCAGCCGTTTCGAAATCGTACACGACATGAACCAAGCGTTCGAGGATGCCGATGTGATCATCGCCAAGAACTGGGGGGGCTTTTTCGTGGGTGAGGACGAAGCTTCCATCCGCGCCAAGCAAGCCCAGCACAAGGACTGGCTCTGCGACCGCAAGAAAATGGAACGTGCCCACAAGCACGCCATCTACATGCACGCGCTGCCGGCCGACCGCAACAAGGAAGTCACGGACGAAGTCATCGACGGCAAGTGGTCGGTTGTGTACGATGAAGCCGAAAACCGTCTGCACACGGCCAAGGCGGTGATGGCTCTTACCATGGGGGGGCGCCCCTGATGAATCCCCACAAGAAATTCGATCTCGTGATCAAAAACGGGTCCTTGCTGTATGGGACCCGTTCTTTTCACGTGCATATCTGCATTTCCGAGGGCAAGATCGCGCAGATCATGGATGCTGCCACGGTCATCCCGGAGACCGAGGAAATCGTCGACGCCACCGGGATGTACATTTTTCCCGGTTTCATCGACCCCCACGTGCACTTTGGCCTTTCGCTGGGGGAGGAAACGTCCGCGGACGATTTCGAATCGGGAAGCCTTGCCGCGGCGTGGGGGGGCATCACCACCCTTTTCGATTTCACCGAGGTGGTGACCGGTGATGTTGCCCAACTGGAGCAGAGAATCAAGGTGCGCCAGGAGCAGGCAAGCAAGAGCCTTGTGAACGTGCGGTTGCACCTCGCGGTGGCACAACCGCAAATTCCCCCCGCGCAACTGGTGGAATTGGCACTTCGCCATCGCTGCCATTCCATCAAGGTGTTCACCACCTACAGCGAATCGGACCGCAAAACCAACGATGGGTACTTGTACGACCTCCTCAAGGCGTCCAAGGGTTCACCGGTTACCATCATGGTGCACGCGGAAAACGACGACATCATTGGCTACCGCATGCGGGAAATCCAAAAGAAACGCGCGCTGCAATCGGGGGATCTTCCCTTCCTGAACCCCACCCTTTCGGAGACCGAAGCCGCGCTTCGCGTTTGCCTGATCTGCAAGGAGACGGGGGGAACGGTGTACCTTGCCCACATTTCCAGTGGGCGTACCGTGGAACTCCTGGAACGCCATTTTTCCGACATCATGGGGAAGCAGGTCTTCGTGGAGAGCTGCCCCCACTACTTCTACCTGAACGATACCTTCTTGAAAGGGGATTTGGCCTACCTTTTCACCTGCCGTCCCCCCTTGCGGAGCGAGCAGGAAAGGGTGCTGCTGCGCCAGATGCTCAAGCGGGGATTGGTGCATTCCATCGGCACCGACCACTGCCCGTTTTCCCGCGAGGCCAAGGAGCGGCATGCCCTGGATTATGCCACCATGCCCAACGGGCTGGGAAGCGTGGAGCTCTCCTTCTCGCTGATGTACAACCTGTTTGCCACCGAATTCAGCCAGTTGCTGCTGGGGGAACTGGTGAAGATGTACACCCAGAACCCCGCGCAGATCTTCGGGTTGTTCCCCCACAAGGGGGTTCTGGCTCCCGGTTCGGATGCGGACATCACGCTGTTCGACCCTGGGCTCTCGTGGAAAGTGTCCGCCCGCACGTTGCACGGCAGGGGCGATTACTCGGTGTACGACGGTTTGAAACTCACCGGAAAGGTACATTCCACCATCTGCGGCGGCCAGTTCATCATCCGCGAGCACCAGAGGGTGGGCTGATGGACCAATTCAAGAAGCTCGTGGACAAGTATGCCTCCCTGGCGTATTCCTTTCCACAGGAGGTTTCCAGCAGTCCCAGCCGCCCCTCGTTCGACCAGATGTACATGGCCATCGCCCAAATCGTGAGCCTGAGAAGCACCTGCTTGCGGGGAAGGGTGGGAGCGGTGATCACCAAGGACACCCGTATCGTATCCATCGGGTACAACGGGGCCCCCGCTTCGCTGGGACAATGCAACGAGTTTGGCTGCATAACCGATTTGGAACGGGGAGGATGCATACGCACCATCCACGCGGAGCAAAACGCCATTGCCTACGCCAGCCGCGTGGGCATCCCGCTGGAGGGGGGCACCATGTACGTGACGATGAGTCCGTGCATCGACTGCGCCAAGCTCATCCTTGCGTCGGGCCTCTCGCGGGTGCTGTTCTTCGAAGAGTATCGCAACAGCTACGCACTGGATTACCTCGAAGTATCGGGCGTCCAGGTTTCCCAGGTTGGGTTTGGGCTACAGCAAATCTTTGAGACCTTCTGGAACGTACCACCCAAACCCTGAGTTTTTCGGAAATGGAGGGAAATACTTTGCCAAAAGCAACCGCTACCGTTGCTCTTCCCCGTGACGTGGAACCCATTTACCTGTTTGGAGAACGTGACCGCTTTTTGCGAAGGATTTGCAGCACATTCGGTGTGGAGGTTTCGCTGGGCCCCGCGGGAATAGGCATTCGCGGTGAGCCCGAAGCCACGCAGACGGTGCAGAAGATCTTTTCCCGCATGGTCAAAATGGTGCAGCAAGGGGAGATCCCCGATGAGATGGAGATGGAATACTTGCTGGATCCGGAGGGGTCGGCAGAAGAGGAGCAAAAAGGCGTGCAAGGCGACGAGGCGGCTCAAGGGGAAAACCTCGCCCTGCATTCGCTGCGCCTCAAGCACGCGCGCGTGAAGCCCAAAACCGATGGCCAGGCGCGGTACATCCAGTCCATGAAGCAAAACGACATCGTGTTCTCCATTGGCCCCGCGGGAACCGGCAAAACGTACCTTGCGGTTGGTATGGCCATCGAGGCGTTGAAAGCGGGGCGCGTGGAGCGCATCATTTTAACGCGTCCGGCGGTGGAAGCGGGAGAGAGCTTGGGATTTTTGCCCGGCACCCTCTTTGAAAAGGTGGATCCCTACTTGCGCCCGCTGTACGATGCCATTTTTGACATGATCTCTCCGGAACGGTTCCAGGTGCTGCGCGAAAAGGAGATCATCGAGATCGCCCCGTTGGCCTACATGCGGGGCAGGACATTGAATAACTCGTTCATTATCCTGGACGAGGCCCAGAACACCACGCATCCGCAGATGAAAATGTTCCTCACGCGCATTGGTTTCCATTCCAAGGCGGTGATCACCGGGGACATCACCCAGATTGACCTGAAAAAAGACCTGGCGTCCGGCTTGATGGAATGCGAAAGCATTTTCAAGGGGATTGAAGGAATCGATTTCGTGTACCTGGATCGCCGGGATGTGGTGCGCCATCCGTTGGTGAAGAAAATCATCGCGGCGTACGAGGCATTCGAGCAATCGGGTGAGGCATGAGAGCACTGGAGAAATGGGGGGGGAAGGTCTCTCCTGCCTGGCGCAGCCTGCTGGCGTTCATGGAGCAGAAATGGCTGCTTTTCGGCTTAGCGTGCCTGCTCTCCTTTTTCACCACGCTCTTTTTCTGGCAGCTCTCGATCCCCGTTTTCCTCTTCCTCTGGGTGCTTTTTTTCCTCGCCGAGATGCTGATTTGCGAGGGAACGTTCGCGCGAAACCGTTTCTTCCGCATGCATCGCTCTTTCTCCACGACATTCTACGTCCTGTTGTTTTCTGCCTGCTTCTTGAACCTGGTCCTGACCTTTTACCTGAATTCCAGCTACGCTTCCATTTTTTTCGGGGTTTCCCTCCTCACCGTTCTCTTCGGGAAAAAAGTGGGGCAGGGTTCCTCCGTGTTCCTGACGCTTCATTTCTTGGCGTGCTTTCCCCAACGCGTGGCCCCCGGGATGATCCTTTTGCTCGCGGGGTTCTTGACCGCCAGTTTTTCCAACCACGTGAACAAGAGGTTGGACATCTCCCTGGCGGCTTTCTACGTGAGCCTTCTCAAGGCGTTTACCGCATTGCTGCTGGGGTACACCCCCTTCGATCGCTTCTTCGTGAACCAATTCGTGGCCTTCGCCGTGACGCCGCTGGTCTCCACCATTGCAGTGATTGGGTTCTTGCCCTACGTGGAATGGACCAGCCGCGTGTTCTCCAACATCGGAATGATGGAGCTGGGAAACCTGAACCATCCCTTGCTCAAAAAGCTCTTCGAGGAAGCCCCGGGCACATACTTCCACAGCATGACGATGGCCAACCTGAGTGAAAACGCCGCGGAACGAATTGGGGTCAACCCCACGCTTGCCCGCGTGGGAAGTTATTTCCATGACGTGGGGAAACTGTGGAAACCCCAGTTTTTCACGGAAAACCAACAGGGCGAAAACCCCCACGATCTCATCGAACCTTCCATGAGCAAGCTGGTTTTGAACGAGCACGTGAAGCACGGCGTCACGCTGGCAAAGGAGTACAAGCTGCCCATCCTCTTCGAGGACCTCATCGTGCAACACCATGGAACAAGGGTGCAGAAGTTTTTCTACCACAAGGCCAAAACGGAAAACGATGCCGTGAGCGAGGACCAGTTCCGCTATGCGGGCCCCAAGCCCCAGTTCAAGGAGGCGGGGATCATCATGTTGGCGGATTCCTGCGAGGCAGCGGTGAAGAGCCTGAAAGAACCGGGGCCCGGAAAGGTGCAGGAAGTGGTGAAACAAATCGTGGACGGCATCTACACCGAACGGCAGCTCGACGATTCCGGGCTAACGCTCAAGGACTTGGAGAGCATCGTGGACGAGTTTTCGCGGTCACTGTTGAATGCCATGCGCAAACGTATTGCCTATCCCACCGATGGAGAAGAAGACGCAAAGAAAGAAGGGTGAACCCCGATGCAAACGCCCCAGTTTTCCTTCCAGCAACTGAAAGAAGACCCTACCTACCCGGAACTCCCGGAGTCTGCGCTGCACGTGGGAAAACGGATCCTGCAAGAGTTCTTCCCGCTTCAGCAAGGAGAATCCGGGGTGTTGCAGGTGAACGTAATCTTTTGCGATGCGCTTGCCATGGAAAGCCTCAACGAGCAGTACCGGGGGCAAAAAAGCCCCACCGATGTGCTTTCGTTCGCGTATGGCGTGGAGGTGGAGGAAGAGTCGCTGCCCGTGCGGGAAATCGGGGAAATATTCTTGTGCGTGCCGTACATCCGGGAGCAAGCGACGCAAGTGGGCAATAGCCTGGAGCAGGAGATGGCTTTCCTTTTCTTCCATGGTTTGCTGCACCTGTGCGGTTTTGCGCACGGGCAGCCGGAGGAAAAGCAGCGGATGTTTGCCTTGCAGCAACGTTTCTTCGAAGAATGGAACGGTTGAAGCGTTTCTCGCCGTATTGCCTGCTTTCCCGGGGCTTACCCGCCTTGGGGGGGTTGCTGCTTTTTGGGCTGCTTTGGCTTCTTTTCGGCGTGCTGTTCACACCCTCCGGGCAAGTGCTTGATGGACCATGGACACTGCACAAATCGGGTGAGCACACGGCGGTGACGTTCCCCCTCAACCATCTCGTTTCCGAACCCGCCACGGTTTCCTTCACCACGGAGTTTGGCCCCACCCCGTACGACTCGCTCGTGATCCTGCAACCCATCTGTCACGGGATCCAGGTGTTCTTGAACCACCAGATGGTTTTCCAAGAGGGTTCCTTTTCGGGGAAAACCGCCAACGTGTGGAATTACCCCAAGATTGTTCCCCTGGACCCATCGCTGTTGCGGCAGCAAAACCACTTGGAACTGCGCCTTCTGGCGCTATACGATTACGGCTTGCTGCAACCCCCCTTCTTGGCGGGGTACGAGCAGGCCAGCTTGCGCATAACCTGGGCGCGCTTTTGGACCAACGACGTGTTCCTGATTTCCATGGGAATTGGCCTGATCATGGGGATCGTGCTGCTCATGGTGGGCTTTTCCATCCCGGAAACCCGTGTGCTTTTCCTGAGCATCGGTCTGGCCTCCCTTTTTTCCGCGGTGTACCTGTTGGATTTCCAGTTCCGCCTCTCCACGGGAGGGTTGGAGTGGTTTAGCATGGCGCGCAAGCTGTTTCTGATCAGTGGATACTTGTCGGTTTTCTTCCTGCTGGTGGGAACGGAACGGATCTTGCGGCAAAGAAACGGCATCTCCAAGGTGGTTTTCCCCCTGGTGATGGGGGTGAATATTCTGTTGCTGGTGCAACCCAGCGCGGCAGCGACAAAGATAACCACGGATTTCACCAACGTGCTGGTTGTGGCCATGGTGCTGGTACTCCTGTTGCTGGTGCTGTGGAAGGGGAAACCCCGGTTGGTTTTCTCCATCTCTTTTCTGGCGGGATGCGTGTTCCACGACGTGTGGTCGGTTTTCACACTCGATCCCCAACCCTTTTTCGTGGGGTATGGCGTCATCGTAGCCGTTTCGGGGTTCGGGTTCTCGCTGGTGGAGACGTTCAAGAAAACCCACCGGCAACTGCAGCTCACCCACCAGAAATCCCTTCTCGACCCGTTGACCGGTGCATTCAATCGCGGCGTTTTCGGCGAGCCCGCCTTTCCCACCCGGGGAGTCGTGGTTTTGGTGGACATGGACGACTTCAAGGGGCTCAACGATTCGTTCGGGCACGATGCGGGAGATGCCGTGCTGCGGGGGTTCGTGGAAATTGCGCACGAATTGCTGCGCGGGGAGGATGCCGTGATCCGCATGGGGGGCGACGAATTCGTGCTTTTCCTTTCGCGGTGCACCGAGAAGCAGGTCCCCTCCATCGTGGACCGGGTGGGACAGCTCTTTTTGCAGCGCTTCCCCCATTTCGGGGCCCGCTTCTCGTACGGCGCTTGCCGGGTATCGGGGAACTTGCAAGAAAGCTTGAAAAAGGCCGATTCCCTGCTCTACCAGATGAAACGGCAAAAACGCGAAAGCCGTGGATGCGACCTGCAAGAGCGGGGAAAGGGGTTGTAGGCGAGGTTTATCCTTCGCTACGTTCCAACATTTGCTGTGCCCACTGCACCACTTGGGGCCTGAGCTCCTGTAGGTGCTTGGCCACGTTCGCACAGCCCAGGGCCCCGAGGAAAGTGTTGTTCTTGGAAAGCACTTCCCGGGCGTTCTGCTCCGTTTTTCCCGGGCCTCCCAGGTGCGTGTAGAAGAAGGCGATTTTCTTGTCCTGGAGCAAGCCATCTTCCAGTAGGCTCTTGACCGGTGGGGCGAAGGTAGATGCCCAAACGGGCGTTCCCACGAAGAGGGTATCGTATTGCTCGGGGTTTCGTTCCAGGGGTTGCAACGCCGGCTTCTTTTTCATCACCACCTGGCTCCCTCCCCACAGGTACTTGGCGAATCCCTTTGTTTTCCGCTCCTTCACGGGTTTCACTTCTGCCAGATCCGCGTGGAGCTCGTCGGCGATGATGCGGGCAATCTCCCGGGTTTGTCCCTCGTAGGAGTAAAACAGGATCAAAACTTTCGACATTTCTCTCTCCTTTCCCATTGCACCGGTACTTCCCCCCGCCCCAATGGATCACTCCGCGAGGTGGCGAATGACGCACAGTGTGCGGGGGAACACCGCGTCGACCGTCTCTTCCAAGCAAAACGAAATGTTGGTACACGGGGCCTGTTCCTGGGCAATGCTGCCCCAAGCTCCCGGGGCAATCACCTGCGCGGACTGCAACACGATGGGCGAACTCCGACGGTTCGTGACCCGGATTTGCTCCCCCTCTACGCGTACCTCCACACCAAGGATTCTCGCGCTATTCCTGCTGTGCTGGAACTGGAAAGACACCGGCAGGGAAAAGGTCGTGTCGAAGATCAGCAGGAAGTCCTTGGAGTAGCGCACCAAGATCCCCGTCTTTTCTTCCCAGGAATCGCCTTGCTTCCTTTCGTAGACGATCTTCTTCCCAATGTTCTTTTCCAGTAGCGGGTCGTAGGAATTCCACACGAAATCGATCAGGGTGGTACCCAGGCTGTTTACCTGGGAGGTGTTTTTGCCCAGTAGGGAGGTTTGGGGGATGATCCTGCCGGTGAACATGGTAAGGCTTTGCACGATGGCATCGCGCACGGAAGCGAAGAAGTTTCGAACCCGGTCTTTGATCCAAACCAGGGTTCTCTTTTGCGAAAGGCTCTTCCGCAGTTGGCGGGAGCGGTTCCGGGTGGACTGCAGGTCGGTTGCCAAACGGAAAATGCCGGAAACCCTGGAAAACTCCGGTTTGTACACGAAAAAGGCAGTTTCCACGTGCCCCTGGTTCGCGTAGGGTTCCGCGTAGGAAACCAGGAAGCCCGTGCTTTCCAGCTGCATGCTTCCCCATACCGCCCGGGAATCGATGAGCACGATCACCGGGTCATGGTGGAACAGTTTCATGCAGCGATCCCGTGCGTTGCTCTTGAGGTAGCTACCCACCAGGGCAACCGCGAAAAGGATAAAGAGCGTAATCCAAAATTCCACGAGAGTTCCCCCGTTTCATTCCTTGGGAATATGGTGCACGTAAACCAACGCGTCCGGTGGGAAATGGAAGAACTGCCGGTTCTGCGTGAGGTAGTACAGTAGTTGGAAGTAGTGATCCAGGCCATTTCCGGCTTCCGGCGAAAAGCAGGCAAAGGGTTCGCCGAAGGTTTCTTGCAGCTGTTGCTGCATTTGCTGTTGCACGTCCGGGGAGTGGGAAACCAGGATCAGGGCGTTTTGCTCGCCCAGCCAGTTGCGAATCTCCGGGGATTTGATGGGCATGGGAAGCATGCGAACGGGCAGCCCTTTCTTCTGCATGAAATTGTATAGTTCGATGGAGAAAAGGTACTCCGAAAGAGAAGTGCCGTTGAGGAAAACCATGGAAGGCTCTACCTGCGCATCGGGGGTGGAGAATGCGGTGAACTCCGAAAGGAACGCGGGAAAGCGGCTCTCATCAAGCACGATTTGGCCCTCGAAGCCGATTCGGAAGGGAAAAGAATGGAAAACGATCCGTGGGGTGGTGGAAAAGTGCAAGCCAAGGAAAAGCAGGTCCTCGGTCTGCAGGTTGCTGGAAACACGGGTGAAGAACCCTTCCAAGAATTGGAGGTAAAAGGAAAGGGGACGGGCAACCTTCAACTGGTCCATGATTTTTTGCAGGATTTGCTTCTGGCGTTCCATTCTCCCCAGGTCGCCCTGGGGATCGTTGCGGAAGCGTATGTATTCCAATAGTTGCGCACCGTTGAGTTCGTGGGTTCCCGGTTCGAAGTGGATGGAAAGGTTTTGCTGCAGGTCCTCGTAATGCATGGGCGTGGTAATGGTGACGGGAATCGGCCCCAGCATGTCTCCCAACCATTCGAAGACCTCGTAGTTGATGGCCAACACCCGGTCGATGGAAACGTGGAAAAGGGATTCCAGGCTCTTTTGGAGGACGGCTTGCCCGTGGTTCTTGAAAACGGAATTGATTTTCACCGCTTGCGTGGATTGGATGGGATCGGGCACGATCAGGTCACGGGGGACGGAGACGAAATGCACCGTCTTGTGCTCCCAGTCCAATCCCAAAAGAGCAATCACGTCCGTTCGGTCTGCCCCGGCTTCCCCGGCATCGTCCAACCCCAGCACGAGGAAATAGGCGCGATCCGACGGAAAGGGGTTACTGCCCAGCAACAGGTCCAACGAGAAAAACGGGTACCACCAAAAGAGCGCGAAAAGCAGGGCGACAAGTATCGCAGCAGTTCCCACCACGGCAAGCATGATCTTCAATTTTCCATGAACTCCTTAATCGTTTTCAGGCTTTTCTCATCGATGTACCATCGCTGCAACGTTTGGGTTTCCATGCCCGATCGCACCGTGATTTGGATGGGGTGACGGGTCATGAAGGAAACCGGTATGGTCTTGATCGCGTAGTGCGCCAGTTGGTCGACGAGACGGTAAAAGGCCCTTTCGGAAAACGAAGATTGAAGGAGTTGGGGCAGGGCCTTTCGGACCGTGGGGAAGAAAAGGGGTTCCAGCAAACCCAGGGGAAGGCCACGTAGCACCGTTACCAATCCCTCCGCGGAAAAGGCTGCGTCTTGCACCTCCGCGCTTTGCTGGTCCAAGAGCTCCTTGAGTTGCGCGAATCCTTCCCGATCCAAGCTGGCCTGGAAACTCAGGTCCGGTTTTCCAAAGAAGCTTTCCACCGTGGCATACACTTGCTTGGGATCCTCGTAATCCAACGACACCCCGCGAATGGGTTCGTAGCTCGAAGAGGGGATGGGCACAACGTAGTTGATGCGTTGCTGCAGGTTGTTGCGAATCAACACCACCTCAGAATTGTCCTCCAACAGGAACAGGAAATCCACGATTTGGGCTTTCATCACCGCGGAATGGTGGAAGGACTGCTGCAAGAACAGGAACACGAAAACCAGCAATGCCAACACCACAAGTACCAGCGCCAGAATCCATGGCCACCGGGCTCTGCGGCTGCGCTGCGGGCGGCGGAAGGAATTTCGGGAAACGGGATACACCATTTTCAATCACCTCGATCCTCGAGAATTTCGCGCACTTCCAAGAAACAGGAATAGGAGTAGGCAAGGGAAGTGGGTTGGTCCATCGCATCGTGGAGGTCGAAGTGTTGGACATCGCGAATGGGGTTCACCGGGGGAGGTGTGGAAAATTCCCCCGTACATAGGCATACGAGCCCTTCCTCGAACCAAGGCGGAAGGGAGGCGGAGCATTGCAGTGTCCAGTGCAGCAGTTCGTGCAGCAAGGCGGTGTCGAACGTGTTTCGCAACAGGTGACGGCTCTGGATGAAAATCCCCCGGCGATTGGTAAACGCGCGAAGCCAGTAGGGTGCCCCGCAACTGCGGGTGAACTCGCTGATGCTCGCAAACTCGAAGACGGGGGCGGGAAGGGAAACCAGCGGAAATTCGACCCAGCCTTGCAGTTCGGCGAAAAGCGCGGGATAGCGTTCCTCCAACGAAAGTTGCCATTGCGTGTAGGCGAAAAGGGAGCAATACGCAAGGGATACGATTGCGAAGAGCAAGAGCATGCGTTTCATTTTGGGCCTCCCCAGATCCCCGTGGGAAAGAGCTGGGACAGTACTTTCACCAGGAAAAAGGCACATTCCTTCTCGGGGTTCGTGAAAAACTTGTACGGGTCGTATTCCATGAGCAGGGCATACGCGTGGTTTTCGGTGGAGGGAAGGGGAAGCAACATGGCCGAATGGCTGGTCCGATACAGCGCGCTGCCGTTTTCCATTTCCGTGAGAAACAAGGGTTTTCCCACCAACAGCGCGGGCAGGTACGCCGATGCGCGCTTGGCATCGGGGGCAAGGCTTTCCTGCACGAGCTGCCCCTTGGCGCTGGGAGAGAAGAAATGGCGCGAATTGCCACCGGGCAAATCGGTTTGCAGGATGCCAAGATGCGATACGTCGTTGAAAACCTTTCGGCAAAAACGCAGAATGGTTTCGCCACGCACTTCCATCGTGGGTTGCTCTTGCCCAGAGAGTTCCATCACCAGCTGGGTGATGTTCATGTACCGCGAGCTGATCCAATCGTTGGTTTGCGAAGAACGGGAAACATGGATGTAGAAGGTGAACAGGTGGAAGAAGGAATCGATCCATTCCCGTTCGCCTTTCTTGGGGAGGTACACCCCCTCGCGGGGCTGCATCCACATGAACGTATCCTTTTCCCCAAAGGACCACAAGGAGACCTTGGTTTGTCCCGCGATGGCGGGGATTTCCTGGTCTTTCCAGGAGGTCGAAAAGGGTTCCATGGGTGTGGGGACCTGGCCACTGTGCGCGGAGGCGGACACCGGTAAAAAGGTGTCGTTGCGCTTTTCCACCAGCCAGAGGTTCTGCAGCCATTCGCTCGCTTTCACGAACCGGTCCAGCAAGGAAACCAGTTCCATGCTCTTTTCCCCCTCGAACGAGAAGTGGTTCATCATGGAAAGGCTTTCTTGGAACGCCAGCAGGTACTGCGCGGCCTTTTTCTCGGAGAGCTTCAAGTCGGCGGAGAGAACTTTCACGGAGGTTTGCAACCGGTTTTTTTGGGAATCGACTTCCTGCTTGGCGCGCGACAGCTCCATGAGCCGCTTCCGGGCTTCCTTCTCCCAGTTGCTGATGTAGAACCCGTAGAAGGACCAAATGAGCACCAGGATGACCACCGAGGAAACCAAGAACGACAGGGAGATGGTTCCCAGCACGGGTGGCGATGTTTCGAACACCAAGAAGGCCTCGATGGGATGGCCAAACAGGGTCATCTCGTTCTTGAAGGCAAACGCGTACTTCCCCAGGTTGAGGAAGGAGCGATCGGAGGGTGGCACATTTCCCGGGTACAGCACCGGAAGCTGGTTCTCGAACACGAAAAGGCTTTGGCCAGCGTTCAGCGGAAGTTGGCGGTACAACCGTTCCCCACTGATCTGTACCTTGATTCCCCAGCCCTGCTCGTTGCGCGAAAGGAACTGGATGGTTCCGTTTTCGAAGAGCACGCGCACTTGGTCGGATTCCAAGGGGAAGGAGGTGATGATTTGCGCCGCTTGTACTTCCGGGTCGGTAAAGGAAAAGGTTTTGAGCTTCCATTGTGCACTGGTGATGTTCGAGGAGTTCTGGGCGTCCTGTACCACGCGGAAGTACTTTTCCGAACTGTTTTCCAGCATCTTGAGGGTAACAGAGAACACGTCCTTTGCGAGCTGGATTTCGCGCTTCTGCGTTTCCCGGAAGTTCACGTTCATTTGCCAGAAGGTGGTGTTGAAGATCAGCACGGGAAAGGTGGCAAGCAACAGGAAAAAGACGTTGTTCATCTTCCGCGTACCGGAAAAGAGTTCTGGGGATTCTTTTCGCGGAACGGGAGTACCGAAATGGCTCAGGAAGAGTGCAAGGAAGATAAGTAGGGTCCGAATGCCCTCCGAAAAGACCAACGGGAACGGGGAAGGCACGATGTCGAAGAAACCCAGGCGCAAGAAGAAGTCGATGGAGAACAGGAAACAGGAAAGAATCACGCCCCAGGGCGTGGAGTCCACCGAGATACCCACCAGCATGGCCACGAAGATGAGCATGGGAAAAAGCCCCAGCACGTACGAAACCTGGGCAATCAACTCGAAGAAATCCCGGTTTGGCATGAAGAAAATGCCCAGGCAAACCGGTACCAGGAACAACAGTACGGAGGAAACGAAGTACTTCCCGATGGAAAGCTCCTCGTTGTAGCTCACGATGGAGTTTCGGAAAAAAATGAGCAACCAGAGGTTGTTCAGGAAAAAAATGGAATTCTGGAACAAGCGGGCATCTTGGAGCCCAGCTCGCGACAGCCACTGGAAAAGCCCGTACACGGATGGGCTCACCAGGCAGAGAAAAAGGGTGAAAAAGGGAAGAATGCCCGAGGGTTCCCATTTTTGGATCCGTTTCACCAGCAATAGGTTGGAACTCAAAAGGGCAAATCCGAAAACCAAGCTTTCCCAAATGCTCATTACGCCCCCCCTTGCTCTTGGAAGAAGTCCATGGCATTTCTTTGGATCCAACGTTCGGGTTCTTTCCAGCGAATCTGGCCATTTGCGGTGCGCAAAAATGGCTGCAAAAGCTCTTCCACTTCGTGCCAACGTTCGCGATCGACCAAAAAGGCAACTTGTACCCGGTCCGAAAAGCGAAGCGAGTCCGGGAGTACGGGTAGCGCATTCTTTTTGAGTAGGACTTCCACGCGGTTCCAGGTGGCGTAATCCATGTCCAATTCCAGTTCCTTCCCCCGCGAAAAGAGGGTGATCCCCACATTTTCCAGCGTTTTCCGGGTACAGTGGGAGTAGGCATCGATCAAGCCCCGGATCCCCAACTGGATACCCCCGAAGTAGCGCGAAACCACCACCACCAGGTTGCGTAAGTCGAGGGAACGCAGTACACCCAGAATGGGCTTGCCCGCGGAGCCCGCGGGTTCACCCGCATCCGAAGAAAACTCCTGCAGCGATAACTCCGGTGGGTGGATCCGGTAGGCCCAGCAATGGTGGTTGGCGCGCTTGTGCAGGCCAGTACGCGTGCGCAAGAACGCCCGCACCTCCTCGGAAGTCGTCACGTGCACGACGCTTCCGAGGAAAACGGAACGCTTGCATTTCCACGCACATTCAAGATCGGCGCTGACCCCCGTGGAAACCGAGTAGTAGGAGTCTGCGGCCTGGTTGGAATCCGGCAAGGACTACTCCCCGACCTGTATGTTGAACAGCTCTTGTAGGAACGGCAGATCGTCTCCCAGTACCAGGTAGGTGTCATCGCGCAACGTGTTCTCGTAGGCTTGCAACGTTCTCCAGAACGCGTAGAAATCGGGATCCTTCGAGAAAGCTTCGGCGTAGATTTCCACCGACCGCGCGTCGCCTTCACCCTTGATGTCTTCGGCCGTTTTCTGCGCCTCGGCGACGATAACGCCCGCTTGGCGGTCGGCATCGGCCACGATGTCCTTGGCGCTCATCTCACCTTCTGCCCGGATCTTGGCCGCGGCCTTGTTTCGCTCCGACTTCATCCGTTCGAACACGGCCTTGGCATTGGCATCGGGCAGGTCGGTACGTTTCACGTTCACGTCCTGCACGTTGATCCCGAAGGCTGCCAGCGTTTCCTGGGATTGCTGGGTGATGGTGGCCAGGTATTCCCTCCGGGATTCGGAGATGATATCCTTGATGAACACCTTGGCGAACATATCCCGGATGTTGGAGTACACGATATCGTCGATGCGGTTCAGGGCGTTGTTCTCGGTGCGCATGGTTTCCAAGAAGAGCTGGGGCTCTTCGATCTTCCACAAAACGAACGTGTCCACTTCCAGCCGTTTCTTGTCGGTTGTCAGGATGCTTTCCGGGGAGATATCGTACAGCTGGATTCGTTTTTCGCGCTTGAGGATTTGGTCCACGAAGGGCGCTTTGAGGTGCAGCCCAGCGGTTTCGTGCACCGACATGATTTTTCCGAAGCGCAGGCGAATGGCGTACTCGGTTTCGTCCACGGAGTAGGTGAAAAGCCCAAAGGCAATGAAAAAGAGAACAAGCAGAACGATTCCCCAAATGAGCGTTTTCATCGGGAATCCCCCCCCTCTACGATGGCCTGGATGTCCAGAAGTGGAAGTGCCCCCGTTTCCTTGGGAAGAATGATCTTGGGGATGTCCGGGAGAATCACTTCCATGGTCTCGATATACAGCCGTTTGCGGGTGATTTCCGGAGCCAGCTTGTACTTTTCCAGGATCTTTTCAAACCGGGCCACTTCACCCTGCGCGTTCAAAATGGAGATTTCGCGGTACGCGCTGGCTTCCTGGAGGGTCTTCGAGGCTTCTCCCTGTGCCTTTGGTACCACATCGTTGAAGTACTCCATGGCGGTGTTGATGGTTCTCTCCTTGTCCTGGATCGCGGTGTTCACGTCGTCGAAAGCCGCGAGCACCGAATCGGGCGGGTTGACTTCCTGCAGCCGGATGTTATCGATTTGGATGCCCGTCTCGAATTGGTCCAGGATTTGCTGGCCCCTTTCCATGGCTTTCAAGGCGATGAGGTCGCGGTCCGTGGTGAGCACTTCGTCGATCGTACGTTGGGCGACTTGCTCGCGGATCACCGACTCGGCAACGTTTTTCACGATCTGGTCGGGTTCCACCACCCGAAACGCAAATTGAATCGGGTCTTTCACCCGGTATTGCACCACCGATTCCACGCTGGCGAAATTGTTGTCACCGGTCATCATCAGCGCTTCCTTTTGCACGTAGGAATAGTTTCCCGGCGAGAGAGTGCGGAAGCCGATCTCGATTTTGCGCAGGCTGCGCACGTCCACCCGCGTGACGGATTCGAACGGGGCGGGAAGATGGTAGTTGATGCCGGGCTCGTCCATGCGGACGAACTTGCCGAAACGCTTCACGAGTCCGACCTCCGAAGGGTCGATCTGGTAGAAACCGGTGGCGAAGTATATGCCAAAGATGATGAGCAGTACCACGAACGAGAAGCCACCGATGAGCTTTTTGAGCTTGGAAAAATCTGGCTTTTGGTATCCTTCGATCACGAAATTTCACCTCCAATAGGGTCCACGGAAACGGAATCCAACGGGATCGAGAAGAGCGATAAGGCGTTCTGGCTCAACCGGTTGGCAACCGTTTCAAAGGGCAGTTTCTTTTGCTCCGCGATCGTCTCCACCACCAATCGCACGAAAGCGGGTTCGTTGCGCTTTCCCCGGTGTGGGTGGGGAGTCAAGTACGGGCAATCGGTTTCCGAAAGAAGTCGTTCCAGTGGCACGAAAGCCACCAGTTCCCGTAGCTGGGGGTTCTTGGGGAACGTTACGGGCCCGCTGATACCAAGGTGCATGCCCAGTTCCAAGAAAGAGCGGGCAGTGGCACGATCCGCAAAGAAGCTGTGCACAACACCTCCAGCCCGAGGGATGCCTTCTTGGCGCAGGATTTCCAACACCTGTGGGTATGCATCGCGCACGTGCAGGATCACGGGGAGGTCTTGCGCGATGGCAAGCTGTAACTGGCGGACGAACCACTGCTTCTGGATGGGCTGCGGCGACAGGTTGCGGTAGAAGTCCAGCCCAATTTCCCCGATGGCAACGCAGCGATCCATGCGGCACAGCGAATGGATCTGCTCGAGATGCTCCTCGGTCATACCGGCTGCATCGTGCGGATGGGTGCCCACGGCGGCAAACACGCGCTCGTGGGAGTAGGCCAGGCGCACGGATTCGCGGGAGGTTTCGAGGTTTACCCCCACTTCCACGATGCAAAGCATATCCTGCTGCGCGAAGCCATCCAGTATCTGCTTGCGGTCTGGATGGAAACGCTTGTCCCAAAGATGCGCGTGCGAGTCCACGAGAAAGGCCATGTTACTCCTTCTCGAAAAGGGCTGCCAGGTTTTCCGGGAACGGCGGGAAAACCATGCCCTTTTCGGTGGCAATGGCAGTGATGTTCGCCGCGGGAGTGACATCGAAGGCGGGGTTGTACACGCGCACGTTTTCGGGGGTTACCCGGACTCCCTGGAAATGCGTGATTTCCTGCGGGGAGCGTTCCTCGATGGGGATTTGCGCCCCCGTGGGTGTTTGCAAATCGATGGTCGGGGTGGGAGCGGCGATGTAAAAGGGAACGCCAAAAAACTTTGCCAGAATGGACAGAGAGAGCGTGCCGATCTTGTTGGCGGCATCCCCGTTGGCCGCGAGCCGGTCGCATCCCACGATCACCGCCCCCACTCTTCCCTGGGAGAGCACCATTCCCGCCATGTTATCGCAAATCAACGTGGTATCGATGCCCGCGTGCATCAGCTCGAACGCGGTGAGGCGTGCCCCTTGGTTGTAGGGTCGTGTTTCGTCCACGAACACATGGAAGCCGTATCCCCGCTGCTGTCCCAGGTACATGGGGGAGGTTGCGGTACCGTACTGGTAGGTCGCAAGGGCACCGGCGTTGCAGTGCGTGAGCAGTCCCATGTTTTTTTCGAGCAGGGGTAATAGGCTTTCCCCGATGTTCCGGCAGATTTCCACGTCTTCTTGGTTGATTTCCACGGCTTGCTGCCGCAGCATGTGCTTGATCTGCTCCGGGGCTTTCTCCCGGTTTTGGAAAGCGGTGTGCACCATGCGGGCGGTGGCCCAGGAAAGGTTGACCGCAGTGGGGCGGGCCTGGTTGAGGTACTGGGCGTTTTGGCGCAACGCCGCCAGCAATGCTTCGCCGCTGGAAAAAGCAACCGGCGCAACCGAGAGGTACATTCCGTATGCAGCGGTAATCCCGATGAGTGGTGCCCCCCGGCATTCCATGTCGCGAATGGAATGGAAGACTTGCTCCAACGTTTCGCGCTTGCGGTACACCGTCTGCGTGGGGAGCAGTCTTTGGTCAAGCACCATGAGGTGGGTTTCTTCAAATTTCACGGGGGTCAAGACGGAATCCAAAAAGTTTCACTCCCTCGGAGAAAATTTCCCAACAAAAAACCCTGGATGGGATATCCAGGGCAATTATATCATGATCCCTCGGGAATTTCAGGGATGGTGGGAAGCGGTTTTCTCCTCCTCGGCCTGCAACTCCCTTTCCAGTTGCCGCACCAGCAGGGGAAAGGAGGATTGGGCCTTCTTTCTTGCCGCTTCGACCTTTTTGATCGCGTAATGCACGCTGGAATGGGACTTGCCAAACCAACGGGCTAAGGTGGTAATCGTGACCCCCCAAAGCACGTGCGCGGAATACATGCACACCATGCGGTAGGTGGACACCTCGCGTTTCCGTGAGCTGGAAACCAGCAGCGCGGGAGACACGCCCCAGAGGTTCTTCGCGGCAAACAGCAGTTTTTGGCACGGATCGTGGCCAGTTTGCCGTTCGCGCGCACCGTAGCCGATTTCCAGCAACAGGTTTTGCACGGCGGGAACATCCACCGCTTTTCCGCTGATCTTTTCCATCATGGCGAGCTTGATGAGTACACCGAAGATACGTCGGATGTTGTCGGGAATCGAATGGGCAAGGATTTCCACGATTTTGCTGGGCAACGCGATCTTTTCCCGGCGGCAGAAGGCCTGCGCGATACGTTCACGGGTCTGGGAGTCGGGGGGAGAGATCTCCACCACCATACCCATCTGGAAGCGGGATACCAATCGCTGGTGGAAAGCACCCAGTTCGCTGGGATTGCGGTCGCTGCAAAAGGCGATCTGCTTCCCCGCCTCGAAAAGGGTGTTGAAGGTATGAAACAGTTCGTTTTGGATGCCTTTTTTCCCCGCGAGGAACTGGATGTCGTCGATGAGCAGCACGTCGATTTTGTCCCGGTACTTGGCGCGGAATTTCTCCATATGGTTCTGCTTGATGCCGGCAACCAGGTCGTTTAGGAATTCTTCTGCCGTCACGTACAGCACGTTCTTCTCGGGGAAATGGGCGTGAACATGGTGCCCCATCGCCTGGAGGAGATGGGTTTTGCCCAGCCCCACCCCGCCGTAGATGAACACGGGGTTGACTTTTCCAGGGTCACGCGCGGCTTCCTTGATGGTTTCGAAAGCCAGGGCGTTGCCACCACCGGATACGAAATGCGCGAACGTGTACTGTGGGTTCAGCGTGGAAAGCACCAGCGGCTTTTTCCGCACAAGTGGAACCACGGGTTCCGGTTGGGTAGGCTTTTGGGATTCCGGCGCATCCACAGGGGTTTGCGTGGTTGCTGCAGGGGTTTCCAAGACCAGCTGGAAATCACGTCCAAAGTACTCCTGCACGCCTTTTTGCAAGATGGAAAGGAAGCGGGATTTCACCCAATCCAACACGAACAAGTTGCCCAGTTCGAGCGTCACCACTTTTTGGGTGGTGTCCACATGGCCCACGGTCAACGAGGAAAACCAAAGCTCCCAGTGCTTCTTATGAATGTATTTCTGGAGTAGGGAAAAAAAAGGTTTCTCTATAGAAGTGTGGTCTTGTTTTTGCACTCGAATCACCCGAAGCATCGGAAAATTCGAAGACCAGCAAACAGCAACCCAATCATACCAGCCACCGTGGTCAAATGCAATGGATTTTTTGTTAAGGGATGCCCGATTTTCCAAAAGGCGGGAAAAATTGATCGGAGGGGTTGACAAATTTCCCCTTGAATCGATATAATCGAGCGGAATTTTCGGAAAAACGAAGGAGGATACAACCCATGAAAAGAACGTACCAACCCTCGCGACGAAAACGAAAGCATACCCACGGCTATCGCGCACGCTTGAAAACAGCGGGTGGAAGAAGAGTTTTGGCGAACCGCAGGAAAAAGGGAAGAAAGCGATTAGCCGTCTGAAGCCTTTCGGATTTCCCCGGGCGTATCGGATTTGTAAGAGCCAAACGATTCAAAATTTGATCGAAAGCGGTACGGTTCATTTGCATCCGTACTTTGTTTTTTTTTGCAAAAAAAACGATCTTGCACATCCACGCCTGGGTTTTGGTATCAAGAAGAAATTTGGAAAAGCCCACGATCGCAACCGGCTGAAGAGGTTTTTCCGCGAGTATTTTCGATTACATAAACCCGAGTTTGGAGGAGGAGTGGATTATTTTTTTATTCCACGCAAAAGGTTATCGCGGGAATTCGAAAGGATGAGCTTTGCCGAGTTTTGTGCGAAAATGCATCAAGCCCTTGAAAGGCGGTAACCGCCTTTTGGCTTTCGTTGCCATGAAGGCAATCCGCTTTTACCAACGGTGGATTTCCCCCATCACCCCACCCAGTTGCCGTTTTTCTCCCACTTGCTCGCGATACAGCCTGGAAAGTTTCTCCCGCTTCGGATTCTTGGGCGGGTTGTGGCTTTCCGTATGGCGCCTGCTCCGCTGCAACCCATTTCACCCCGGTGGGAACGATCCCGTGCCGGACAAATTCCATTTTTTCCCCCGGCCTCCCCGCGAAGCGAAGGGAAATGACCTCTCCGCCAAACCATGATCAGGAGGAAAAAGAATGTCCCGTAAAATGTGCTGGTTTCTCGTTTTGATCTTGCTTTTGTGTAGCCTGTCTTTTGCCAAGAATGAAATCTCGGTAGCCTACTCCGAGCAGACCTTGCGTTTGAGCGGACGTACGTTCCAATTTGCCTTTTCCACTGCCATGGGAACGCTCATGGACATTACGCTTGTCATGGATCGTCCCACCCGTATCTACGCCTACGGGGATGATGGATTCGACCTCCTGTTGGACGGCAACCCGGTATCTCCCACGGCGGTTTTGGTCAACGGGCAACCACTGGACTCTTTCCAGGCGAAACCCACGGAATTCGAGGAAAACGTGGAAGTCGTGTTCGAGTACGGAGAGTACTGGAAGAAATTCGTGATAGTGTACGGCCCCTACTACGAGGTGTATTTCCAGGTGGGCGGCGCGGTACCCGCCAACCTTGCGGTTTCTTTACCCCGGCTTTCGGATTTCCGTCCGTACGAGAACATGGACCGGGTGAACGAAGACGGAACCGTTTTCACCACCTACTACGAGAAAACCAAGGCGCTGGGTATCTGGGTTCTCCAGGCCGGGCAAACCTCTTTTCCCCTGGACGGTTCTTCCCGTGCCAACACGTTGCAGGTTCCTTCCGGGGGGCTAACGCTGCATGGCTACGTGGGGCCTGCCAAGAAAATCACCTTTTTCAAAACCGTGTTCCCGGACCAATACGTTTGGCTTTCGCGCACCATCAACGGGTATCCAAAAGCTTCCAGCTGGTACGATCCCATTTTCTACCTGCTGGTGTCCCTATTAGACTGGCTGTTCCGGATCACGGGGAACTACGGTTGGGCATTGATCCTGTACACCCTGATCGTGAAGCTCGTGCTCTACCCCTTGACGCGCTCACAGACGAAGTCCATGGTGGCGCGACGCCAAGTGGAGGGACTTCCGGAGTACAAGAAGATCATGCAGATCCAGGACAAGCAAAAGCGCCAGCAAGAGCTGATGAATTTTTACAAGGAAAAGAAGATCAACGTGGCGGGTGGCTGTCTTCCCATGTTGATCCAGCTTCCGATCTTTTTCATGCTGTTCGCGGTGATTCGCTACGAGAGCGAGCTTTTTGCCTTTGGACCCAAGTTCCTTTTCTGGGAAGACCTTTCCATTGGGGGATTCCAGCAGAACATCCTGATCGTGTTGCTCTCGTTGGTCATCAACTTCTTCAATACCCTGATCACCAGTGCGGATGAAAAGGCGGCCAAAACAGGCATGATCATGACGGGTGTGCTTCCCTTCCTGTTCATCACGCTGCCCACCGGGTTGCAAATTTACTGGGTGATCTCCTCCTTGGTGCAATTGCTCATTACCTTCTACATCTACGAGAAGTACCATATCAAGGGCATAACCGTACGCCAGTTTTTTGCCAGCTTCAAGAATCCGCAGGAGGCAACGAAGAATGAGGTCCCCTGATTCCCTGAAACAGATCGAATTGACGGCACGAACACCGGAGGAGGCACTGGAAAAGATCCAAGGCGAGTGGCTATTCGAGGAAACGGAATTCGAGTACGAGGTGCTGGATCCCGGATCGAAGGGATTCTTGAAAATCGGGTCCCGGGAAGCCAGCGTGTGCGTGCGCATTTTGAATGGCTACTTCGCGCGAAAAGTGGGGGAATACATCCACGATATCTTGGGGTTTTCCTCCGATGGCCTGGCGGAAACTTCCATTCGAACGCAAGCCAAGGACGCACGCATCCACGTTTTCCTGGAAGGAACGCACCTGGGGCGGATGATCGGCAAGCATGGCAAAACCATCAGCGCCATTCAGCACCTCGCAAACATCTTCGTGAACCGCCTTACGGACAGCAAGGTGTTGGTTTTCGTGGAAGTGGGCGACTACAAGGATCGAAGGAAGGAAATCATCCGGAAGATCGCGCGGCAGAATGCCCTGCAGGTTTCCCGGACCGGTTCCCGTATCCAGCTGGATCCCATGTTTGCCTTCGAGCGAAGGATCGTGCACGAAACGATTAAAAAAATCCCCGGGGTCAAAAGTTTCTCCATGGGGCTCGAGCCCTACCGGTACGTTGTCATCGAACCCAGCCCGGGGGGATGGCGCAAGCAGCGACACACCAATTCGGGAGGAAAGAGAAATGGCCAAAATCAAGGTTAACCCGGTGCATCAAGTTGCCGCAGAACGATTCGATGATCCTTCAGGAGCATTTCGCGTGGAAAAGCGCGTGGTGATCGGAGAAAAGGAGGGCGCGAAAGGTTTCATCATGCGGGTGTTTTCCGTGGAACCCGGAGGCTATTCGCCGTACCACCGCCATGACTGGGAACACGAGGTCATCGTGTTGCGGGGAAAAGGCGAGGTGGTGACGGAAGAAGGCCCCATCTGCGTGGAAGAGCGCACGGCCGTTTTCGTGCCCGCGAATGCAGTACACCAGTTCCGCAATACCGGGGAAGAGACGTTCGAATTCGTGTGCGTGATTCCTGCCCACGGGCAGTAAATCGTGGGTGCTCCCTTCTTCCCTTGTATGTGTTATAATCCCCAAAAATTTGCGAGGTGATTGTTTTGACAAAGAACGAGGTTTTCAAGGAAATCAAAAAGATTATCATGGAGAAATTCAATATGGAATCCGAGGATTTGAAACTGAACACGTCCTTCGTGGAAGATATCGGGGCCGATTCGTTGGACCTGGTGGACCTGGTGATGGCGCTGGAGGACGAGTTCGGGGTGAAGGTGGACGAAGATGACACCGAGTTCATCAAGACGCTCGAAGACGCCACCAACTACATCTACGAGAAACTCGGGGGATCTGCCGAAGAGGAAGATGTCACCGAAGATCTCGAGGAAGAGAACGGCGACGAACTGGGGATGGGTGAAATCGAGAATCCCTGAGAAAGGAAGACGGGATTGCACAAACGCCCGGGGTTTTCCATGATCCTGGAAATGTTTCTTTGCGTGATTTTCTGTTGCTGGTTTTTCCAAAGTTTCTTGCAGTTGCGCAACGGGCTCGAAAGGCTGCGCGCGTTTGACGATGCTCTGCTTGTCCAGCAGCAGGAAGCGTATCGCTTGATCGCCCAGGTGCAATGGACCGACGCGTTGCCCGCTGGCGCCCAAAAGGCCCGCCAAATGGAAATACAACTGGGAGAAGAGAAATGGTGCGTGGAAATCTTTCGCTTTTCCCCCGCCACTTCGTGTGAAGTGGTGGAAGTCGGCAGAGTAACCCCCTACTTGGAAATGCAAAATGGAAGCGAGGAATAAGTATGCATGGCTTGATGAGTCCAAAAGATGTATTGTATCGCGGCATCGCGGCATCGTTGAAAGAACTGGGGTTGGATCCGGACGCGCTTGCGTTTCACGTGGAGACACCTCCTCGGCCGGAAATGGGAGACTTTTCCAGTAACGTCGCCATGGTGGGTGCACGTCAAGCCAAGAAAGCTCCCCGGGCTCTGGGGGAGGCCATGCTTCCACTGCTTCATGCCTTGCCCGAAGTAGAACGGGTTTGCATCGAAGGCCCGGGTTTTTTGAATTTCGTGCTGTCGGATGCCTTCTACCACGAGCAGTTGGAAGTCATCTTGCACGCCCAAGAACTTGTTCCCGAACCGATGCCCGAGCGTAGGCAGAAGATCCAGCTGGAATTCGTGAGCGCAAACCCCACCGGCCCATTGACGGTTGGGCATGGCAGGCAGGCGGTGATTGGTGATGTGCTGGCTTCCGTGTACCAGCGCTTGGGGTTTGATGTCACCCGGGAGTACTACTTCAACGATGCCGGAAAGCAGATGCAGCTGTTGGCCCGCTCCGTTTGGGTGCGCTACCAAGAGCTATTTGGGCACGAGCACCCCATTCCGGAGGGGGGATACCACGGGGAGTACATCACCGAGATTGCCCGCAACATCCAGCAATCCCACGCGCAGCAGTTCGTGGGGGAGGATACCCCCGAAGTGCTGGCTTTCTTCCTGGAAACCGCCAAGAATGCGCTGCTCTCTTCCATCCAGAAAACGCTGGAAGCGATGTCCATTCGTTTCGACGTTTTTTTCAGCGAACGTTCGCTTTTCGAGGATGGCACGGTGTCCCTGGTGCAAGAGCTGTTGGCGAAAAAGGACTTGGTGTACCAGAAAGAGGGAGCGACGTGGTTTCGAGCCTCCGCGATGGGGGACGGCGAGGACAAGGTTTTGATCCGGTCCGACGGCGGTCCCACCTACTTTTTCACCGATATCGCCAACCACTACAAGAAGTACCAGCGGGGCTTCGAAAAGGTATACGATATCTGGGGGGCGGATCACCACGGGCACATTTCGCGCATGGAAGCGGCCATGAAGGCGTTGGAGGTGCCCGAAGGCTTTTTCAACGTGATCCTGCACCAAATGGTTTCGCTCAAGCAAGGGGGCGAAATCATGAAAATGTCCACGCGCGCGGGAAATTTCGTCACCCTGGACGAGCTGATCGCGTGGGTGGGCCAAGATGCCACGCGGTACTTCTTCGCCATGATCGACAAGGATACGCACTTCACGTTCGACATCGACCTTGCGCAAAGCCGCTCCATGGACAACCCCGTGTATTACCTGCAATACGCGCATGCCCGGATCTGTAGCCTGTTTGAGAAGGCAAGCGAGAAGTTCCCGGAGTTCCAACTTGCCAGTGGCCTTTCCCATTTGACGGGGCAGGAAGATCGCCAGATGATCCGCATGATTGCACTGTATCCCTCCGTTCTGGAGGAAGTGGTCCAAAACAACGCGGTACACCGGTTGACCAACTACCTTTTCGAGCTGGCTTCCCGTTTTCACCACTATTACAACCACTTTCCCTTCATTGACCCCAGCCAGTCGGAAGTTTCTTCGGGTCGGTTGAGCCTTGCCTGGGCCACCCGGAAAATCATACGCGACGGTCTGGGCTTGCTTGGCGTTAGTTGCCCGGAAACCATGTAAAAAACGGTTGCGACGTGGTGTTTTCCAACCGAAACGATGAGATTGTGTCCCTGGCGACCCCGCAAGGCTACGGTGCCCTTGCCGTGGTGCGCGCAAGCGGCCAGGGGATCTGGGACAAGGCACTGCGCTGCTTTCGCCCTGCGTTTGCTCCCCAGCTCTTTGCGCAAACCGTGCAGCCCCGTTACTGCTACTACGGGCACTGGTATGATCCTTTGCAACACGATGTTTTGCTCGACGAAGTGCAGGTGGTGTTCTACGCGGCACCCGCCACGTTTTCCGGGGAAAACATGGTGGAAGTGTTCTGCCACGGTGGGGCAGCTGCCCCCGCTGCGATCGTGCGTTCCTTCTTGCAACAGGGAGTGCGCCAAGCCCAGCCCGGTGAGTTTTCGTTCCGGGCGTACTTCCATGGGAAAATCGACCTGCTCAAGGCCCAGGCCATCCATGATGTCATTCAAACGCGTTCGCAGCAAGCCCTTCGCCACATTGCCCCGAACTTGATGCGCGGGCTTTCCGGGGAATTGGAAGCGATCCGGGAACAAATGGTTGCGGTGATGGCCCGTGTGGATGTGCAAATCGATTACCCCGATGAAAGCTTTGAGGGTGTGGAACAGCAGCAAGTGGTGGGGCAAATACGGGAACTGCGGCAACGCATCGCGCGTATACTGGAGCATGCGGAAAACGGAATCGGATGGAACAAGGGGTTGGACGTGGTAATCGTGGGCGCCCCCAACGTGGGCAAGTCCACCCTGTTCAATTACTTCCTCCAGCAAGAGCGCGCCATCGTATCCGAAATCCCGGGCACCACGCGCGATTTCCTGCGGGAAGAGATTTCGCTGCGGGGAATTCCCATCAACCTTATGGACACGGCGGGAATCCGCGAAACCAGCGACCCCCTGGAGCAGATGGGCGTGGGCAAGACACTGCAAATGGCCCGAAAGGCGCATGTGCTCATTTTCCTGGCCGAGGCGGCCAAAGGCCTCGGGGAAAAGGAGCGGGAATTTTTGCAAACCTTTGCCACAAAACCGCGCATCCTTGCCGTGAACAAGGTGGATGAAGGCCCGGCCCCCGCTCCGTACGCTTCCTTTTTGCCCATCTCTGCCCGTACAGGCATCGGTTTAGCCCAGCTGGAAGAACAGCTCGCCGACCTCTTACGGAAGATCCTCCCCGAGGATGAACCATCTTGGATCACAAGCGAAAGTCAGAAAAATGCATTGGAGAGTACGGGGGCACTGCTGGACCAAGCCCTGAAAACCCTGGACACGGGTTTTCCCCTGGACGTGGCCGCGGAAGATGTGAAACAAGGGTTGCAGCTCTTGGACACGTTGACCGGTCGGGATTTCCGGGAAGATGTCGTTTCCCGTGTTTTTTCTGATTTTTGCGTGGGAAAGTGAGTGTCTGCACGCGATGAAAACACAATGGAAAACATGCGGTTCCAACGAAATCTTTTTTTTCTTCAATTGCAAGCGGCTCTGGTACCTGTGGATGCAGGACCAAGGCCACAAGTATCCACAGGATATCTTCGAGAAGGAGCGATTCAACTGGTTGGAGTTCCATTTTCCCCAGGTGTCCGCTCCCTCCGAAGGGCTCATGGAATTCCCGGAATTGGTGGGGGACATCGAGGGGTTCCGTTTCCAACTGGTTCCGGAAGGAGTATGGCGCGAGGGGGAGGAAAGAAAGCCGGTGTTCTCCTTCCTCTCGAAAAAGCTTAAGACGCGCCACAAGGCTCTGATGGGAATCACGCATCTGTTGATGGAACAGTCCGGGGGAAAAAGCCCGCAGGAATGGATCGTGCTGCAGAAGGAAAAAATCAGCCGTGTTCCGCCCGATCTTGGCGAGGCCACAGAAATGCTGCAGCAGTGGAAGCAGATTCTCTCCGGGGACATTCCCGGCCTGGAGCCCCGGCGTTTTTGCAACCGCTGCCCCGTGTGGAACCTCTGCCGCGAACATTCCGGCAAAAAAAACCACCATTCGCTTTTCGTGCTGCGCGGTGTGGGCAAGAAAACGCTCGAAGATTTGAGCCAGGCGGGCATGAACTCCATCCAAGACTTGATGGATGCACCCGTGCAAGGCAAGTGGAGCGAGATGGTCGGCAACCCCGTTCTCCTCAAACTCCAGGCACGGGCCTACGCCAGCCAAAAGCCTCTTTTGCTGGGGGAACACCCTTTTTGGGATGCTGGGATGGAAACGGGCAGGGTGCTGTTTTTTGACATCGAGGCAGACGATTTCCCCTACCTGTTCGGTTTCCTCGGTGGCCAAACGTATGCCCCGTTTGTGTTTTCCTCCCCGGAGGACTTGCAGGCGCGCGGAAAACACATGCTGCAACTGTTGAACCGGGAGAAAACGTTGCTCGTGCATTTCTTCGAGTACGAACAGAAAGTGATCCAGAAACTGTGTCAAGAAAACGGCATGGACCTGCCCAACGTACGTTTCCTGGATGTTTATGATATACTTTTACGGAACCTTGTTTTACCCGTTTCCCGCTACTCCCTGAAGGAAATTGGCAAGTGGTTGGGTGCCCAGTGGAGAGATTCGCTCGATGGTCAGCGCTCCATCTGGGTGTTTCGGAGATGGGGAGAAACCCGTGATACGCGCCACTTGAAGCAGTTGCTGCGGTACAACGAAGACGATTGCCGGGCAACGCGGGTGGTGTACGAATGGCTCAAACAACCTGCAAGTGCGGGAAAACCTTGGGAGTACGCGGATAGGAATGAGAGCGATGGCAAAGCGGATTGAAGCAAGTGCATGCAGGGAGCTGATCGAAAGCAAGCGGTTCTTTGTCATGGATATGGATGGAACCGTAATGCTTGGGGGTGCGCCGCTGGAGGGTGCGGTGGAGCTTGTGTCGTACCTCCGCAGCGCGGACAAGCAGCTTGTTTTCCTCACCAACAATTCCTCGAAAAGCACCGATACCTACCTTGGGAAGCTGCGCTCCGTGGGATTTGCCGTGGAGCGGGGGCAAATTTTGACCTCCAACGAAGCCACCGCTCGTTTTTTGCAGGAACATTACCCCGGGAAGTCGGTTTGCTTCTTGGGAACGTTCGATGCCGCCAGCGAGATGAAAGCCTTTGGCATTCCACTCGTGCTTCCCTTTGACCGGAACCAGGGGCAACAGGTTGAAGTGGCCGTTCTTGCCTACGATACGGGATTGACCTACGAGAAACTCAAGAACTTTTGCCACCAGCTGCGTTCAAAGATTCCATTCGTGGCTACCCACCCCGACCTGGTGTGCCCCTCGCCGGAGGGTCCTTTACCGGATGTGGGCTCTTTCATGGAACTCATTTTTTCGGCCACCGGCCGCAGGCCCGATTTTGTCGTGGGCAAACCCGAATCCCACATGGTGCAACAGCTGCTGGCAGAAAAAAAGATTTCCCCGGACCAAACGTTGATCATTGGCGATAGGCTCTACACGGATATCGAGATGGGCATCCGCCTGGGAATCCAGACGTTGCTGGTTCTCAGCGGGGAGACCGACGAACAGATGCTTTCGACCGCAACCATACAACCCGATTTCGTGGTGGATTCGGTGGGAGAACTCGTGAAACTCGCTTGTGAAAGAGGATGATGAAATGGAACGGAACTTGGTGGAAGACTTTCAGTCCTTTGTCCATATTCAAATCCAAAACTTGCCCATGCCCTTTTCGTACCACCAGTTGGAAAAGAAGTTCAAGGTGGGAAATCCCGAGCTGAAAGCCTTGCTTTCTTCCTGGGTGCGCGCCATGGGAGAAGACTTGGACAGTCCTTTCCTTTTCTTTGGTTCACGGAAGGGAGAAGCCATGTTTTTCTCGCGGGGTGGTTTTGAAACCCGCATGGGGGAACAGCTTCGCTACCAGCCCTTCTTCTTGAACGATACCCAGTTACATGCCCTGCTTTCGACGGTAACGGGCTTGGATGCGTACAACGAAAGCCTCTTGTTCACGTTGATCGACCAATCGTTCTTCCTGGCCCGATTCTTCTCCGCCTCCGGGCGGGGGGTCACCCTGCTGAACTTGCACAAGAAGTTCGTTCCGGAAATGGATGCTTTTGTGCAAGCCGGCCTTCTGGAGGAGCTGCGCGAGGTGGATGCACGTGTTTGGGAATCGTTCCAGGACGGCAAACCTCCCTCCCCGGAAAAAAAGGGATTCTTGGGCAAGAAGGATAGTCCCAAACCTTCGGCCTCGGGGACGAAACTCTCCCCGGTGCAGTTGGTGGAGAAGGTGTATTCCGCCTGTTCGTTCGTTTTCGAGAAGCAAGGGGGTCTTTTGTTTCCCCTGTCGGACTTGGAGGGGAGCCCCTTCTTTTCGCACCATTTCCCGGAAATGTCTCCCAAAAATTGGCTGGAGAAGGTTTTGTCGCGGGCATACCCCATGGGTTTCACCTTGCGTGATGGGTGGGTGAGCTTGTTCCCGGAGAACTGGTTGGACCTGAACAACCTGCCGGACCAGGTGGAAACCCCTGCTACGGGTGCAGATATGGCTGCCCTGCTTTCTGTGCATTTCCCTTTCCTCAACGACCGCGAGCGAAAGGCTTTGCAGCAGTTCGTCGGTGCGCCCGAACAACCCCCTGCGCCGGTGCAGGTGCCCCCCGCCCCACAACCCGTTACCCCTCCTCCAGCGGAACCAGAACCCGAACCAGTCGCCCCCCTTCCCGCGGAGGAACAACCCAACAAACCCCCGGTGTTGGTGCCGGAGACCCCGGTGCAGCAAACCCCTGAAACGCAAGAACCCCCGCCGCCCGTTTCGCCCCCGGAACAAGTGGAAGAACTGCAAACCGGTTTGGACGCATCCGACTTTTTCGCGGAAAAGGAACCCGAAAGCCCGCAACCCGAACCCGAAGAGGTAACCCAGCCCCCCGAGTCTCCCCCGGAAGAAGTGTTTTCCGCCAACCTCATGGAGGACCTTTTCGTTTCCGAGGAGCCGGCTCCGCCCCCGGAACCTCCCAAAGAAGAACCCCCTGAAAAGGAAGCCCCCCTACCCGAAGAAGCAACCGTGGAGTTCGAAGGCTTTTCCTTTCCGGAGCCCGAAGTCCAGCCTCCTTCCCCGCAATCCCTGGAGGATAAGGAGAAATGGATCGAGGGGCAGATCCAAAGCATCCTGGAATTGGTGGCAGAGCTTCTCCCTTGGCAGCGAGAGCGCTTCAAGCAAATGATGATCCAAACATCGGTGCCCGAGAATACCCACCCGTTCCATCCCAAGGATTTCCCGGAGGACCTGGAGAAGGCCATTCTCAACAGCCAGTTCTGGCTGCTGCAACCGGGAAGTGAAACGGATCCCAACGGCGAATGGGTGCGAAACCCCGATTTCCCCAATTACTGTTACGAAAGGCTTCTGAATGGTGTCGAATCGATCGAGGAACCGGGCATGACCCCTTCCTTGGAAATCCCCGAGCCCGTGGAGGAGCCAGGAATCGTTTCCGTGCCGGCGGAGGAAGCACCCAGTGTGGATGCCACCTTTGCGGGAAAGAGCGTTGCCTTTCTCACCGACCAGAACGAGCTGTTCCAAATCGCGCAAGCCATCGCGGAGAAGATGGGGTTTCACCTGTACGATAGCTTATCGTACATGCCCGAAGTGGTGGTTTTTGACAAGGACTACGAGTACTTGCTTCCCATCGCGCGGAGCACTGGGGCTCGGGTTTGCTCCCTCGCGGAGTTCAAAAAAGTCCTGCGCCTTGACTCGGATGGATGAGGGGTTACTTTGAAGAAAAGCTGGATCGCGGCTGCCCTGTTGCTCATTTTCCTGGTTCCGGTGGCGGTGCTGTTCTCGTTCCGCACGCTTTCCATGGAAATTCAAACCTTGGACTGGGTCGACGAGATTTCTTTCCTCACGCTGGGAAGGCCCGACCCGCTCGTGGTGGTGCGTGCCCCCAAGGATGACTTGTTCGAGAAATGCTGGGTGCAACCTTTCGACGTGGTGAACCGGGGAAGTTTGCTGGCAACCTTTGAACGCAAAGAGGAGGAATACCTCTTTGCCAGCGCGAAAAGCGAGTACGCGCGTTCGCTGCTGAACTCCGGAAGCGCCGTGCAAGAAGAGAAGTTCCTGGCGCTGGAAGTTGCTTCCTCCACGTTGGCGATGACACGCCTGTACAGCCCGGTGGAGGGGATCGTGCTTTCCGTAGGGTTCCAAGACCGGCTTTTCGTGGAAAAAGGAACCGAGTGCTTCACGATTTTGGCCCAACCCTTCGTGTTCCGCGTGGAAGTGCCCGCGGAATACCGGGAGAGGGTGGAGTCCGCCGAGTACGTGCGCGTGCAAATCGAACGTCTTGGGGTGGACATGCACGTGTGGGAAAAGAAACTCGAAGTGGAGCAAGGCAGCTTCTTTTTCCCGGTGCCCCAGTCCCGGTTGCAGGGAAAAATCCCGATGGCCGAAGAGGTGGTGCGCCTCTGGGTGCCCTTGCGCGTGGAATCGGTGGTGTGGCTTCCCGAAAAGTTCTTGCAGCAGGGAAACATGGTACAGTTGCGCGATGGTCGAACCAAAGCGGTGCAAATCGTGGAGAAGCAGGAAGGCTTCTTTCTTGTCCACGGTTTGCAAGATGGTGATATCGTTGTGGGAAGGAAGTGAGTGCTTTGCCAGTAATTGACATCCATAAATTGATCCTGCACGCGTTCCAGATGAATGCTTCGGACGTGCATCTTTCGGCGGGAGAATCACCCATTTACCGGATTTTTGGCGAATTGCGCCGGCTCAAGGACATTCCACCGCTTTCGGGCGAAGACCTGAAAAAGAGCATCGAACTGCTGCTCAAAAACCTCAAGATCGAAGCGGGTGACCTGAAAGAAGTGGATTTTTCTTTCGGCGTGCGGGACCTGGCGCGGGTGCGCGCAAACATTTACTTTGAACGGCAAAACTACGCTGCGGCATTCCGGATCATCACGAAAAAAATCCGCAAGCTGGAAGAACTGGGAGTGCCGGTTGCCATCCGGGAGTTGAGTGAGCGAGACCGGGGGCTCATCCTGGTGGCTGGACCCACGGGGAGCGGGAAAACCACCACGCTTGCCGCGATGATCAACCACATCAACGAGACGCGGGCCGTGCATATCCTGACCATCGAAGATCCGGTGGAATACGTTTTTGACAACAACAAGGCCATGATCCACCAGCGGGAGCTGGGCTCGGACACCAATTCTTTTGCAGATGGGTTGAAGTTCGCGCTACGCCAAGATCCCGACGTTGTGTTGGTGGGAGAAATGCGGGACCTCCACACGATGGAATTGGCCCTCACCGCCGCGGAAACCGGACACCTCGTGATGGCCACCATTCACACCAATTCCGCGCCCACCGCCCCGGAACGTGTCATCGACGTTTTCCCCGCTTACCAGCAACGCCAAATCGCCCTGCAGTTGGCAAATTCCCTGATTGGAGTCATCTACCAGCGTTTGCTCAAGAAGGTGAACGGCGAAGGCTACTTTCCCGTGGTGGAGATTTTGCTGGTGACCGATGCCATCCGGAACCTCATCCGGGAAGGAAAGCTACACCAGGTGGAAACCCTGATGGAAACTGGTAGGAAGTTCGGGATGGTTTCGTTCGACAATGCGCTGATCGATGCCTACAAGAGGGAAATCATTTCCCGTGAAGACGCTTTCTTGTTCTGCCGGAGCCGGGAAAAACTGGAAAAAGAAATTGGCCCCCTGCAAAAAGGGCAATTCGCCGCTCCCGGGTACGCGGGCGAAGGAGCTTGAGGGCTTTGCCGCACCCAGAGCACTTGGAGGAGCTGTTTGCCTTTTCCCGGATCGTTGCCGACACGCGGGAAGTACCGGTGGATATCCTGGCGTACCTGGGAGATGCCTTCTACAACCTGTTTTTTTCCTTCGATTCCATCCAAGACGGACGTTCCAGTGTTTTGCAGGCCCACCTGCGCGGCCGGCAGATGAAAAGGGCGTTGGGCCAACGGATGCTGTTCGAGCAAAAGAAAGAGCAGCTGCAACCCCACGAGTTGGACTTGGTGCGCCGGGGAATGAACTCGCGCGGGGCAAAAAAGCGGGGAAACGATCCCGATTACCGTGTCAGCACGGGTTTCGAAGCCTTGTTGGGCTTTCATTTCCTGAAGCAAAACTGGGATCGCCTACATTTCCTGCTGGAGCGCGCGCAACCCGACGAGTGATTTTTTGCCATTCAACCCCAACCCTGCCTGTCCGATAACTGGAGAAAAGGAAAAGATGTGATTCCATGGAACTGAATGCAGTCCACATTCCGTTGGGAAAAACACCCTCTTCTGGAGATCCCGCTTCGGGCAAAACCGGGAAAGTGGTGGGCAAATCCGGCACCCGCCTGGAAATCATGGTTGGGGAAAAAGTATACCGCGTAGAGGTGAAAAACCCCGGTAAGGTGCAAATCGGCGACTTCGTGCAGGTTGTTTTTGGTTCCGGGGACGCAAAGGAAGCCGGGCAACCCGTTTTGCCCAGCATACAAGCCAAGCTTCTCGACGTTTTTTCCGCCGCCTTGCCCTTCGAAGTGTCCCGTGGCGTGGAACAGATCTTGGAGTCTTTCCCGGAAAAGCAACGGATCCAATTGCTCCGCACGGTTTCCGATTTCCTGGAGATCTCCCGCAAGATCGTGGAGCAAGACCGCAAGGAGCAGCCGGTGGAGGTAGCAAACCGGGCAAAGAACGTGGTTGACCTGATGAACCCGTCTTTGCCGTACCAACGAAGGTTGTTCGAGCTTTCCTTGCGCGTCCAACTCATGGGAAAGGGATGGATGAAACTCCCGGAAGAAGTCAAGGAACAACTGGTGCAAAAGGCCGTGTTTTTCGACTTGAAACAGTTCCGCGCGCGCGGGGAGGTTCCCCAAGCGCTACCAAAGGAAACCTCCGCATTCCCCCGCAACCCCGTTCCGCTTTCTGCGCCGCAAAGCGAACCCGCCGTGGAAAAACCGGTGGTGCTATCCGGGCAGCAGATGCAGGCCATGGTGGGGAAACCCATCCCCTTTGCGGCGGCTTTCGACTTCTCCCTACAGGAGCCCGCCCTGTTGCAAAACCCACGGGCCCCGGATTTGGGCAAATTCGAGCTGCCGATGTACCCCGAACGAAATGCCCCCGCGCCTTTTCGCGGTTCCCCGCAGCCGATGCGCAACGTTGCGCCGGGAGAAGCGCCAAACCCCGAGCCGCTTTCGCACACCCCGATTCCGCGGGGAGAACAGAAACCGCTTCTCGCGCGCGAGGTGCAGCAGTTCTTCCCTCCGGCCCGGGGTGAAACGCCGCCCGAACAAATCTTGTTTGGCACCGCCAAGCAGCAGCTCGAACCACTGCCCGGCGGCGCACCTTCCACCACACCCGATTTCCCCGCCGATCAGCGCGTGGATCCTTCCGCACCCGGGCCAAGTACCACTCCACCGCAACCCGACGATTC
>DAOPKN010000002.1:39503-151014 GCA_035391225.1 Thermotogota bacterium
GCGTGGATCCTTCCGCACCCGGGCCAAGTACCACTCCACCGCAACCCGACGATTCCCGAATTCCGTTGCGTTCTTTTCCCCTGCTGGAGAACCGCCTGAAAAGCCTGTTGTCCTTCTCGCCGCTCCTGAAGAAAGCGTTGCAGATCCCCGAAGGAGTGGGGGAAAAGCCCGCGACCGCCATTTCCTGGCAAAAATGGGTGCAACAGCTGCTGGAGAGCAGCGACATCTCTCCCAAAAACCGGGAGAGCCTGCTTCTGTTTCAAGCCTTTCTCAAGCAAGCGAGCCTTTCGGAAACCCTCTCCCCGCTTTCGCTGGAACAGGAACGGCCCGTATCGGTGGAGAAAGAAAACGCCCTGCAGCAGTGGACCTCTCTTGGCTTGGAAGAAAAGGGTGCCCACAAGCTGTTCGAAAACCTCGTGCAATTCGTGCAGAAAAGCATGGAGGAACCCGCGGTTTCCCCGTTTCTTTTCCGGGAATCACTGCCCGGCTTCCTGGGGCAAGTCGCTAAGGAACTCCATCCGCTGTTGGGAAACCCCGAGGCCCAAGAAGCGTTGCCCCAAAATGTCTCGCGGCTTTTGGTTTCGCTTTCCCGCGTAGCCACCCGGCTTTTCCTGCTGCTGCAAGACCTGCGCCTGCGCCAGTCCTTTTCCGAGGCCCCCACACCTTCTGCGCAGCAGTCGCAAAGCGCGGCTTCCGCGGATGCTGCCAAAGCGGAACCTGCTTCCGCGAGGCCCGAACCCGCCCCCTCCCCACCCGTGGAGGGCACGGGGAAAACTCCCCCCGCCAGCATTTCTCCCGCGCAAAGCAGCTCCGCCGAACCGCAGACCCAAGCAACCCCCGCCACCCCCAAAACCGGGCAACCTCCCGTGGGCGACGTGGAAAGCAAGCGGAGCATTCCCCCTCAAACCGAGGCCAAGCCCCTGCCTGCACAAGCGGAGGAAAGGCGCGCGGGCACTTCCGCCAAGCCCTCGGGGGTATCTTTTTCCCCGCAAGGCGAGGCCAACGAAAAGCTGCCCCCCATGCTGTCCCGAGTGATGAACCACTTCAGCAGTGCCTATTCCCCCCATTTCTACAGTGGTCTTTTGGAACTGGAAGCAAACCCCTTCTGGATCGATGTGCATCGCGACGCTTCCGAATCGGGGGAGGGTCCGTACCAGAAAAAAGAGCTGTTCAAGATTTGGGTGGAAACCCCCACCATGAACTTTGGGCAGGTGCAGGTGGAAGTGGTGGCGAGGGAGCATCGCCTCGACCTGCAGCTTTTCGTGCAACCCGAGTATTCCCATGCCTTTTCCGGAACGGCACCGGTGCTGTTCCAGCGTTTACGGGATGAGGGCTTTTCGCTGCAGCGTTTTTTGATCCGCAATCGCAAACCAAACGACGAACTTCTGCAAGAGAAAGCCAAAGTTCTCTTGCCGGTGAAAAGGGGGTTCGAGGCCAGAGGATGAAGGAGCGAACGAAAGCAAACCCTCCCGATACGCACCAAGTGGAGCAGGCGGCTGCTTTGCGGTACGATCCGGAGGAACAAGCCATACCGCGTGTGATTGCACAAGGAAAAGGAGAGCTGGCCCGGCGCATCGTGGAGCTGGCAGTCGAATACGATATCCCCATTTACCGGGACCGCGCGCTCGTGGAAAAGCTGCTGGAACTGGACTACTACTCGGAGATTCCTCCGGACCTTTTCAAGGCTGTGGCCCAGGTCATCGTGTACGTCTACCAACTGGGAGGTTGGAAACCGTGATGTTCGAGAGTAGCAAGCAAGTGATCGAATTCCTGTATACATCCCGGCCACATGGCCAGGTCAAACTGGGTTTGGAGCGCATCCAGAAACTCCTTGCGCTGTTGGGCAATCCCCAGCAGCATTTCTCCAGTATCCAGGTGGCCGGCACGAACGGAAAAGGTTCGGTAACGCGCACTTTGGAAACCCTTTTCCGCGAGCAGGGCTTCTCCACGGGTGGGTTCTTCTCGCCACACCTGATCGATTTCCGTGAAAGGATTTCCCTGGACGGTGTTCCCGTCGATGCTGCGGCATTAACGGGGGCGATGAACCGCGTGTACCCTGCTGTACAACAAATGGACGCCATGGGGGAAGATTGGCAACCCAGTTTCTTTGAGCTGGTAACCGCCCTTGCGTTTACCCTATTCCAAGAAAAAGGGGTGGAGTTGGCATTGGTGGAGGTTGGGATGGGGGGGCGCTTGGATGCAACCACCGCTCTTTCTCCGGATTTGTTCGTGATCACCCACATTGGCCTGGACCATACCAAGACCCTTGGAACCACCCTGGAACAAATCGCCGGCGAAAAGGCGGGCATTTTGAAGCAAGGGGGCACGCTTGTTTGCGGGGTACGCAGGCCAGAGGCGCTGCAGGTAATCGAACAGGTTGCGCGGCAAAAGGAGGTGCACGTGGAGAGGGTGGACCGTGACTTTTTTACCCGTGCGCTCCAATTCGACCTGGACAACAACCTGTTCGTGTTCGAGAACACCCGCGGGGAGGGAGGGCGCTTTTCGCTGCGCCTGAATGGAACCCACCAGGTGGAAAACGCGGGTGTTGCCTTGCAAGCCTTTTTTTGTTATTGCCGCAACAAGGGATTTGCCGTTTCGCTTCCCAAGGTGCAGCAGGCATTGGCCAGCGTGAAGTGGATTGGCCGCTTTGAACGGATCGGGGAACAGCCTTTGATCCTGGTGGACGGCGCGCACAATCCCGACGGCGTGGAAAAGTTGCTGGAGAATTGGGACCTCTATTTCCCCGGGGAATCGTACGTGTTGCTGGTGGGGATGTTGAAGGACAAGGAAACCTCCCAGATGGTGCCTCCGCTTTGCCAAAAAGCACGGCAAGTGGTGGTGACCGATCCCAACATGCCCGGACGCGTGGATAGCCGACTGGTGGTGCAGGCTTTCCAGGAACAGTGTGGGGAATCCCGGGTTTTCTACGAAGCAAACATGGAAAAGGCCTTGCATCTGGCGCTGGAAAAAACCCAGGGAAAAACCCCGCTTGTGATCACTGGATCCTTGTACCTCATAGGCTACCTACGCAAAATGGCGCTTGAACGGAAAGCCTGCTGAACGATGCACCCGTTCCATTTTTCGGCAGGAGACGGAAGCACGGCCATTCCCCAAGAACCCATGGACCTTTTCATCCATGCACGTCCCGTGGAATCCTTGGAAAATGTGCGCTGCAACGCCCACATGAACCTTTTCCTGTGCCAATTTCCGGGGCAGAGGTTTCCCCATGATTTGCTCTTCCTGCGAAAAGACGGAACGTGGATTTTTCGGCGTCCTTTTTCGGGCGGAAATTCCCCGCTGCGCTTCGAGTATGGTAAAATGAGGTATGGTGTTCTGTTCCCCGGAGAACTGTTGAACCCCGGAAGCGTATTGCTCGTGAAAAGGGCAGGTGTGGATTTCTTGCTCGGGTTTGACCCAGTGCCCGGGGGAAGCTTGGAGAGTTTGCTGTTGCAATCGGTGGTTTTCGACGCGGAAGTACCCCTGTTGTACGGGTTTTCCCGGCAAGGAAGGTGGAAATTCTGGTTTTTCTCCCCGGGAGCACCGGGAAGGGTTTGCCAGAAAGAAATCCTCTCTTGCCCCTTTTCCCTATCCATCGAGATTCCCCAGAGGTGAAACCATGGTTAGTCACGAAAAGGATTTGAAATCTTGGTTTACCGAGCAACTGGTTCAGAAACTGGCGCAGGCACATTCCGGTCTTCCCGAGTACTGGGGGAACACCGTTCGATACCCCGTGGAAGCACCGGGGAAGAGATTCCGACCCTTGCTTCTCCTGCACGCGGGGCAATCCTTGGGGCTCCACAAAGAATCCCTTTGTACCTTGGCTTGCTGTGTGGAACTGCTCCACAGCGCTTCGTTGGTGCACGATGATCTGCCCTCGGTGGACAACGACGATTTCCGCCGGGGCAGGTTGGCCACGCACAAGGTTTTTGGAGAGGCAATGGCCCTCATCGCGGGTGATTTTTTGTTTTTTTGCGCGTTTCACTGGATTTCCGAGGAGGAAAACCCAGAGCTCTTCCGCCTTTTTTCCGAGTGTGCGAGAGACCTTGCCACCGGAGAAGCCATGGACATTTTCCTCGAGAGAAACCCCGGTAGCGCAGATGAGCCGGTACTGCGCATGGTGAACGAGTACAAGACCGCCCGCCTCATCCAGTTTTCCCTGTGCGCGCCCTTGCTCAAGGCGGGTTTTTCGAGGGAGGATACCGTTTTCCAGCAGTTTTGGGATGCGGGAAGAGAAATGGGATTGGCCTTTCAACTCTGGGACGACGCCAAGGATCGTACCGGCACTTTCCAGGAACTGGGCAAAACCCCGGGAAAGGACTTGCGCAACGGCAAACCCACGATGTTGGATTTCTTCGGCCTTCGCCAGGTCCAGCAAATGGCTGGTGCGCACTGGGAAAAGGCGTTGGACTGTTTCGTGAGGCACAATGACAAGGGTGATCTGCACAACTTGCTGGATTTCTTGGGAGAAGTCCGTCCCAAGATTACTTCCCAATGAAAAGGTGGTTCGCTTGAAAGAGAAACCGCAAAAGCAACGATCGGCATCAACCCTCCGGCAAGCGATTTCCGCACCGGTTGCAAAGCTTCTTCGTTTCTTCAACTCGCACCGTTTGGTGGGAATCCTGACGGTGGTTGTCGTTGTTGCCGCGATCGTGCTTGTGGTACTCCTGGCAAACCGGGCCAACGGAGAGAAAGAAATCGGTACGAGTGAGACGCAGGCCACCACGGAAATCCAAGACCTTACCATATTTATCCCGGAAAATGCCTTTCCCTACCCCAAATCGTTCAACATCAAGAAGCTCCCCATGGATGCCACCACCCAGAGGGTGAAAGAAATCGGACGGATGACCGGGAACGTGTACGAGCTGACACCGCAGGACGGAAGGAACGACCTTGCCTTACAGCCGATGGTCTTCGAGTACCTTTTCCCCTCCGAGTTCTTCTTTGGCCCAGAGTACAACAACGCCGAGTTGGTGTACGCCGATGCCAAGGAAAACCCGGTTTTCCATGTTTTTGGGGGGGGTGAGATCCAGCAGAAGAATAACCAGGTGGTGCTGCGGGTGAATGCCTTTCATGGCTCGATCCTGGGACTCCGGATCAAGAACCCGGAAAAACCCTCTTGGGGACTGCAAAAGGCCATTGAAAAACCCGATACGTTGAAGCCGGATTTGTTGGTGATCCCCGGAATGGATGCCAATTTCCTCGGATTCCTGCCGAACACCGTCACGAACGAGAACCCGCAGGGGAACAACATTTGGGAAATTTCGTTCCCCGATCGTACCATTTGGAGCTACCTGTACCCCCTTTCCGAGACCCGATCCCTCGAGTACATGGACGAGGCGCGACAATTCTTCGACAGCATTTCCAATACCAGCTACATTCGATTCGAAGCGCATCGCCTGGCACAAGCCCTGCAAAACAGTTCCCGCCAGTTTGACATCGTTGCACATGGGGTGGGAGGCCTGATCGCGCGCTACGCCGTGGAAATGAACCTGGTATCCAACGTACGCAAGCTGGTGTTGATCTCCACCCCGAACGCGGGTACCAACATCGTGAACCCTTCCTTTCTCAACCTGCTGTACGGCAAGGATGCCAAAGTGCTTGCCCAGATCTACGATATCGACGGGGATTCGCTTCGTTTCATCAAGGAAAATAACCTTTCGTACCTGGAAAACGTGAACACCTACTACACCGATATCTTGCCCGACAGCACCTTCATCGCCTCGCTGGAAAAGACGCTGCGGGACGATATCGAGTATGCGTTCATCGCGGGGGATTACCCCGGTTTCAATACGAACCTCGCCAATTCGCAGTTTGCCATGTTTTACCCCGAGAACGCGCAGGGAAAGGGAGATGGCATCGTTTCGGTCTTTAGTGCGTTGTACCCGACCATCGATGCTGCTGCCCCCAACATGGTGACCCGGGTTTTCCCCTACTCTTTCTTTGATATCTACATCCAGCAAAAAACGTTGGAATTCGTGCGTACCTACTTGGAAAGCGGGGTAGAAACCGTTACCATCCCCCAGTACCAGGACGATACCTTCCGGGAATGGCGATTCGAGTACCCGGAGTCCACGGAAACCACGGCCGATCCGATGCAAGCCACCGCCACGCGTGTTTCCCCCTTTGACGAACCGGCCACAACCGCAGTGACCCCTGCTCCTACGCCGGCGATTTCGCCTTCCACCGCCACCACTTCCGAGGACACCACGCTGTTGGAAGATTTCTCCACCTGGAGGCAGAAAGTGTCGGGCTCCGAGCAGTTGCCCCCATCCACGCAAGGGGCTTCCACCGTTGCCACAACGACCGCCAAGCTCTCCGAGCAAGGCACTTCGGAGACCTCACGGACGCAAGATGTGGTACCACAAGAGGTCCAGAAAAGTACTCCTTCCGCCGGGCAACCCGCCTCCGAAGGACAGCCCGCACCCACAAGCCAGCCCCCGTTGTCTCCCGCGACAGCTCCCGCACCCATTGGCACTTCTCCCGCCTCGCTGCACGTGACCGGGCCCCTGTTCTGGGATGCAAACCTGGTGCGAAACGCATCCCGTGCACAGCTCCTGGGTGGGTTACAAAACCCCTTTGCTTTCGTGCACGCGGGAGAAGCCGTTTACCTGTTTGACCAAAACGGCATTTGGCGGAAGATGGGGGAGGACTTTTCGCGGATAGCCTCTCCGGTGATCTCCACTTTCCGAAAGGATTTCTCCAAGGTGGATGTGGTTTTGCAAAACCAGTTGTTCGAGCTGTCCGCGGCATCCTTCCGCAAGGTACGGAGCCTTCCGTTCGAAGGCAAGGTGATCAGCTTGGATATCGCACGGCAACCGGAACTTTTCTTGGTGCAGCAAAACGGGCTGATCTTGGAAGTGGGGCCCTCCTCCTACGCGATTCCCGGGGAAGTGGGCAAGATCATACGTGCCGGGGGATTCCTTTGCGTGCTCACCAATCGTGGCGTTTTCGGGGTGGAGAACGGACGCGTGCTCCCCTTGGTGCAAAGTCCTTCCGCGGAGCTTCCCTTCGTGGATGGTGTGTATTTCCAAGGACACCTCGTGTTCCTTTCCTCCAAGGGAACCCTGGAAATGTACAGCCTTTCCGGGCAACCGCTGCAAAGCCTATCCCTGGAAAATGTGACCGCCTTTAGTCTGCGTGTTTGCGGTGACCAATTGGTGGCTTTTGGCCCGAAGAAATTGAACCGCTTTTATTTCCCGGCGGGGAACCCCAATGCGCTACGCGGGACCTATTACTCTTTCCAACAAGGGGAAAGGCTTGTGGACCTGCGCTGCACTTCCAGCCAGCTGGTGTTGCTGCTGGAGAAAGAGGGGAGTTTCTGGCTGGAAAACGTGGGGATCATGCCATGAAAAAGGGATGGGTTCTCCTGGGGCTGTTGGCGTTCCTCGTGGTGGGGCTTTTTGGCAGTTACGAGGACGAAGCCATGGATCTCTTCTTTTCCGGAAAAGGGGCTTACAATTCCGGGAGCTACGAGGATGCCCAGCGCCTGTTAAAATCTGCACTGGAACTCGATCCAAAAATCGAGGCCAAGGCTCCCACCATCAAGTACATGATTGGGGTAAGTGCTTTCAAGAACGGGGATTATTCCACCGCCAAAACCATGTTGAGCCTGTTTCCGGAGAATCCGGTTGCCATGGACTTGCTCCTGAAGATCGCGGAGTTCGAAAAGAACCTGCCCGAAGACTTTTACTATACCGGCACCACCCAGGAAAGAACCCCCCCTGCCGTCCTTCTGCAGGCCACTTCCACGGAGTCTTCCAGCGAGGCGGGGGCAGGGCTTTCTCCCGTGCTGGTAGTGCTGGTGGCATTGGTGGTATTCGTGTCCCTGTTCCTCTTTTTGGAGATCAAGTTGAACCTGTTTAGCACCCTGGCAACGCGGCTTTCCAAGAGTGGGAGCGTTACCGTTACCATGCAACCCCGCAGCGCGCCGGTAACCGAAGCGATCGCATCCGGGAGTATGCCATCCCGGGAGGAAATTCCCCCCAACCTTCTGGAAACACCCTTCGAGGAGCCCATCGACATAGACTCCATGGCGGAAAAGGAAATTTCCGAGCTTTCCCGTGTTTTCGGCACCCCCAAGAAAACCGCGGACCAGGAAGAAACCCCGTACGCCCCGCAGACCGAAGAGCAGGCAAAGGAAGATATGCTGCATTCCTTCCAGCAGCAGGCTTCTTCCGGGGAGCCCCCCGAACCCCAAGCCATTCCGGTGGACCAGCTTCCCGAAGACTTCCACCCCGAAAAAGTGCGCGCACGGATCAAAGAGCTGTTCGAAAAAATCCCGACCCCTACGAAAGAGAAGGAATTCCTTCCCATTGATCAGGTGGAAGAACAGCAAAACCAAACGGTGACCCTCGACGACTTCGATGCGGTAGAGGATTGGGACTCCGCGAAACTGGAGAAATTCTTCGATTTTGTGTTTCAAGAATCCGAGGAACATTCAACCACCTGACATGCCCTTTTCCTCCGCCGTACTGGTGGGGATATGGAAAACCCGTTCGGTTCGCGTGCTTGTCTTGACCCAAAGGAATCGCAGGTTGCGCGAGCACCCGGGTGAGATTTCCTTTTCGGGTGGGAAATGCCTTCCCGGGGAAAACCCCGTTGCAACGGCTCTGCGCGAAGCGCGTGAAGAAATGGGTGTGGAGCAGGCCCAACTCCTTTCGCTTCTCCCCCCCGAGCAAACGGTGAATTCCGGGCATCTGATACTCCCCGTGGTGGCGCGTCTTCACCAAGCTTCTTTCCGGTGCAACGCGGAGGTAGAACGCCTGCATTTCCTTCCGCTGCCGCTACTGTTTCGTAGCCACGAAAAGTGGGAAACGTTCCTTTTCCGGGAAAAACCCATTCGCGTACCGGTATGGGACTTCAAGGCCTTCGTGGTTTGGGGTGCCACCGGAAGGATGCTGGTGCATTTCCAGAAGCTGTTTCGGCAAGGGTAGCGCGAACCCTTCGTGCCGCCAGGCCATGGGAAAAGGCTCTGCCGCCCAAAAAGCCCCCCCATTCCGATACCTGGAACACCCACCCTTGCTCCCATCTTGCTCCTTTGGTTTCTCCCCCACACCCGGAACCGGGCACATCCCCATTTTTTTGGTGGGTCTTCGTGATGGTGTATAATAGGGAAGTTTTTGCCCATTGCCAAGGAGTATCCGTATGATTTTGCACAATGCCAACGTACTTGATCCCGAGAGCAAGCGCTTTATCCATGCCAACGTGCAGATTCGAGAGGGAAAAATCGCCCGCATTTCTTCGGCTTCGCCGGGTGCGGACGAAGCTGCCATGGACCTGCAGGGGGGGTTTTTGCTCCCTGCTTTCTGCGATGCGCATTTGCACGTGCTGGGATTGGGACAGCGCTTGCATGCCACTCCCTGGGATGCCTCCTGGGACGAACGGCAATTCTCGGACTGGATCGATCGCCAGGAGGAGAGTTTCCTGGAGATCCGTGGATGGGGAGGCATCCAAGATCGCTTTCTGCCCTCCTTCGAACTCCTGGAACGCTGGAAGGAGAAAGCCATCGTACTGGTGCGGCGCTGCGGGCACGTGGCGCTCGTGAACCGCAGGGCCATTTCGTTGTTGGAGTTGGGTTCCGGGGATGGCATCGACGGCACCGACCTTTCCAAAGGGGTTGTGCGCGAAAAGGCAATGCACATGCTGAAGAAGGGCAACAACAGCAGCGAGTTTCGCCAGCTATGCTTCCAAAAAGCCATTCGGGAGTTGAACCGCTGGGGAATCTGCTCCGTGCATTCCGATGATTTCGCCGAGTTCTCTGCGTTGGAGCAAATGGCCAGCCTGTTCTCGCAGCAACAGGGGGTGCGCATCTTCCAAAAGGTCCATCCCCCCTCTTTCTCCTGGTTACGGGGATCTGCGCTTCCGGTTTCCCAAGGCTGGGGGAACACGGGTTTCTTGCAACTGCGTTCCATCAAGCTTTTCTTGGATGGATCCCTGGGAGCAAGGACAGCCCTGTTGCAGGCCCCGTACTCGGATGAACCCCACACACGAGGGGTAGCGGTGCTTTCCGCGGAAGAACTCGAGGATTTCGTGTCTTTCTGCGAACGAAAAGGGATCACGATGTGCATGCACGTCATTGGGGACGGGGCTCTCGAAACAGCGTTGCAGGTGCTTGCCAAGCGCGGAGATCCCACCAACCCCTTGCGGCACAGGTTGATCCATGCCCAAAATGCGTGGCCGGATCAAATCGCGCGTATCCAGAAGAGCAACTTGCTGGTTTCCATCCAACCCGCCTTTTTCGATTCGGACCGGTTCATGGCACCCGAACGATTGGGCGCGGAGCGCTATGCACAGATGGCCTACCCCTTTTCGCAGATGCTGGAACGGGGAATCCCGCTTTCCCTCTCCACGGATGCCCCGGTGGAAGAGGTGAACCCCTTTGCCACGTTGGGCTCCGCGCTCCGTTTCATGGATATGGGGCAAGCGTTCGACCTGTATACGTGCGGGGGAGCCTTTGCCTCTTTCTCCGAAACGCAACGGGGAACGATCGCACCGGGGATGGATGCGGATCTCATGGTGTTGGACCAAGATTTGTGGCAGATGCAGCCCCAGGAGCTGCGCGATGTGCACCCCCGTGCCGTGTTCACGGGTGGAAAACAAGTTTTTCCCGTGTAAAAACCATTCTTTTTTCGATACAAAACTTGGAGGGAGGTTTTTTATGATTGGTCTATTAGTTGTTGCTGTTGTCGCAGCACTGAGTTTTGCAGCCGTGAATTACTACGGTGTCAAGCGGTTGGCGACGGGAAATGCCCTGATGAACGAGATCGCAGGGGCAATCCAAGAGGGGGCGGATGCTTTCATTCGCCACGAGTACAAGGTGATTTTTTCCATCGCGGTGTTCATTGCCCTCGCCCTGGGCATCGTGGTTTCGTGGTACACCGGTGTGGCCTTCATACTGGGGGCGGTGATGAGTGCGAGTGCAGGGTGGATCGGCATGAAGATCGCCACGCTTGCAAACGTGCGTGTTTCCAACGCCGCCCGCGAAACCAAGAGCCTGGGGAAAACGCTCAAAGTGGCCTTCCGTGGCGGAAGCGTCATGGGGCTGAGCGTGGGTGGATTTGCCCTCCTGGGATTGGGTATCGTGTACCTTGTTTTTGGGAAACTGATGGGGCAAACGGCTCCGGAAAACCTTACCATCGTGACGAACTGGATGCAAATCAACTTCATCCCCTTCACGATGACGGTTTCGGGGTACGCGCTCGGATGTTCCGTGATTGCCATGTTCGACCGCGTGGGTGGCGGCATCTACACCAAGGCGGCAGACATGGGTGCGGACCTGGTGGGAAAGACCGAAGCCAAGATCCCCGAAGATGACCCACGGAACCCCGCCACCATCGCGGACAACGTGGGCGATAACGTGGGAGACGTGGCAGGACTCGGAGCCGACCTGCTGGAAAGCTACGTGGGAGCGATTATTTCCAGTATTGTCCTGGCAGCATACATGTTCTACACCAAGAGTGATCTTGCGGCAAGCATGTCCGCTTCCTTGGTGGACAAGCTGATTTCCTACCCCATTTTCTTTGCCGCAACCGGCATCCTTTCCTGCGTACTTGGCATCATGTTCTTGATCGTGAAAAAAGTGTCCGACCATCCACACAAGGAATTGAACATGGCGACCTGGGCGTCGGCGATCCTCACGATCGTGTTTACCGGCATCCTGACCTACTTCTACTTCCGTGGGGAAGCCGTGGAAGTGGCCAAGTTCCGACTCGGAGTGATGTCTCCCTGGTTCTCCGCGGTGCTGGGCGTTGTCAGTGGGATCGTGATCGGGCTTTTGGCGGAATACTACACCAGTTACGATTTCAAGCCCACCAAGGATGTTGCCAACGCTTCCTTGGAAGGTACCGCCCTTACGATCACGCAGGGAATGGCGCTTGGAATGAAGTCCACGTTCTTCCCGGTTGCGATCCTGGCGGTGACCACCATCGTCTCCAACTACTTCGCAGGCTTGTACGGTGTGGCCATGGCGGCCATCGGAATGTTGTCCTTCGTGGCAGCCACGGTTTCCGTGGATACCTACGGTCCCATTGCCGATAATGCGGGGGGCATCAGCGAGATGTCCAAGCTCGATCCAAAGGTGCGCCAAATCACGGACAAACTGGATTCCGTGGGAAACACCACAGCGGCCATCGGCAAAGGTTTCGCCATCGGTTCCGCGGCGCTTGCCGCACTTTCGTTGTTCGCTTCCTACCTCTACTCCCAGGCAAACCCAGGAGACACCGAGGGTTTCCAGCTGGTGCTGAACATGATCAACACCATGACACTTGCCGGAGGGTTGGTGGGGGCTGCCCTTCCTTTCCTCTTCTCGGGGATTTTAATCGAAGCGGTGGCCAAAGCTGCCCGGAAGATGGTGCAGGAAGTGCGCCGGCAGTTTAAGGCGGACCCCAAGATCCTCACGGGAGAATCGCGCCCCGACTACAAGACCTGTATCGAGATTTCCTCAGCCGGGGCTTTGGCGGAGATGAAAACACCCGCCCTGATCGCCGTTCTGACCCCCCTGGTCACAGGATTCTTGTTTGGCGCCGAGTTCGTGGGGGGACTGCTCATTGGAACCACGCTCTCGGGGATCATGCTTGCACTGTACACCGCCAACTGTGGGGGAGCATGGGATAACGGAAAGAAGTACATCGAGTCGGACAACATCAAGGGTGTGGGAAAAGGATCGGATGCCCATTCCGCGGCAGTTATCGGGGATACCGTGGGAGACCCGTTGAAAGACACCGTGGGTCCCTCCCTCGATATCCTGATCAAGATCATGGCGGTGATTTCGCTCATCACCGTTTCGGTGTTCGGCAAGTACAACTTGCTTTCGTTCTTCGGACAGTAAAATTCTTCTTGACCACGAAAAAGAGGCGGGCGCAGGGCCCGCTTCTTTTTTTGGACGGTGTTAGGGGAGGTAAATCCAGGGCTCCTGGATATTGATGGGCGTTCGTTCGGTGAGCACCAGCGAATTCACACCCGGGTTATTACTTTTCACCCTCTTGTAGCACAGGTAGTACAACCTAAGCTTGTTGTTGGCAAGAGGTGGATTGGTCAAACCGGTCACGGTGGGCCAGTTGGCGGCAGCCGTGTAGAATTCCATGGAAAGGATGAAATCGCTGGTCCATTCGATCCACACGTCGTCGGCTGCGTTCCAATCGGTTAATCCCGAAGCGTTGTCCCAGTCGGGGTACGCGCTCTTGGTGTCGGAGGTGGAAGTGATCACCATATCCAAGTTGGGGACCTCTTCCGCTCCCAGGTCTTCGAAGTACTCCAGCCAACTTCCCGCGTGGCAGGATTCGATGATGAGGGTGAAGTGCACGTTGGGATAGGAATCGATCAGCGTTTTGAGGGTGGTGGCGGTGTATCCAAACCCACCGATATTCATGTACTGGTTGGCTCCGTGTGCAATGAAGTACAGCGTGAGGTTGTTCACCTTGTTGTTATTGATCAGGTCTGCAACGGCGTTGGCGAAGTCCGTGGGGTCGTTGTTCGGATTTTTCACCGAGCGGACGTTGTCGTACGTTCCCCCATCGTTCATCAGGTCTTCCATGGCATCCACCATCATGGCATGCACGTTCTCCACCTCGGTGAACAGGTTTTGCGTGGGGGTCAAGCCACTGGTGACGACTGCACCGTACCGAGCCAGTTGGAAGATCACGCCGGGCCACTTGATGATCTGGATGGGGATCCAGATTTGCCATGGGTTGTAGATGGCATTGGCAATCATTTCTTGGATGGAGTTGTCTTTGAGGGTTTGGGGCCTGTCCCCATCCACGATAGGCCATCCCTCGGTGTCTTCGGAGTACAGGTTTGCACCACTCTCGCCGATCACCAAGATCTTCCCTGGGTGATTGTACAGGGCTCCCGGGGCCTCGTCAAGGTAAAACAGCCACCCCGCTTCCGGAAGGGGTCCCGAGTTGCGCGAGGCGCGCTCTCCTACCGTTGCGGGTTCGAAGGAACCCACCACCGATCCCGCGCCAACTGCGCCAAGGTAGAATCCAACGGAACCTGCAGCCGCACCTTGCCCCGCGATCCATCCCACGAACTGACCCTGTGCATCCGCCAAGGTGAAGCCAATCCCGATGCCTCCGCACGATACAAGCAGCAGCACCAGGGTAGCCAGCAAGGACAAAAACAATAGAGATTTCTTCAAGCGTACCATTCAAGTCACCTCCGGTTTTTTCCAAGAAAAAAGGCTTTTGACGCAAACTTAACAAATAATTATAGCACTTTTTTTCTTTTTTTCCAAGAACCTTTTCCGGTATTTTCCGTTTTTTCCTGTCCTTCCCCCTTGACAGTGGGTGCAGAATACGATACTATATATATGAAATTATCATATATATTGGAGGTTCGCCATGATAGCAATTCCCGTCAACGAAGCAAAAGGGTTCCAAGCAACGATCTGTGAGCACTTTGGACATGCCCCCTATTTCGCGCTGGTCCAGGTGTCCGAGGGCAAAATCGGGGAAGTGACCAACCTTGCCAATCCCTTTTCCCAGCATGGTCCCGGGGAGATCCCCGAGTTCTTGCAGCGAAACGGTGTGGACGTGATCATTGCCCGGGGAATGGGGCAACGGGCGCAGCAATACTTTCAGCGCATGGGGATTCAATTCGTCGTGGGAGCGGCGGGAACCGTGGAAAGCCTGGTGAAAGATTACCTGCAAAACCAGTTGCAAAGCCGGGAGTATACCCCCCCGGATCGCGAAAGCTTCCACCGTTCCCACGAATCCTGATGCCACGAGGAGGTCAGGGAAGAGGGTTCTTTGGTGGCTGGGGGCGCATTTGGTTCGAAGGCTTCTTGCTGTTGCACTTGGCCGAGCAACCCTCCCACGGGTACGATCTTGCGGGGAGTATGGAAAAGCTGGGTTTCTTGCCCAAGGGTGTGGGCGCGATGGGAAGGTTGTACCGCATACTGGGTGAATTGGAAACCCGGGGGTGGATCCGAGGGGAATGGAAGACGGAGGATGGTGGGGCTGCCAAGAAGGAGTACCAGCTCACGTCGATGGGGTGGCACGCATTGCAGCAGGTGCGCCAAAGGTTGCAGCAAATGAAGCAACGCATCGAAACCTTCGAGTCCCGAATGGCACGGCTTTCGGAGCATGCCCCCGGGAATGGGTCTTTCCCGGACGATTCCGGGGAATGGGAGAAAGGAGAGAACGATGAAAATTCTGATTTCCAGTGAAACAAACGACAACAACGCACCGGTTTCCAGCCGCCTTGCGCGGGCGGAATTCTTTTTGCTCCTGGATAGCGCGTCGGGTGAGAGCGAATGGCTTCCCAACCCCTTTTCCATGGAGCACGGCATGGGGCCCAAGGTGGCACAGATGGCCGCGGACTTCGGTGTGAAACGCATCTATTCCGCGCCAGCGGGCCCCAACGCAAAAGAAGCCCTGGATTCCCTCGGGATCGATGTCTTTTCCGCTACGGGCAAGACGGTACAACAGGTGATCGACGAGGTCCGAAACGAAAATGTATAGAATTGCCATTCTATCCGGGAAGGGGGGGACGGGAAAAACCCTGGTTTCCACCAACCTGGCCTGGTGCTTGCACGAAACAGGGCTCCGCGTGCACCTTCTGGACGCCGATGCGGAGGAGCCCAACGACGCCCTTTTTTTCCCCCCCTGGGAGTACGAAGAGAAGTTGGTGCAAAAACGCGTGCCCAGCGTGGATCTGCAAAAATGCTCGGTTTGCGGCGAATGTACGCGCAACTGCGCTTTTTCCGCGATCCACGTTTCTCCCGGTAAGGCGCTTGTGCTGGAAAACCTCTGCCACGGGTGCGGCCTTTGCACGCGCGTGTGTCCCCAGAACGCCATCGTGGAGGTCCCCCGTACCATCGGGAAGGTGCGTTTCGGGGTTTTTCCTGGGGGCATGCACTTCTCGGAAGGCGAGTTGCACATCGCGGAACCTTCCGCGGTTCCCGTGATCCGGGAGCTCAAGAAAACCCTCGACCCCAGTGCCCAAGTGGCCATCTTCGATTCTCCACCGGGAGCATCCTGCCCCGTGGTGGAGGCGGTGACGGGTGCCGATTTTGCCCTCCTGGTGAGCGAGCCCACCCCCTTCGGCATGCACGATCTCAAGGCTGCCCTGGCCACGGTGTCCACCCTGGGCGTGCCCTCCGGTGTGGTGCTCAACCGCATGGATGCGGCTTCCGGGGACTATATCGCCCAGGTGGAACAGATGGGGGGCACCCTCTTGGGAACACTCCCGTTTCGTAGGGAGATCGCGGTGGCGTATGCACAGGGCAAGCTCTTTGCCAGGGAATTTCCCGAGTACGTTCCTTTCTTCGAGGAGCTCGCGGCTGCCATATGGAAAGAAGGGAAAGCATGAAGCAACTAACCGTTGTTAGTGGAAAAGGAGGCACGGGGAAGACCACCCTATCGGGTTCTTTCGCGTACCTTGCCCGGGATGCGGTGATCTTGGACGCGGATGTGGACGCTTCCAACCTGCACCTGCTTTTCCCGGTACAGGTAGAAACGAAAATGCCCTACTCCGGGGGAAAGAAGGCCTTCGTGGACGAAGCGCGCTGCACCGGATGCGGGATTTGCCAAGAGCTTTGCCGCTTCGAGGCGATTGCACTCGATGGCGGAGTTGCGCGCGTGAACCCGTTTTCCTGCGAGGGATGCAATGCGTGCGCCGTTTTCTGCCCCGAAACGGCCATCCACATGGAGCCCGTGCAAGCGGGGTGGGTGCAGCGGGGAAACGTTTCGGGTATGCCCCTGGTGGATGGAGAGCTGTTCCCCGGGGAAGAAACCAGCGGAGGGCTTGTTGCCACGGTACGAAAGGAAGGCCAGGGAATCGCCCAGCAGCACAAGTACGGCAAGATCCTCATCGATGGAGCCCCGGGAACGGGTTGCCCCACCACGTCCTCGATCACCTACACGGATTTCGTGGTCATCGTGACCGAGCCTTCGCAAAGCGGGTTGCACGACCTGGAGCGCATCGTGCGCACCGTGGATCATTTCGCGATCCCCAAGGGCGTGGTGATCAACAAGTACGACCTGGAAGAAGGTACCTCCGCGCGAATCGAACAATACTGTGCTACGGAAGGCATCCCGCTGATGGGCAAGGTTCCGTTTGATCCGGAAGTCGTTCGCGCCATTCGAGAGGCAAGGCCCGTTGTGACGCAACCCTCTCCCGCGGCACATGCTATCCGTGATCTCTGGGAAGAGGTGCAAAGGAGAGTGTTTTGAAGTACATCTACGGTATCGTCCCGTCGCGCCGTTTGGGGAGTTCCCTGGGGGTGAGCCCCATCCCCTTCAAGACCTGCGATTACTCCTGCGTGTATTGCCAGTTGGGAAACACCACGCACATGACGCTCCAACGCCAAACCTTCTTCGATCCGGACCAAATCCTTCGCGAAATCGAAGAGGTCTCGCGCATGGACCTTCCTCCCTACGACGTTGTCTCGCTCGTGGGAGAGGGCGAGCCGACGCTTTTCCAACCCCTGGACGTCCTGGTGAAGGGAATCAAGAAGATGCTGAAGAAGCCCGTTGTGCTGATTACCAACGGTTCGTTGTTCATGCAGCAAGAACTGTGCGCGGAAATCGCGGAGGTGGATATTCTCATGCCCACGTTGGATGCCTGGGACCAGCAGAGCTTCCGAACGATCAACCGTCCACATGGGCAACTGCTTTTTTCGGAGGTTTTCGCGGGAATGCGCCACTGTTTGCAGGGGTTCCCCGGGGAAGTTTGGCTCGAGGTTATGCTCGTGAAGGGGCTCAACGACAGCGACTTTGCACTGGAGCAACTCCAACAAAAGGTGAACCTGCTGCAACCCCGTCGGGTGTACGTCAACGTGCCGGTGCGCCCTCCCGCGGTGGAAGGCGTAGTTGCTCCTTCCCCCGCTCGCCTTGGCCGCGCGCAACAGCTTCTGGGGGGAACGGGCATCGAGAAACTGGCACCGGGTAGCTTCGTGTCGTTTGCGGGTGGTGAAAGGGAAGCGGTGAAAGGATTCATTCGTCGCCACCCCATGAGCCGCGGCGAAATCGAGCAATTCTTAGGGATTCGGGGGTTTGGTGGTGATAGGGAAGCGTTCTTTCGCTCCCTTTCACAGGACCCGGAAGTGGAAGTGCGCTGCTACGCCACGCGCACTTTTTTCCGGGTGAAAGAAGGAAAGTAAAAGGAAGGCGCAAGGGCCTTCCTTTTACATTTGGATATCCCCGAGATCCTGGTTGAGGTTGGACAGGAAAGATCCGATCTGTTCGATGTTTTGGAGAATGCTGCGGATGTCTTCCAAGAACTTCTGGATAGAGGCGCTGATTTCCTCCGCGGTGGCGGAACTTTGCTCCGAAATCGCCAACAGGTTCTCGATGGAGGAGGAGATGCCTTCCAGGCGGGACGCCTCTTCTTGCAGGTTCTTGATCAGCCCGTTGATCTCCAGCGCAATGTCGGAAATATTCTGGCTGGACTGCTGGTTTTGGTTGGAGTTCTTTCGCAGGTTCTCCGACTGCCGTTTGAGTTCCTCGAATTCCGAAAAGAGCCGCTCGATCAAGCGGTTGATTCCCGAGGTGATCGATCCCAGGAACTGGGAAATCTGGTCCGAGGAGCTCTTGCTTTCTTCGGCGAGTTTGCGGATTTCGTCGGCGACCACCGAGAAACCCCTTCCGGCTTCCCCACTTCTTGCGGCTTCGATGGCTGCGTTTAGTGCCAGCAGGTTGGTCTGTTCGGAGATGGACGTCACCGTCTCGGCGATTTCCATGATCTTGCTCGCCTGGTTCTGCAGGTCTTTCCCCACGTGCACCAGCTGGTCAAAGCCTTCGCTCATCTTTTGGATGCCATTGGCGGATTGTTCCACGTCGCGTGAAGAATCCAAGATAGCGTTTACCGCCTGGTTCAGCGATTCTACCATTTGGCTTTCCCGGTCCACGATACTGCGCAAGGTGTTCACGTTGGAGTTCACCGCCTCGGAGATGGACTCGGTATCCTGGCTGATGTCCACGGCAGATTGGGCAACCTGCGTGGAAAGCTCTCCCATGGTTCCGATCAGGCCTTTCATCTCGGCTGCGGATTCGGCGATCTTCCCCGTGAAGGATTCGATTTCCTGGATGTCCCCCGCCAGGCTGTTCATGAGCTCCCGGAGCGAAAGCGCTGCTTGGGCGATGTCGGATGTCACCCCCCGGAATTCCGAGGAATCCAGCACCAGCACCGGGCTGTCCAGGTTCTTTTCCCGGAACCCCTGAAGCGCGCTTTTCACCGTGGAAAAGCCTTTTTTCCAGTCAAGCACTTGCCCTCCCAGGAGCAACACGGAGGCAAGCCCGGTCAGAACAGCGGCAAGCCATTTTTGGGGGATCCAGCGGAAAAAGGCGTAGGAAGCCAACCCCAGCACCAGCGGAAACAGGAAAAGGGAAACCTGGCCGAAGGATTTGAACAAACCCAACGAAAGCAGCCGGAAACCTTTCAGGGGAACGTATTGCCCGTAGGGCTTGGTGGCCTTGACCGTGATTTCCAGGAAGTTCTGGTTCTCCGGGGTTTTGCCTTCCCCGAGAACCTGGATTTCCACGGGATCCTGGAAGTACTCCGAGGCCCCTTCCACCAGGCCAAGGAAGTAGAAACGCAAATCGCGATGGGATTGGTAGCGCAGCTTGGCACGGAAGGAATCGAGGGTTTCAAAGAAGACGCGGGGCGGGCGGGCACCGGGAATCCTTCGCGTGAGGATCTTGTGCACCATGTCCATCGCGGAAAGGAACGAAAGCAACCCTTTCTTCTTGAAATACATGGGGTACCAGCGAAAAAAGGTCTGGATGTTTGCCCTCCCCGTTTTTTTCCACAGTTCTTCCAGGGAAACCGAACTCTTGGAAGCCAGGAATTTGGCCATGCGGTCCACGACGGCTTCGGGAACGTCTTCGAGGGGCGAAAAGATGTGGTCTTGCGCAATTCCTCCGGCGGAGACGGCTTCGCCCACAACGGAACTCCCCAGGATTTTCTTCCAGGTTTCGATCCAAATGCCTACAACCATTCCTTTCATGAGGTACCTCCCCTTTCGCTGCGCTTGTGTTTACTGCTCTTTTCGGGATTCCTTCAGAAGGTCGATGAGGTGTTTCTTCTCTTCGGCAATGATTTTTTCGATGGCCTTTTTGTCTGGGAAGTAGGGGTACAGGTCGTTGTAGAAAAGGATGCTGTCCTTTTCCACCTCAATGGCGATTTCAAAAGCTTCCTGCAGGTCCTTCACGGCAGATGCCTTCTCGATGTTGGGAAAGATGGACATTTCCGCGAAGGACATCATGTATCCCGCGTTTTCATCGTCAACCCACCAGACCGAAGAAGCTTCCTCTTTCGGGAGTTCCAGCAGGCTTTTGAAGGTCTTGGCGTGCTCCCGTTCCTGCTGGGCGAGATGGGAAAAGAGTGCTTGCAAGCTCCCCTCTTGGGTTTCCGCAAGGCGGGAGTAGGTCTCGAATCCCTTGGATTCAATTTTCAGGGCCACGTTCAACAACTGGTTCAAGTCCATGTTTTCTCCTCCTTTGGATTTACTTCCCGATCACGATGTTTACCAGGCGATCGGGAAGAACGATGAGTTTCCGGATGGCCTTCCCCTCCAACCAGGGTTGGATCTTTTCGGAGGAAAGGGCCTTTTGCTCCAGTTCTTCCTTGCTGATTCCGCGTGGAACCATGAGCTTGTCCCGGATTTTGCCGTTCACTTGGATGACGATTTCGGCCGTGTCCTCTTCCAGCGCTTCGGGCTCGAAGGAAGGCCAGGGCTGCTGCACCACGAGTCCCGGGAAGCCCACTTGATGCCACAATTCTTCGGCCATGTGGGGAGCAAAGGGAGAGAGGATGACCAGCATTTTTTGGCTGAACTCTTCCAGCAAGGCAGTATTCCACTCCTGTGGGTTCTTCTCGTTGAGGTAGCGCGTCATCGCGTTGGTCAGCTCCATGAGGCCGCTTACCGCGGTGTTGAAATGGAAATCCACTTCAATGTCCTGCGTGATCCTCTGTACCATTTGGTGCAGTTTCCGACGCAAATCCTTGTCCCCCGCGGAGAATGTGCCCTTTTCCCGTGCGGGTGAGTTGCCATTCAGCAGGGGAGCCAGTTGCTGGAACACGTTCCAGGTTTTCTTGATAAACCGGTACACCCCTTCGATTCCGGAATCGTTCCATTCCGCGTCACGTTCCGGGGGCCCGATGAACAACATGTACACCCGAAGGGTATCCGCTCCGTACTTTTCCACCATTTCATCCGGGGAAACCACGTTTCCCTTCGACTTGGACATCTTTGCCCCGTCCTTGTAGATCATGCCTTGCGTGAAAAGGTTGGCAAACGGTTCCGGGAAGTCGAGCATGTGCGCTCTTTGGAAGGCCTTGGTGACGAAACGGGAGTACAGGAGGTGCAAAATGGCATGCTCTACCCCTCCGATGTACTGGTTCACCGGCAACCAGCGGTTCACGTCTTCCCGCTCAAACGGGTTTTGCGCATCGTTGGGGTTGATGTAGCGCAGGTAGTACCAGGAGCTGTCCACGAACGTATCCATGGTATCCGCTTCCCGGCGCGCCTTTCCCCCGCATACCGGGCACCGGGTTTCCAGGAAATCGGGGTGGTTGCGCAGCGGCGACTGCCCCGTTTGGTCGAACGTCACATCCATGGGAAGAAGCACGGGAAGGTCTTTTTCGGGAACGGGCACGATGCCACAGCTGGGGCAATACACCATGGGAATGGGAGCCCCCCAAAAGCGTTGGCGCGAAATGAGCCAATCGCGGAGTTTATACTGCACGGTGGCGCTGCCCAATCCCTTTTCCTCCAGCCACCGGATCACCTCGGGCAGAGCCTTTTCACTGGACAGACCGTCAAACGGACCCGAATGCACCATTGTTCCGGGCTGCGTGTAGGCTTTTTGCATGTTTGCGGGGTCCAACGGGCTTTCCGGGTCGTCGATGACCACGCGAATGGGGAGGGAATACTTTTTCGCGAACTCGAAATCCCGCTTGTCGTGCGCGGGAACAGCCATGATGGCACCCGTACCGTATTCCATGAGGATGTAATTGGCGACGTAAATGGGGATCTTTTCGCCGTTCACCGGGTTAATGGCGTAGCTTCCCGTGAAAATACCTTCTTTTTCCGTTTCTTCTGCCGCTCGAAGGAAACGGTCCTGGCGTGCCATGCTTTCCACGAAATCCTGCACCGCCTCGCGGTTCTCCGGCGTTGTCAGTTCTTCCACCAGCGGAGATTCCGGGGCAAGGGCCATGAACGTAACACCCCAGAGCGTATCCGGGCGGGTGGTAAAGACTTCCAAGCTCTTGGGAGACGCACTTTCGGAAGTGCCTTCGCTCTCGATTTGGAAGCGCACTTGCGCGCCAGAACTCCGCCCCAGCCAGTTTCTTTGCATGGTTTTGACGTTTTCCGGCCAACCCTCCAGTTGTTCCAGGTCATCGAGCAAGCTCTCCGCGAAATCGGTGATGCGCAAGAACCATTGCTCCAGTTGCCGCGTTTCCACTTCCGAGGAGCACCGCTCGCATCGGCCATCCACAACCTGCTCGTTGGCGAGAACGGTCTGGCATTTCACGCACCAGTTCACCGCGGCTTTCTTGCGGTAGGCCAACCCCATCTCCACCATCTTGAGGAAAAGGAATTGGGTCCAGCGGTAGTAGGAGGGATCACAGGTTTTGAGCTCCCTGTTCCAATCGTAACTGAACCCCAGTTTCTGGATTTGCGTTTTGATCAGGGCGATGTTTTTCTGCGTCCAGGTATTGGGATGTATCCCTTTCTCGATGGCAGCGTTTTCGGCGGGGAGGCCAAACGCATCGTATCCGAAGGGATTCAGTACGTCAAACCCCTTGTGCCGCTTGTATCGGGCCACTACGTCACCAATCACGTAGTTTTTCACGTGGCCCACGTGGATGGAACCGGAGGGGTACGGGAACATGATCAGCACGTAGTAGGGGTTTTGCACGTCCCGGTTGTCCACGCTATGGATGCCCTTTTGTTTCCACACATCTTGCCAATGCGATTCAAATCTTTCTGGAGTGTATTCTTGCATCGAAAAACCTCCCCGAACTGCGCAATTTTCCGGATTATACCACAATGATAGCTTCTTTTATGGTAGAATTGGTCGATCCCGGTGCGGGGAAATGTTTTCCTGTCACCACGTTTCGGAGGTTTGCTATGAGGATTTTAAGTGGAACGCGCCCGACGGGGAAGCTACACATCGGTCATCTTGTGGGAATCCTGCAAAACTGGGTGCGCCTTCAAGAGGAAGGAAACGAGACGTTCTTTTTCGTGGCGGACTGGCATGCGTTGACAACGGGCTTTGAAGACACTGCCATGCTGAAGGAAAACTCGCGGGACATCATCCGGATCTTCCTGGGTTGTGGACTCGATCCGGAAAAGTCCGTGCTTTTCGTGCAATCCGCTATCAAGGAGCACGCGGAACTTGCCCTTCTTTTCTCCATGTTTGTTTCCATTCCCCGGTTGGAACGCGTACCGACCTACAAGGATCTCAAACAGGAGATTGGGGACCAATCCGACTTGAACAACGCGGGTTTCTTGATATACCCCGTGCTGCAGGCTGCGGATATTCTCGCGTACCGCGCAGGAGGCGTGCCGGTGGGAATGGACCAGATGTGCCACGTGGAATTGACCAGGGAGATTGCCCGGCGTTTCAATTTCCTGTACGATTGCCAGGTTTTCCCCGAACCCGAGGGTTTGCTGGCACGCTTTCCCAAGTTGCCCGGAACCGATGGACGCAAAATGTCCAAGAGCTACGGCAACATGATTTACATCGAATCCGATCCCGAAGAGCTGCGCCAAAAAATCATGCCCATGATCACCGACCCCGCTCGGAAGCGCAAGTCCGATCCGGGAAACCCGGACGTTTGCCCCGTATGGGACTATCACAGGGCTTTCGGTGTTTCCCCCGAGCAGGAAGAATGGATTCGTGAGGGATGCACCCAGGCGCGCATTGGTTGCGTGGAGTGCAAGAAAGAGTTGCTCAAGAGCATGATCTCCGGGTTGCAGCCCGTATGGGAGCGATTGGGGCAAGTGGATTCCCAAAAAGGTTTGGTGGAGGACGTGATGCAAGCGGGAAACGCCAAAGCACGTTTGCAAGCGCAACAGACCCTACAAATGGTACGGGATGCCATGCACTTGTTGTTCTGATTCCCACGTTGGGGGGAAGGAAACGTGAGCGAGGAAGTAACCTTCAAAACGCCTGGCTTCGAGGGTTCATTGGATCTCCTTCTTTTCTTGGTGCGCAAGCACGAAATGGATATCAAGAACATCCAACTTTCCCTGATTGCCGACGAGTTCATGGGGTACATCCAAAGGATGGAGTCCTTGGACGTGGAGATTTCCGCGGACTTTTTGGTCATGGCTTCCACGTTGATGGAACTGAAATCCAAGGCGCTGCTGGTGAAAAACGAGCAAGAGCAGCAAGAGCTGGAAAAGGCCAAACGGCAACTTTCGCAGCAACTGGAAGAATACGAAAAGGTCAAGGACATGGTGGAGTTCTTGGACGAGAAGGCAAGGTTGGCCGAAAAGATCTTCAACGCCCGGGCAACCACCGTTCCACACAAACGCGCGAAAAAGGTGGAGCAAATCCCCGACGAACTGTTTGAATCGTTTCGCCAGGCGTACCAGGAGTTGAAACTCCGCGAAAAGGTGTACCGGTTGAAGGGCGAGCAGTACTCGGTTTCCAAGCGCGTCCAGGAACTGCTGATCCGCCTGACGCACGGAAAACGGATTTTCCTCCAAGACCTGTTCCACGAGGCAAAAGACCGGATTGATCTCATCGTGTTTTTCCTGGCCGTTCTGGAAGTGGTGAAACTGGAAAAAGGAAAAATCGAGCACCGTTCGGGGAACTGGGTGTTGGAAGCAAGCCCCAGCTGAGCCAACCCCGGAAGGGGGCAGGCGCGTTTATGGTATAATTTAACATAAGGGGGTGGAATTATGAAACTTCTCAAGCTCTTTAAGTACCGAGAACAGGCACGGGCTTTGGTCGATTTTCTGGACGAGAACGGAATCGAGTACGAGGAACGAAAACTGACACCCACCGAAATTTTCGTGGCAAAGGAAGACTTGGAGCGAGCGCAAAAAGTGCTTTCGGAGAACAAGCAGTTTATCGAGGCTTCTTCGGAAAAATGGTACGCCGTGACAACGACGCCAGACGAAGTAACCGCCGAAATCATCAAATCCAGCCTGGATGCGGATGGAATCCCTTGCCTGATCAAGGGGCTCGCTGTTCCCTACGGGGAGCCGATTCTACTTGGACAAGGCGGATTGGTTCCCATGGAGGTTCTGGTACCCGAGTCCTTCTTTGACCAGGCAAAGGAACTGCTGGAAGCGGCAAATCCGCTTGGAAATGAATCCGGTGAATAATTCCTGGTAAGGAGGCTTTTTACAAAGTGCAAGCGAAAGCGTTACGGAAAACACCCCTTCACGCGGAGCATGTTCGCTTGGGGGCGAAGATGGTCGAGTTTTTTGGATGGGATTTACCGCTCCATTTCTCGGGAGGAATTTTGAAAGAACACGAAGTGGTGCGGAAGCAAGCGGGGATTTTCGATGTCAGCCACATGGGGGAAATTCTCCTGCAAGGCAAAGATGCTCTGGCTTTTGCCAACAGGCTGCTTCCTTCCAACGTGGAGAACATGAAATTCGGGGAAATTTGTTACACCCCCATGTGCAACGCTGCCGGGGGGGTAGTGGATGATCTGCTTGCCTACAAGATCGACAATCACCAGGTTTTGCTCGTTGTCAACGCCTCGAACGTGCAGAAAGATTTCCAGTGGATCAAGAGCCAGGCAGAAGGGTTCCAGCTGGAAGTGCTCGATCGTTCGGAGGCGTATGCCCAAATTGCCGTGCAGGGTCCTGCCGTAGAGGAAATGCTGCGGCCCTTCAGCGGGGTTTGCTTGGAAAAAATCCCCTTTTACTCCTTTGAATTTGGAAGGTTTAACGGGATACAGGCATTGGTTTCGCGAACCGGCTACACCGGAGAAGACGGGTTCGAGTTTTACGTGGAACCCGAAGCAGCGGTACCCCTTTGGCGGAAGTTGATCGAGATCGGGGCCAAGCCAGCGGGTTTGGGCGCACGGGATCTGCTGCGTTTCGAAGCCTGCTACATGTTGTATGGCAACGAGTTGGACGATCAAACCACGCCGTTGGAAGCCGGGTTGAAGTGGACCTTGGACCTGGAAAAAGATTTCGTGGGTCGCGACGCCCTGTTAAAGGAAAGACAAGGGGGATTGCAAAAGAAGTTGCGTGGACTGGAAGTGATCGAAAAAGGGGGAATTCCACGGCATGGAAACGCGATTCTCCACCAAGGGAAAAAGGTGGGAACCGTTACCAGCGGGAATCGTTCTCCTTCTGCGGGCAAAATCCTTTGCCTGGGCTACGTTCCCGCATCTTTCAAGTTGGGCCAGCAAGTGGACCTGGAACTGCGCGAAAACAAAACCGTGAAGGCACAGATCATCAAGCTCCCCTTTTACCGGGGAAGCGTGAAAAACAAGAAAATGGATTAGGAAGGGGATCGGGATGAAAAAGTATACCAAGAGCCACGAATGGGTGGAAATCGCGGGAGACATTGCCACCGTAGGCATCACCGAACACGCGCAAAAATTGCTCGGAGACGTTGTGTACGTGGATTTACCGGAAACCGGTAAAAAAGTGGAAAAGGGAGAAATCCTGTGCACCATCGATTCGGTGAAAGCTGCCAGTGATGTGTATGCTCCCCTGTCCGGGGTCGTGCAGGAAGTCAACGGAGAACTCGATGCCACCCCGGAAACCGTGAACCAGGATGCAGAGGGAGCTGGGTGGATCGTTCGCATCCAAGTATCCGAAGAGATTTCGCTGGAAGGATTCTTGGACAAGGAAGCGTACCTGAAGCAAGCCGAAGAAGAGGAATGAACGCACCGTTTTCCATCCCGGGGGATTCCCCGGGATTCGTTTCCAGGAGGTTGGTATGCAAATTCGTTTTGTGTTGAACGGGCAAGGGCGGGAGGAAAACGTGGATCCCGCGATGCGGGCTTTGGATTTTCTCCACGACACCCTGCATTGCCACAGTGTGAAAGAGGGATGCGGTGAAGGGGAATGCGGGGCGTGCACCATATTGCTCGATGGCGATCCCGTTTGTTCCTGCCTGCTTCTGGCGTCCGAACTGGATGGTCGAACGGTGCTCACAACCGAAGGCTTAAGCCAAGGGGACGAGCTACATCCCATCCAGCAAGCCTTCGTGGAAATGGGTGGGATCCAGTGTGGGTTTTGCACACCGGGATTCGTACTTTCCACGAAAGCCTTGCTGGAGAAGAACCCCGATCCCAGCGATGAAGAAATCAAGAAAGCCTTGGAGGGAAACCTGTGTCGGTGCACGGGTTACGTCAAAATTCTCGACTCGGTTCACCACGCCGCGAAGTTGCTGAAAGATCGATCATTTATGATATAATCAACCGCGTTGCACGAAACGGAAAGAATGCGGGAGGTTGAGGCGTTGCAAAACAGGACGCATACGTGTGGAGAGCTGGGTCGGAAAGACGAATCGAAAGAGGCCATTTTAAGCGGCTGGGTGGACCAAAAAAGGAACCTTGGTGGGATCCTTTTCGTGCGCTTGCGGGACCGCTATGGTTTTACGCAGGTGGTTTTTTCCCCGGAGTCTCCCGAATTGTACCAACAGGCAAGCGAACTGCACAAGGAAGACGTGGTGCAGGTGAAAGGCGTGGTTCGACTGCGGCCCCAAGAGGCACAGAAGGCCGATTCCAGCACGGATTGCATCGAGTTGGAGGCGATGGAGTTGCAGGTTCTTTCCCGCGCCAAAACGCCCCCGATCTATACCAATATCGAGGCCGGAACGTCGGAGAACATGCGGCTCAAGTACCGTTACCTGGACCTGAGAACGGCACGAATGCAGGCCAACCTCTTGTTGCGCAGCAAGGTGGTTCGAGCGGTTCGTTCCTATTTCGAGGAAAACCAGTTCCTGGATATCGAAACCCCCGTGCTGACCAAGAGCACGCCGGAGGGGGCCCGCGATTTTTTGGTTCCTTCGCGGTTGCGACCCGGGCATTTCTACGCGCTGCCCCAGTCTCCGCAGCTTTTCAAGCAGCTGTTGATGGTTTCGGGTTTCGATCGGTACTACCAGGTCGTGAAATGCTTCCGCGATGAAGACTTGCGTGCCGATCGCCAGCCGGAGTTCACGCAAATCGATTACGAGCTCTCCTTCGCCGATGAAGAAACCGTTATGCATTATACAGAGGGAATGTTGGCCCGGGTTTTCCAGGAAGCTCTGGGTGTGGAAATCCCTACCCCCTTTCCCCGCATGGACTATGCCACCGCCATGTCGTTGTATGGAAGCGATAAACCAGACTTACGGTTCGGTCTTTCCTTCCAGGATGTCTCTGCACCGTTCGCCGAAAGTGATTTCGAGATGATGCGCGAACTCATCGCGACTGGAGGAGTGGTCAAGGGTATCCTGCTGCCTGGTGCGGCTTCCCGGTTAAGCCGGAAAAAGCTCGCGGAGCTGGAAAGTTTCGCCCGTGCGCAGGGAGCCGGGGGGCTTCTCCACGTGAAATGGCAGGAAAACTCCTGGAAAGCCTCCTTCTCCAAGTTCTTCTCCGCGGAAAAGGTTGCCCAGCTCATGCAGGAGATGAAAGCGGGCCCGGAGGATGGAGCCGTGTTTGTTGCCGGAGCTCCCAAGTTGGTGCATGCAGTGCTGGGGGCATTGCGGCTGGAGTGTGCGCGTTGGTTGGAGCTCGTTCCCACCGACCGTTTCTGTTTTACCTGGGTGAAGGATTTCCCGATGTTCGAGTACAGCGAGGAAGAGGGACGTTTCGTTGCGCAACACCATCCCTTCACCATGCCCTTCGAAGAGGATCTTCAGGCCTTTCGCAATGGAGACCTTTCCAAGATCCGTTCCCATGCCTACGACGTCGTCCTCAACGGATGGGAGCTGGGAGGCGGCAGCGTGCGTATTCATCGAGATGACTTGCAAGAAGAAGTCTTTTCCCTGTTAAGCCTGTCACCGGAGGATCAAAGACAGAAATTCGGCTTTTTACTCGAGGCTTTTGCCTATGGAGTTCCCCCACATGCCGGTTGTGCTTTGGGTTTGGATCGCCTTGTCGCTTTGATGGCGGGCGAGGAAGGAATTCGCGACGTGATCGCTTTTCCAAAAACAACCAGTGGTTCTTGCCTGATGACGGATGCTCCCTCATCGGTGAACCCTGAGCAGTTGGACAAGCTTTTCCTTCAGCCAAAGCAACCAAGTTTTTCGAAGGAGGAAGACCGATGAACGATTTGAGATTCGAAGAGAAAGAAAACGGGATGCAGACGGTGATTTCCATTGCTGGGGATATCGATGCCTACCATTCTCCGCGCCTAAAGGAAGAATTGGAGAAGTACATCAAGGGTGAAGCGGGGGAAATCATCTTGGATATCTCGGAGGTTCCCTACATCGATAGTGCTGGGTTGGGTACCTTGGTGTCCATTCTTCGAGAGACGCGTACCCACAAGAAAAACCTGAAGCTGGTGGGTCTGCGGCAGAACATCAAAAGGATTTTCGAGATGACAAGGTTGGATAAAATTTTCGAAATTTTCGATACGGTTGATGAGTCCAAGAAAGAATCCAAGGGAGAATAGTTGACGAAAAGGAATGGATAAGGAATTCATTATTGCCATTGATGGCCCCGCGGGCTCGGGAAAATCAGCGTTTGCCCGAAAAACCAGTGAAAGACTCGACTTTTTGCACTTGGACAGTGGAGCTTTTTACCGTGCCGTAGCGTGGTACCTCTTCCAACAGAATGTGACCCCTGAGCAAGATTTCCTTTTTTCTTCCGCACTGGAACACATCCAGCTTTCCTTGGAAAATGGCCAATTGTTCTTAAACGGGCAGGAAGTGGGGCAAAGCATCCGAACCGAACGTATCAGCCGGTTAACTTCGGCTTTCTCCGTTTTCCCCGTCATCCGGGATTTCGTGAACCAAAAGGTTCGCGCCGCTTGCGTGGGAAAACCGGTGGTGGTGGAGGGTCGGGATATCGGTACGGTCGTCTTTCCGGATGCGGATCTCAAGTTCTTCCTAACGGCGCCCGTGGCAGTCCGGGCAAAGAGAAGGTACGAGCAGCTCCTCTCCCAGGGGGAATCTCCCCAGGAGGAGCAGATCTTGCGTGAGATGAAAAAACGGGATCGCCAGGATTCCATGCGGCAAACCGCACCCTTGAAAAAAGCCGAGGATGCCATCGAGCTGGACTCCTCCTTGCTTTCGCTGGAGGAAGAAGTGGAGCAGGTGGTTCGCTTGGTTGCCGAGAAAAAAGGCGCGTCTTCTTGCCGGTGACGCTTGCCGAGCACATCGCTTTTTGTTTCGGGGTAAAACGCGCGGTTGCGTTGGCCGAGGAAGCGCTGCGCACGGAACAGCCCGTGTTTTCGACCGGTGACCTGGTGCACAACGCTTTCGTGATGGACCGTTTGCAAAAAGAGGGATTGCGGCTGTTGAACTGGCAGCAAATCCCCGAGAGCAGCTTGGTGTTGGTGCAGGCGCACGGGATTTCCCCCGAGAAACGGGGGCAACTGCAACGGCGGGGGAACCGTTTGGTAGATGGTACCTGTCCGATTGTCAAGCAGAGCTTTGACAAGATTCGCTCCGCATCGCGAGGCGCAAGGGTAATCGTGCTGGGCAAAGAGGGACATCCGGAAATGGAAGCTTTGAAAGGCTTGGTTCCCGGAATCCATTTCGTGGAGCATCCCGGCGACCGGGTACTGCAGGAAAAAGCGACACGAACCGTCTTTGCCGCCCAAACCACCGCTCCGCTGGATGCATTTCGGGAAGTAGCCCAGCAGCTTGCCCTACGCACGTGCCCGGGCGACGATTTGGAAGTTCTCAACACGGTTTGCTCGGTGACGGTGGAAAGGGAGAGGGAGCTGTTGGCCAAGGCGGAACACTTTGCGTTTGTCGGTGTGATTGGCGGGAAGCAGAGCTCCAACACCCGGAAACTTTTTGGCCTGGCACAGCAAAGGCATTGTAGGGCGTTTCACATTGCTTCGCTGCAAGAAGCCAAGGAGCTTGGTGGACAGCTAACCCCTGGAAACAGCGTTTTTTTGACGAGCGGGACATCAGCATCAATGGAAGAGATCCAGCAAATACAACAATATTTTTTGGAGATTTTGGGAGGTTGACAAAGATGGTCGACGGCAACGAAAACCGGGAAATCAGTAACATGGAGGAAGCTCTGCAACACATGGACGAGCAGCAACCCTTGGTTGTTGATCTGAAGAAGGGTGCCCCTGTTTCTGTAGTAGTCCTGGAAAAGCACACGAATGAACTGGTAGTGGAAATTGGGGCAAAAAGTGAGGGAACCATTCCACGGGAACAACTCGTTCGTCCCTGGGAGGAATACCAGGCGAACGATAAGATCGAAGGTGTCATCACATATATCAACGAGGATGATGGTCAAATCGTGATTTCCGAGAGGAAATACGCTTTCCGTTCCGCGTTGGAAAAGGTGCGCAAAGCCTTCGAGGAACATACTCCGGTCGAAGGTGTCATCGAAGGTTTCAACCGTGGAGGATTTACCGTAACGCTTTTCAACGTCTTGCGCGCGTTCCTTCCATCCGGCCAATCCATGCTCAAGAAATCCGATTCGCTGATTGGTCAGTCCTACACGCTGGAAGTCATTGACTTCAAGTCGCGAAGGAGAGGAGCACCCAACATCGTGGTGTCCCGCCGCAAATTGTTCGAAGCGGAGATCAAGGAATTTTTCGAGAAACTCCAGGAAGGCTCCATCTTGGAAGGCCGCGTGGAAAGCATCGAGAATTTCGGGATTTTCGTGGACCTCGGCAAAGTCACCGGCTTGATCCCCAGATCGGAACTGTCCTACGACCGGTCTGCTGACCCCAACGATTTTGCAAGCGTGGGGCAAAAGATCAAATCCATGGTGTTGAAGGCTTCCATGGAAAGGGAGAAAGTCACGCTGAGCTTGAAGGCGCTGCAGTCTGACCCCTGGGACAACGCCGAGGAAAATTACCCCGCGGGAAAACTCGTGAAAGGTACCGTTTTGCGCATCCTTCCCTTTGGCTTCGTGGTGAAGTTCGACGATGGCATCGAAGGCCTCGTGCACTCCTCGGAGATTTTCTGGACCCGACGCAGAATGGATATTCACAGCGTGGTGCAAGAAGGAGAACAGGTGGAAGTGGAAGTTCTCAACCTCAACCTCGAGAAGCGCAAGCTTTCCCTAAGCCTCAAACGCGTGAAGGGGAACCCCTGGGAGGAAATCGAGAAGAAATTCCCCGTGGGAAAAGTGGTGGATGCCAAGGTCGTGAAGATCCTGCCAAACGGGCTGATCGCGGAACTGGAAGAAGGCGTTTCGGGATTCGTGCACGTCACGGAGTTGTCGTGGAACTTCTTGGATAGCATCGAAGAAGCGTTCAACGTGGGGGATACCGTCTCGGTGATGGTGCTGGAAGTGTCCGCCGAACAGCAGCGCATGCGCCTGAGCATTCGAAAAGTGGACCAGGATCCTTGGCAAAAAGCCGTGGATTCCTTGCGAAAAGGAGATTCCGTGACCGGCCAGATCATGCGATTGACCAACACCGGGGCCGTGGTGCTTCTGGATGAGTACAAAATCGAAGCCTTCTTACCGGTGAGCCAAATTTCCCAGGATCGCGTGGAGAAACCCGCGGATGTTCTGAACGTTGGCGACACGGTGAAAGCCCAGGTTGTCCGCACGGTGTACGAACCCGAAAAGGATCGCCGGAACATGGTGATTTCCATCAAGCAACGTTTGCAAGATTCGGACGTGGAAGATTACAGCCAATACATGAACGCGGATAGCTCCAGGGTAACCATGGCGGAAATCGTCAAGCAGAAGGAACAGGAATGAGCCAACCGGGATCCATTTGGATCGTGGGAAAGCCAAACGTTGGCAAATCCACCCTGTTCAACCAGCTGATTCGCAAGAAGAAATCCATCGTGGATGATTCCCCGGGTGTTACGCGAGATGCAGTGTATGGAGAGGTCCGATTGCAAAATCGGACCTTTCAGCTTATTGACACCTGCGGATTGTTCCAAAACCCGCAAGGGGAGATCGAATCCAAGATGTGGCAGCGCACCATAGATCTTCTCTCGACCCAGGGCATCGTGCTGTTCTTGGTGGATGGCCAAACCGGGCCCACCGCGGAAGATTTCAAGGTTGCGGAGATCCTGCGGCAAAAGGGTGCCCATGTGCTACTGGTGGTCAACAAGTCCGAGAACCCGCGGCACACCCAGCAACACCTTTCGGATTTCTACGAAATGGGGTTTGGGGATCCCTTTTTCATTTCCGCTGCGCATCGCCATGGTTTGGGGGATTTGCTGGAAACCGTGGAAGGCATGTTTCCGGAACCAGCTCCCGAGGAAGAGTCCGTACTCGTTTCCCCCGAGGTTTCGGAGACGAGAGTAGCGCTTGTGGGAAAACCCAACGTGGGCAAATCCCTGCTCTTTAACCGATTGGTGCAAAAAGATCGCTCCATGGTCACGTCGATCCCCGGAACAACCCGGGACACCATTGATGAAATCGTTTCACGCGGCGCCAAGAGCATTCGTTTCATGGACACCGCCGGACTGCGCAAGCGCAACCGGGTGGAGAAATACTCCATCGAAAGCTTCTCCATGATTCGTACGCGGCAGGCTATAGAGAGCAGCGATGTCTGCCTTCTACTGATGGATGCCACCGAGCCGGCCGGAGAGCAGGACAAGAAAATTGCCGGCATGGTGGAAAAAGCGGGAAGGGCTTCTGTGATCCTCTTCAACAAGATGGATTTGCGCTCTTCCAACCCGCGATGGTGCAAGGAGCAGGAAAAGACAACCCGTGAGGACTTGTATTTCATCGACTACAGTCCCATCCTTTTCGTTTCCGCCAAAACGGGTACCGGCGTGGAGGCCATTTGGAAGAAGATCGAGGATGTTTCGCAGGCTTTCGCCAAGAAATTTTCCACCGGGGAAATCAACCGTGCGATGGAACAGATCCAGATCATGGTGGCCTCTCCCCGCCTGGGAAGGAAACGGTTGAAGATCTACTACGCCACGCAAGTGGATACCCGCCCTCCTTTGATCCAGTGCTTCGTGAACGAGGCTGCGGATATCCCACAAGCGTACAAGAAAGCGGTGAAGAAACACCTGCGAAACTTGCTCGGGGGATTGGAAGGCTCCCCCCTATTCCTGAAATTTACTCCCAGGAGGTAAGCAAATGGGTGTGCTTTTCGTGATCATCCTTTACTTTTGCGGTGCTTTCCCCTTCAGTTACCTTGTCCCCAAGATCTGGAAAGGGGTGGACGTACGCAAGGTTGGTTCGGGAAACGTGGGATCTACCAACGTGATTCGTGCTGTGGGAAAACCCATCGGGGGTTTTTGCATGATCTTGGATGCGCTGAAGGTGTTTCTTCCGTTGTTGGTCATGAAATGGGTCATGACGGGTCAACCCCATTTTTCGCTGTGGTTGAGCCTGGCTGCGCTATCGGGCGTGATGGGGCATGATTTCTCGATTTTCCTGAGGGGACGCGGGGGAAAGGGTGTAGCTTCCACGATGGGAGCTTTTTTTGGAATCCACCTGTTGTCGGGTTCCCTTTTCCTTGCGCTGGCAACCACGATTGCCTTGAGCACCCGGTTGATGTCACTCGGATCCCTGGTGGGTTTGGTGGCTTCCACGCTCATCATTTTCCCGCTCACGCATGATTGGTACTACCTGGCGTTGTACCTGTTCCTCACCCTTTTTTCCTTTTACCAGCACCGGAAAAACCTGATCCGCTTGTGGCAAGGGAAGGAGAACCCCTTTTAATGGAAAATGGTTACGAAACATACCAGCAAAGTCCCTTCACGCAGTCCAATCCGCCGAAAGGCCAGCCTTTGGAAACCCGCCCGGGTTTCCCCGTGCCGTTTGGGGTAACGGTTTCGCGCGAAGGAGCCAATTTTTCGCTGTTTTCCCGGGAAGGAAAGCAGGTGATACTGGAGTTGTACGCGGAGTTCTACGATGAAATTCCTTCCCACCGCTTCGTGCTCGACCCGGTGAAAAACAAGACCGGTGACGTGTGGCACATTTTCCTCGAAGGGGTGAAGCAAGGGCAGTTCTACGGGTACCGGGTGGCAGGGCCCTACAAACCGGCGGAGGGAAGACGCTTCAATCCCCATAAGCTCTTGACCGATCCCTACGCCAAAGCGATTAGTGGGGAGTATTTCTGGGAAAAGGAGTATGCCTACGGTTACGACAGGAACTCCCCGCAAAAGGACCTTTCGTATTCCCGCGAGGATTCTGCACGGGGACCGGTGAAAAGCATCGTGGTCGACGATTCGGAGTATGATTGGCAAGGGGATCGCCCGCTGCGCATTCCGCTGAAAGACACGATCATCTACGAGATGCACGTACGGCTTTTCACCATGGACAAATCGTCTGCGGTGCAGAACCGGGGGACTTTCGATGGCATACTGCAAAAGGTAGACCACCTTAAGGAGCTTGGGGTTACTTCCGTGGAGTTGATGCCGGTTTTCGAGTTCAACCCGAATTCCAACATCCATTCCAACCCCTTCTCCCGCGAGGTGCTCAAGAACATATGGGGCTACGACCCGTTGGCCTTTTTCGCGGTGGAAGGAAGCTACACCCGGGGATTGCAACTGGGCGAGCAAGTATTCCTTTTCAAAGAGTTCGTGAAACAGATGCACCAAAACGGCTTGGAAGTGATCTTGGACGTGGTGTACAACCACACGGGGGAAGGAAACGAAGAGGGCCCTACCCTAACATTCCGGGGAATCGATAACGCGGTGTACTACCTTCTGGATGCCTCCAACCCGCGCTTCTACGAGAATTACTCCGGCTGTGGAAACACCCTCAACTGCAACCACGCGGTGGTGAAACAGCTGATCATCGATAGCTTGCGCTACTGGGTAACGCAGATGCACGTGGACGGGTTTCGCTTTGACCTGGCAGCGGTGCTTGGCCGCGCGCCAAGTGGGGAGTGGATCGGGGATTTCTCACTGCTGAAAGACATCGCCGACGACCCCGTTTTGTCGGGTTCCAAGCTAATCGCCGAGGGTTGGGACGCTGCGGGGGGATACTTCGTGGGAGACTTTCCCACGGGATGGGCGGAGTGGAACGGTAAGTTTCGCGACGTGGTGCGCAAGCTGGTGCGCGGAGACGAAGGCACCATTCCGGAATTGGCGACGCGCATTTCCGGGAGCTCGGACCTGTACGGAAAGAACGGGCGCAAACCCTTTGCCAGCATCAACTTCGTGACCGCACACGATGGCTTCACCCTTTGGGATCTCGTTTCGTACAACCACAAGCACAACCTGGAGAACGGTGAAGGGAACCAGGATGGAACCGATGAAAATTTCAGTTGCAACTACGGCGTGGAAGGAGAAACAGAGGATCCTTTGATCCAGCAAACCCGAAAACGCCAGGTGAAGAATTTTGCCTGCCTGCTCATGATTTCCCAGGGGATTCCCATGCTCTGGATGGGAGACGAATTCGGCCGTACGCAGAAGGGCAACAACAACGCCTACTGCCACGATTCGCCCCTTACGTGGGTGGACTGGACGCTACGGCAGAAAAACGCGGAGCTTGTACGTTTCTTTCGAAACATGATCCAGTTCCGCAAGGCGCATCCTGCCCTTCGCCGGGAACACTTTTTTTCCGGAAAGACGCTGCAACATGGAATCCGGGATATCACCTGGCACGGGGTCAAGGCATTTCAACCCGACTGGGGGCACTCCTCGCACACGTTGGCCTTTACCATCTCCGGGGAAGATCTCGAATCGTACGAAACCCCGGATAACGATATCTACGTGGCGCTGAACTTTTTCGACGAACCCCTTTCGTTTGAAATCCCGGCACTTCCGGGGAAATGCTGGAAACGAATCGTGGATACCTTCCAGGAGGCTCCGGAGGATTTTTGCGATACCGAGCATGCTCCCAGGGTTTCCGGAAGCTACCTTTTGCACGCACGAAGTATCTTGATCCTGGTATCGGAAAAGAAAAAATCGTAAACCTGCACAAAGGAGGAAACGCGGATGAAGGACAAGCGCATGTCCCTGGAGGATTTCCAGAAAAGGATCCCCGACGGGGCCGTGATCATGGTTTCCGGTTTCTTGGGAGATGGCACTCCGGAAACCTTGATCGATGCCCTTTTGAAAGGTCCCCAGGGTAACTTCACGCTGATTGCCAACGACACGGCTTTTTCCCACAAGGGGATTGGCAAGCTCATCGTTGCACGGAAAGTGCGGAAGGTTATCGTTTCGCACATCGGTACGAACCCGGAAACCCAAAAACAAATGATCGAGGGTTCCTTGGATGTGTCCTTGGTTCCCCAGGGAACGCTTGCCGAACAGATTCGTGCCGGGGGATTTGGTTTGGGTGGGATCTTAACACCCACCGGCGTGGGGACACTCGTGGAAAATGGCAAGCCCAAGATTACCCTGGAGGGCAAGGAATACCTCGTGGAAAAGGCCCTCAAGGCGGACTTTGCACTAATCAAGGCAAAGAAAGCCGATTTCTACGGCAACTGCACCTTCAACTTTACCGCGCAAAACTTCAACTCCTTGATGCCGTTCGCGTGCAGTTGTACCATCTGTGAAGTGCAGGAAATGGTGCCAGTGGGGGGGCTTTCGCCGAATGAAATCCAACTTCCCCATGCCGTGGTCGATTTCCTGGTGAAGGGAGGGGCGCAGGTATGATGGATGCCAAGAAGGCACGGGAATGGATCGCGCAACGGGTGGCCAAGGAGCTGCACGATGGTGACGTGGTGAACCTGGGTATTGGAATACCCACGCTCGTGGCGAATTTCCTGCCCCAAGGTGTGCAGATTTTCCTGCAATCCGAGAACGGCGTACTGGGAATGGGGCCTGTTCCCCCGGAGGGCTTCGAGAATCCCGAGATATCCAATGCAGGGGGTATGCCCGTTTCGTTTCTTCCCGGTGCCGCGGCTTTCGACTCCGCAACCTCTTTTGGGTTGATTCGTGGAGGGCACGTGGATGTGACGGTACTGGGAGCATTGCAGGTGGATGCACGGGGCCACCTTGCCAACTGGATGATTCCTGGGAAGCTGATTCCCGGAATGGGGGGAGCAATGGACCTGGTCACGGGTGCCAAAAAGGTTATCGTGGCCATGACGCACACCAACAAGGACGGATCCCCGAAGATCATCGAAACATGCACCCTACCCTTGACGTCCATCCGCAAGGTGGACCTGGTGGTGACCGATGCCGCCGTGCTGGAAGTGAACTCCCACGGATTGGTATTGCAAGAACTGGGACCGCAAACCACCCTGGAAGAACTCATCCAGTCCACGGGGGCCAACTTGATCATCCCGGAGAAATTCCGCAAATGAACGAACCCCTCCTGGCGGAGGGGTTTTTTAATTCAGCCAGGCGAAACTGCTGCAAATTTTCTGCACTTGGTTGACGAAAAACGATTCGCGTTCCAGCTCCTCGCGGGAAACGAGTTGCGAAAACGCCAACGCTTCCGAGAAGAAAAGGGTCAAATCCTGCGCGAAACCGGGATCCTCCACCGCCACCACGATTTCCCCGTCGAAGTACAGGGAACGTACGTTCACGTTTGCCGAGCCCACTACCGCGTACACGCCATCGAAGAGAGCAGCTTTGCCGTGGAAAAACTGTGCCTGGTACTCGAAGATCTGCACCCCCGCGGACACGATCTCATCGTAGTAGTACCTTCCGCTGTCGTACACATGCTTGCGGTCGCATGTTTGCCGGGAATTGGTGAGGATGCGCACCTGGACGCCGCGCTGGGCGGCACGGATGAGTGCCTGGTACAGCTCGTAGGGGTAGGGGGAAAAAAACGGTGTCTGGATATCGATGGAATCCTGGGCGGTTTCGATGGCCAGAATCATCACGTCGCGGAAAGGAAGGTCCCTGCTGAGGTAGGGTTGCTGGTGGATTACGCGCACCCGTGCCGACCCAGGGGTCGCAGCTGGTTCCATGGGAAGCTCGTGGAACGGTTCTTCCGCCAAGCCGATGTGGTTCCAAGTCTGGAAAAAAACCGATTGGATCTCTGCCACCGCTGGCCCTCGCACCAAAAAATTCATGTCCAGGTGCGGAGCCTGGTTTACCCCGCGCGACCATGCCTGGGAGGAGGAATACCCCAGCGCGTTCACTTCGTCCACGTTGGCGCCTCCCACGAGTGCCACGCGGGAATCCACTTCCAAGATCTTCTCGTGGGCGATGTAATTGGAGGCTCCGATTTGGAAGGGTTGCCGGGAAAAGGCACGCAAAGAGAAGTGGGGGGCATTCAGGGAAAGCAGGTACGATTTCTTTTTTTGCAGCACCCCGATCGGGTCGAAGAGCAACCGGCACGGAATCCCTTGTTCAGCCTTCTTCTGCAGGATTTCCAGCACCTGCGATCCCATGGAATCCACGAGAAAAATGAAGGTTTGCAGGTTCACGTGGTGTTCCGCGCTCTCCAACAGCGCGAAAAATGTCTCGATGTATGCACTCCCATTGGTAAGGAGCACCAATTGGTTCCCCTCGGTAACCCGCGAAGCGGTGCGCTGGTCCAAGATGGACTCGAAAGCCGGGCATCCAAAGAAAAACTCCTCGGAAGTGGACGCTATGCACACGCAAGCCAGGGCCACAAGCAAGAAGCACGGGAAAAGAAGCTGCTTCATTTTCCCGTTGCCAAGAAGCTTTCCCAGCGCTTCCGGATCCTTGCGAATCCCTTCGAAACGACAAGAGGCTGTGCTTCCAGCGAGCGCAGGGGCACAGGTCCCATGCTGGTGTGGGTGAGGAACACCTCTCGCCCCTGGAAAAGCTCCCAGGGTTGCACCAGGCGTTCCTGTGCTTCCCAGCCGTCCTCGCGGGCGAGTAGCAGGATTTGCGAGCGGGTGATTCCGGAAAGGATGCCTGTTTCCAGCGAAGGGGTGACGATTTTGTCCCCGTCCAGGAAGAAAACGTTGCTGAACGTGCCTTCTGCCACGAACCCCTCGCTGTTGAGCAAAATCCAGTCGTACAGTTCCGGGGGACGGTAGAGCCGGGACAAGAAGACATCTGGCGAAGAGATGGTTTTGATGACCACGCTGTCTAAGGAAGTGGTTTTCCTTCGGAAGGGTGAGAAACCCGCGTCCACACCTGTTTGGAACATCCCCGGTGGGGGAACGGGAAGTGGTTTGAAATGCACGAAGGTGGTGGGAGAAGCGGGAATATCCGGTTGATGGGGACCACAGGAAATCTGGATGCGGGCCAGCACCTGGTCCAGTGCATTCCTTTTTTTCCCTTCGCGCAAGATGCTTTCCAGCTCCCGGTGGTCAAAGGGAAGCGGGATTTTCATTTGGCCGGCGGAGTGCTGCAAGCGCTGCCAGTGCTCAAAAACCGCGAAAAAGGAGGTTCCTACGGTACGGATGGTTTCGTACACCGCCACACCGCTCAAGAACCCTTCGTCGAAAATGGAAATGCGGGCATTCTGCTTTCGCACCCAATGACCGTTCAAGTAGACCCACAAGGTTTTGACACCATCCTGTCAAGGGTGGAAGGCTCCACGGAACAGGGGACCACCCGGATTTTCGCTCCGGAACGGAGTGGTTCCGAACCGGGAAGAGCAGGGAAGACGTGGTGCACGTAAAAGGCGTCGTGCCCATGGAACCAACCTCTTCTGTGCGCGGAGAAACTTCCCTCCACAAGCACCTCGCGAGGTTCTCCCAGGTGTTTTGCCCGGAAAGACTGGGAAGACTGCCCCAGCACGGCCTGCAAGGAACGGATCCGTTCGCGGAGCACCGCTTTGGGGACGCGGGGAAACAAAGAGAAAGCACGCGTGCCTTCCCGGGGGGAAAAGGGGAAAACATGCACTTTCAAGAAATCAAACTCCCGGAAGAAGTGCAACACCTTGTCCCAATCACTGGCGCTTTCTCCGGGAAAACCGGCGATCAAGTCCCCGGTGAAACTGAAAAGGGGATTAGCGGTACGAAGCGCACAGAGCAAAGCTTCCACCTGCTCGGCCGTGTACGGACGATGCATCCGTTCCAGCACCTGGTTCGATACGTGTTGCAGCGAAACGTGTAGGTGCGGGCACATGCGCGGATGTTGGAACATCGCGAGGAGCTCTTGGTCGGCGTCGTTGGGATTCAACGAACCGAGACGAAGGCGAAAATCGCCAGGAAGCTGCAGCAGACTGCGAAGAAGCCCGGGGAGGTTCACCCCGTTTTGCCGATATAAGCCCAGGTTTATCCCGGTGAGCACGATTTCGCGGTAGCCGTTTTGCACCAAGCCAGCGACTTCCTGGCATACAAGCGAAAGGGGCTTGGAGCGCAACGTTGTGCCACGGGCCTGGATGATCTTGCAATAGCTGCAACCCACGTTGCATCCCTCTTGCACCAACACTTCGGCACGGGTTCTTCCCGGGACCTCGCGCAGGACACTGGATAGCTCCTGCTGCAGCCAGTACGCTCCGAAAGAACCTTCTGGGGCTCGTTGTGGACGTTCCTGGCAAAGTGTTACAATGGATGACTTGCCACCGTTACCCACCACCAGGTCGCACAACGGTTCCAATTGCTCTGGGAAAACTTGTGCGCTGCACCCGGTCACGACAAGGAACGCCTTGGGATGCAAACGCCGGCACTTGCGCAACAATTGGCGCGTTTTTCGGTCGGCTTCTGCGGTTACCGTACACGAGTTCACGAGTACAATGTCGGGGGCCGCTTCGCCATCCGTGATGCAGTACCCCGCTTGCTCCAGTTGCTGGGCCATCCAATGGCTTTCGTATTGGTTCACCTTGCACCCCAGCGTGTGGATCGCCACGCGTGGGGGGCGGGAAGTAGAGACCAAATCCATCAAATGCTCGGGTTTTGTTCCAATCCCAGTTCCTCGAGAACCCCAAACAGGATCTGGGAACGATTGACAAGACCGCGCAGGTGTTTCTGGTCATCCACGACGCACAGCGAGAAAAACTTGTGGCGAATCAAGAGGTCTGAGGCATTGAGCAACGTATCGTCTTCTCGCACGGTGATGACGTTGCGATTCATGAAACGATGAATGGGTTCTTTGCGGATTTCCGCCAATTTTCGTTTGAGTTGGTTGGTGTCGGGAATGAAGGAGGCGGATTGGAGCATGCCAAAATACGAAGGGATTACCGCGTTGACGATATCGTTCTCGCTAATCATCCCCACGATGATCATGTCCTCATCCACCACGGGCAGCCCCGTTCGCATATGGTTGGCACAAAGGCGAATAAAACGCTCCACGGTTTCATCCTCGAACACCGCAGAAATATCACGGATCATGATGTCTCCAACTTTCATTGCCATTCACCTCAATCCAGTCGTTCCACTTTGATATGTTCCATGCAGGTTTGGATGTCTTCCAACTTGGGCATTTCCTTTTTGACGTAGTGGGTCTTGGCAAGGGCGGCTGCCATACCGAACTTGGCGGTTGCCAGCAGGTCCTTGCCGTTCTTCAGCGCGTTGTAGATCATGGCGGTCATGTACACGTCCCCGGTTCCCAAGAGGTGGGAAGGATCCACGCTTTCTTGGATGATCGTGAGGAACCAAGAAGCATCCCGGGTGAAAATCAGGTCATGCTTCATCTGGTAGGAAATGACCACCAATTCGGCTCCCTTGTGAATGATTTCCCGCCCCGCGTCAAGGTAGTCCGAAAACGACTCCACTTCCTGCCCCAAGATCTTGTTATCGCTGCGCAAGTCGGGGCGGACCACGTGCGGGCACGCCTGGTTCACGGCATTGGTGAGAAGCCTTCCGCGTGCCTCCATGAGGACCCAGTTGCCCTGTTCCTTGGCCATCTTGCTCAGCGAGGCGTACACGTCAAGGGGGATCCCGAAGGGTGCGGACCCGGAAATCAAGGAAATCTTGGTATGGGAAACGGCGGTTTGGTACAGGCGCAAGAAATGGAGGAGATCCTCCTCCATGATGGTGGGGCCCATGGCATTGATTTCGGTGATGGAATGGTTCATCTCGTCCACGATGGCGAGGTTTTCCCGGCTCTCCTCTTCCATGCGCACGAAATTGGTGGTGACATCCTTGAAACGCCTGCGAAGCTCCTCCAGGATCACCCTTCCGGTGTACCCCCCAAGGAAACCCATGGCGAGGGAGGGGATACCCAGCGAGGAAAGCATCATGGAAACGTTGATCCCCTTTCCACCCGGGTCCATGATCATGTTTTCCCGGTTGAAGATACGGTGCAGTTGGTTGAGTTGAAAATTGGGAATGATGACTTCTCGATCCAGGGCAGGGTTCAGTGTTACGGTAAGGATTTCCATCCTCTTCCCCCTTTGGCATTATTTTTGGATGATGATCTCCACGTGGTCTCCCTCGGAAAGGGAATCCATGAACGCGGCCTTTTGGCCTTGTATCTCAATGGAAAAACTCTTCAGGTCACTGACGTCGAAGTCCAGCACCGAAAAAATATCAATGACCTTGGGAATAATCGGTGTGATTTCCACCACCACGTTGGCATTGTCGAAAAGCGGGGAATCGAGTTCGGCGCGTAGCCCATCGATACTGATTTGGAAAGAGGCCGCGGGAATTTTCACGCTCTTTCCATTCACGTGCACCTCGATCATGGGTATGGACATTTCCTGCAACAGGTTGCGGATGCGTGGGGAATGCTCGGTGGTTTTCAGGGATAAGCGTGAGCCAGGAGGGATGGAATCCCCGTAGTGCACTTTCCGTTCACCCAGGAAAAGCAAGTGCTCCTTGCAACAGACATTCCGAATCAACCCGTTGAACAGGATGGACCAGTACTCCTTCTCTTCCATTCCCAGGGAAGCGTACACGCGGGCTACTTCCACGGCTTGGTCGAATGCGATGGTATCACCATCTTGCACCAAAACATCTTGGTCGAGGGGTTTGCCATTTCGGAAAACGGCAGGTGGCAATTCCATGCGGTGATCGTTTACCCAGGTGTTGAAAACAGGAAGAAGCTCCGAGAGGTACGCCGAGGGGCTCTTCCCCCGCGAACCGGGTTTGACCTCCACGATATCCCCGTGCTTGAGGCGATCCTCTACGCGAGCAGGTTTGGAGTTGATCAGCACCTTGGCTTCTTTTCCCACGCTCCCCTTAAGCACGTGCAACTTTCCATTGATTTCGCAGGTAATGGCCGGTCCGGGTTTCCCGATGATCTCATCGGGGGAGAAGCCACTCTGCAAAAGGGCCTGCATCACGGTGTTCTTGTTGTCCAGTGCCATCAAATCCACGGATTTACCGTTCAGCAGCACGCGGACGAAGACACTTCCGGTATTGGTGTGCAGGCTATTGGCAATCCCTACCGGGGTGACAAAGTCACTCCCCACCATACGATCGGTGCGGTCGTCGATGCTCGCCAGGTTTTCCACGGATTTGAGCGCAACGCGGTTAGCGGGCAGGGACAACTTTTCCGCGATGGACGCGGTGAAACCGGGAATGCGTGCGCCCCCACCGATCACCATCACCGCAACCGGAGCTTTGCCGTTCAGCGAAAGAATCTCGTCGCACACACGACGGGTGATTTCTTCCAACACGGGTTCCACGGTTTGCAAGAAAGTCGAACGATCCAGCGACACCTCGGAATCCAAGATATCGTGCACAACCACGTTTTCTTCCCCGTCGCTCAGGCGCCGCTTCACCTTCTCGCCGGTGGAAAAATCCAGCAAGAATTCGTCGCAGAGTCTTTCGGTGATTTCGTCTCCTGCCATGGGCACCATCCCGTAGGCAATGACGGTGTTATCGCGCGATACGGCGATGTCGGATGTGCCCGCCCCCACATCGATCAACACGATGTTGAGCTTGCGCAGGTCAGGGGGAACCACCAGGTTCATGGCCGCTATGGGTTCGAGGGTGATGTGAGAGGGAATGAGCCCGGTTTTTTCCAGAACGTTCATCATGGCATTCACGATGTACGCGGGCAGAAAAGCGGCCAAAACCTTTACCGAAGCAGAATGCCCGCGATGCCCCTCCAGGTTCTTGATCCATTCTCCGTCCAAGGAGTAATACAGCACCGAGTACCCCACGCAGTACATTTCGCGCCCTTCCAGGTCCAGCTTCTGGATGGAGTCGTTGATGGCATCCATTTCCAAGGTCCGTACGGTTTCCCGGGAAATCGAGGGCTCCCTTTCCACGTCCTGTTGCGCTTCACCCACCGAAGTCTTCAAAAACCTTCCCGCCAGTGCGACGGATGCTTCGCGCAATTCCAGCGAGTTCCTCTGCGAAAGGGTTTGGGTGATCCGTGCCACCACGTTGGACACTTTCTGCACATCGTGTATGGCTCCGTCCAGCATCGCCCGTTCCTCATGTTCCAACATCTCGAAGTCGAGGATGGAAATGCCGTTTTCCCCTTTTTCCGCCAAAACTCCGACCACGGTTCGGGTTCCAATATCAAGCGCGTATATCAAACGAAAACCTCCTGAAAAAGGTTGTACCATTATACCATACTGCGGAGACAAAGGTTGCCGCAGGCCTCCCTTTATGGCTGGGGAACGTTCCTTCCTTTCCAGGTGGTTTTCCCCTTTTTCTGCCGTACCAATGCATGGATTCCCATTGCAACGAGTACCGGGAAGTGAACGGGCTGCAGCACCCAGCACCAAGCGGGGATGCCGTGCATATGGTCCACCGAAAAGCGAATGGCGAAGTTCAGCGCAAGGGCCGCGAGTGCCCATCCCAAACCACCGGTGAAAAAGGAAGCCACCAGCGCCACCCAGGGAAGAAACTCGAAAACCCCCAGCGCTACACCAGCACCCAGGAGCTGTACCGGGGAACCCTGCAAGGAGGAGACGAGGCTTTTGGAAACCCCAAGGAAACCTTCCCGAAACCCGTGGTACATTCGAATGGTGGAAAAGCGGGTGATGTCCACGTACACGACTTTCCCCCCGGTTTCCTTGACCCGGTGGGAGAGCGCGACGTCATCCGCGAGGATGTTGCGGATGCCCGCGAATCCCCCGGATTGCGCGTAGCCCTCCCGGGAAAAAACCATGAAATTCCCGCTGGCAAGGCTAAACTTGCGTTTTGGATGGGAGACCCATCGCAAGGGGAGCAGGGCAAAAATGAGGATTCCCACGAAGGAATAGGTCACCGCTTCTCCCAGGGAGAGGATTTGCTGGTAGGGTATTCCCGAAAGCAGGTCCGCTCCACTGTTGCGTACGAGCGCCACCAGATCGCGGAAAGAACCGGGGGTATGGAACGAGTCCGCATCGCAAAACACCAGGATCGAACCCTTAGCCTTTTCCCAGAGCTGGTGACACGCCCAGTTCTTCCCCACCCATCCTTGGGGCAAAGGCTTGCCGGGAAACCAGCGGAAACAAGGATGCTGTACACCCTGCAGGTATTCACCGGTGCCATCCGTGGAACCGTCATCCAACACGAGCACTTCTTGGAAAGGATAGTCGTCCGAAAGCAAGGACTCCACGCAACGCGCGATGTTCCCGATTTCGTTTCGTGCGGGCACCAAGATACTGATCAACGGGAGCGGATGCCCTGGTTTTTTCTGCGGGAGGGAAGAGAAGCGGAGGTACTCTTTTCGCTTCACCCACACCCAAACGCCCCAAACCGAGAACAGCACGAAGAGAAACAGGCCCATTCATGGCTCCTTTTTGGAGAGGAGGGTTTGAAGGTCGAAAACACTTCCCACTTGGAACTGGAAAAGCGGCAACACTTTGTTTTCCCCTTTTTGGAGTGCGACGTTTTGCAAAAAGCAAATACCCAGGCAGAAATCCAAGTACAATTCGGGTGTGACATCCCAGTGGATTTCCCCCAGGAAGGATTGCTGGAAGCTCAAGACCTCGTCGTCCAACCAGATGAATCCCTTTCCTTCGGGCATGGGTTCGCCGTGCCATGGGGTAAAGGGGTCACGGTGTCCGAATGCCACGAACTCGCCCGTGACGCTCCAGTGAACCGGGGTAGCTTGCTGGGAGTAGGTGAAACTGGTAACCCCACTGTTTTCGCCGTAGAGGAAACCGATCATGTTGTACTCCAGGGGAAGGTCTGGGTCCTCCTCGAAAAAAACGTACTGGTACGGGGGAATGTTCATGCTGGTACGCTGGAACGTATACTTCGTGGCACCGGCAAATTCCAGTTGCACGCAATGCCTATCCCAGGAATACTCTGCCCCCATGTTCCAGGCAATTTTTTGGGGATGCTTGGAAAGGTCTTGGGTAAAGATATTCACGTAGAAATCGTCCACCAGCACTTCCCCAAACAAACGCCAGGAGGAGGGAGAATACTCCACCCAGAAACCCAGCAGCCCGTTGTCGTTGTTGGGTTCGCTCCAAGGTGCGGAAAAGGAGCGGTACTCCTGCATCATCTGGTAGGGGAAAGGGGAGAGCATGTAGGGAAAATCCAGCGAGCGTTCCAAGAAGAGGATGGCTTCCACGAAACCCAGGGAAAGATCGGGGAAGGGGAACCAATCCCAACTTCGGTAATACAGGGTTTTGGCACATTGGCGTTCCTCCCCCGTCGCAAAGTTGGAAATGGCATTCCGATAGAAGATCCAGTTCGTCTTCAAGCGGAACAAGTCGAAGGGTTGCCAGCTCCAGGACACAGAAGGCACCGGGGGGCCATTGGGGGCAAGGAAGAGGGGATACCTGTTGGCAGGTCCCTCGTGAAACAGCTGCATCCCAATCTTGGCATCGAAATCGGGGGTGTCAATCCAGAAGTACCCCTCGCCCGGTGTGTAGTAGAGATCGAGGTACTTCTTCCAAATATTGAAAACCGGTTGCACTTCCCCGATGGAAAAGTTGCGGATATCGAAGGAATGCACGAGACCCATCCAGTCATGGGAAAGGCTAAGGCTTCCGAATGCCCGAATCCCGGGTTCCAGAACCACACGGTCGTTTCGGACTTCCGCACCCAGCTCCAAGCTTCCCTCCCACCCCAGAGCAGATGTGCACAGCAAAAGAAGAACCGCAAACAAGGCAAGAAAGATTTGTTTCATCGTGTTTTCATCTCCCCGGAAAGATGGTAGAAAACGATCCCGACCCATTCGTGCCACGCGCTGGCCAATGCGGAGAAGGCAGAAATCGAGGGAAGCCAGTCAAACCAATCGGTTGCAACGTCAAAGGAATAGTCACAAGGAACGGCCACCAGTTGGATCCCACGACCTTCCAGGAACGCGGAAAAAACCAACATGGCTCTTTTCATGTGGTTGGCGGACGTAACGAGGTACAGGGTTTTCACGGAAGGGGGGAGAAGGGCCACCGATAACGCGGCGTTTTGCGCGGTGGTTTTCGCTTGGTTCTCCACGAAAACCAAGGAATCCGCAACGCCCCATTCGCGAAGTTGCACAGCCATCGTTTCGGCAACGGGAGCAAACGCACCCCCCAAAAGGCCCCCGGTAACGAGGATGGGCCAAGAAGTCTTCTGGGACAGGGAAAACCCGCAATTCAAGCGTGCCAAGCAAATGGGGTCCAGCACGTCACCCGTTTGCGAAGAGAAATGCACCGGGAAACCCGAAAGCTGCCCGGAGGAGAGCACCACGATCCAATTTTCGTCCCCATCCCCCTTCACAGCATCGTGCGAAAGGGTAAACGGGGGAAAGGCTCCTTCCAGGGTGCCGACAAGGGGACGCACGAAAACGGGGGAGCTGGAAAGGTATACGACAAAAGCGATGAGGAAAACCCAAAGGGATTTCTTCCGCTCCTTTCGGAACAACCAAAAGAATAAGCCCCATGCCAGCAGCAACGAACAGACCAACCCCGGTAATTCCACGAAAGAGGCCACCACTTTCTGCAGAACGAACACCCTTTCCCCACCTTTCCGAAAGCGCTCATGCTCCATGATCCCTGAACTCTTCGCGTCGCCGCAAAGCGGCACTACAAAAAAAGCTGCCTCCTACGAAAAGGGCCTACTCGAAAAAGCCAAGACCCAGGTTCGTAGCCAGTGAAGACAGGAGACAGCCAACATGGTATCCGCTTTGATTGTACCACAATCTCCCCGGGGGCTGTCCAAAGCGCATGTGCCCTGTTTCCACGTTTCGGAAAACGCGTTCTGCCCCAAATTCCTGGGGAAGGAACAAAACCAGGTACCGCGAGGGACGTTCATGCACCTTCTCTTTCCGAAAAAACACAAACTGCTTCCTTTGCTTTGGCGATCCTGGAGATACCCCGGTACCTACATTCCCAACGTTCCGAAAAAGAGCCGCACTGGGGTGCCGCGATCCCAAAGAGCAAGGACAGCAACGTCATTGGTTCGGAGGTTTGCTGGGACCGCCGCAGCCCACTGCGGCTGTTTTCGAGAAGCTAAGGATCGAGTAGGAGGCTACCCATTCGTAGGGTAGCCGTCCTCTCACACCACCGTGCGTGCCGTTCGCCGCTTCCATGTCCGCTGCTGACGTGTCGCACCTGGGCACGCCGAACGGTTCGGGTTTGGCGCAGCCTTGCCCTGGGCGAGCCGTTGCGACTGCCGCGGTGGAAGCGGACTCTCCCCCTGAGGACATCTCTGGCTGGGAGGCAAAGCTCCACATGGGTAAGGGAAACACCACGGAACCCAAGAAGCGGCGGTTCCTACTGGCTTGCGGGGGCTGCCGCAAGGGCCAGAGCCCGCAACAACACTTTCGCATGCGGGGGAAGTTCCCGCTCATGCTCTGCATGGAGTTGTGATATAATTACGCGATCGTTTTCCACTATGCGAAGGGAGTTACCTGGTGAAACTAGTCCTTGGAATCGCGGTTCTTCTCGGTGGTATTCTCATCCTTTTTGCCAGCAGTGGGATTCCAGCGTGGGGGAACCTGTTGGTCAATCTTTTCCTGTTTTGGCCCGTTTTCCTCGTGCTTGTCGGAATCGGGATCTTGGCGTCCATGAAATCCTTCCGTTGGTTGCGATACGTGAACGTCGTGCTGGCCATGTGTTTCCTGCTTTTCCTCTTTTTGTATCCGGGGTCAAAGGTCTTTGAGACTTCGTCCGGTACGAACGCGTTCGCTTTCGCGGTGGAAAATTCCCAAAAGCTCCAAGTGGTTACCAGCCTGCCCGTGCTGGAGCTGGTATTGCGCGATGCCCCCTGTGCCTCCGCGTGCACCATTTCTGGCTTTTTTACCGGCGATCCCGATGCTGTCAAAATCGAAAACCGGGAAAACCGGTTGTTCTTCTCGCGCGTGGAGGACCGTTTTCGATGGGTTCCGGGTGTGCACCGCTTGGAATTGCAAATCCCTTCGGGAATGGAAGTGGAGATCATTTCCGATGGCCTTTACCTGGAAGCCAAGTTGGACTTCCACCGAAACCCCGTGCATACGATTGACGTGCGTACGGGGCTTTTTGGGTTGAATGGATCCATCGTGGAATTGGACAAGCCGCTCCATGTATGGGTGCGCAGCGTGGTCTTCCAATCCGACCTGCAGATCCCCCCGGGAAGCTCCTTCCTCTTCAAGGAATCAGGGGGAGCCCAGTTCTTGGACTTTGCTCCAGGGTTGCGTCGTTTCGAGGCCCCTTCCAGCATGTACCCTCCAGATTTCCTGGAGCTGTTCGTGGAAGCTGTTTTCATGAAAATCGACTTGGACACACTGTAAAGGAAGGTGAAGTAAAATGGCAAGAATCTTGATTGCCGATGATTCCTTTTTGATGCGCAAGAACCTCAAAACCATCTTTTCCCAGGCAGGGCACGAGGTGGTGTCGGAAGCTAGTAATGGAAAAGCAGCGGTGCGTGCATACCGGGAAGTGCGACCTGACCTGGTCACCATGGACATCACCATGCCCGTGATGTCGGGGATCGATGCTGTGAAAGAGATTATCGAAGAATTCCCGGACGCCTGTATCGTGATGATCACCGCGATCGATCAAAAGCACATGGTGTTCCAGGCCATCAACTACGGGGCCCGCCATTACATCATAAAGCCCTTCAACGTCAGCAAAGTTTTGTCGGTTGTCAACACGGTACTGGACAACTCCGTCCCCGAACCCGAGAAGGACGCCTCGTACACTGTGGAAAAAAATGGCGAGAGGTATTGCATAACGATTCGTGAGCGTATCAGTCCCGAAACCCTGACCATGATTTCCGGTACCGTCCAAGGTCTCCTGCTAACCCGACCCCAGGGTTTCCTGTTCGACCTCACTACCAACCCCTCTTCCGACGAAGTGTTCTTGCAGATCAAGCCCCTGGTGCGCATGATCGAGGAAAAAGGTGGTAACGTGGACGTGCGCTTGTAAGATATGCAGGGTTTTCGGGGTCTTCTTTCCAGGCTCAAACCCTACTCCGGCCTTTTCCTGGCGGGGTTGATTTTCTTTGGTCTTTTCTCTTTCTTCCTGTGGTTCGTGCATCCGGGTCGCGCTTACCAGGTTCCCGAGTGGAAGGTGCAGGTGGGGGAAACCCAGCTCACGCAAAACTTTCCCTACGACTTCACCGTGCGGGGCGGTTCGGAAATCGTTCTTTCCGCTGCCGTTCCCCCGCAGATGCAGACACTTGTGCTTCCCCAGGTGATCGCCGATCGTGTGGAAGTCCAGTTGAACGGCGAAAACATAGCGCTTTTCGAAGGGCACAGGCCATTCGATAGCTGGTTTGTTCCCCGCTGGGTTTGCCTGGACGATTTCGTTTCCCCCGGAGAAAACCGCGTTACCCTGCGGGTGCAATCCCGTGGGCGCATACTCATGAGCCAAAGTCCCTATTTCCAGGACAGCGATCTGTTCCTGTATCGCTTGGAATGGTTCACGTTTTTCAACGACGAAGTAACGCTCATGGTAATGGGTATGTGTTTCCTTTTGGGCTTCCTTTTGATTTTCTTGGGAAGGTTGGTGCCCGATCACAAGCAGAGTTACGTTGCGATCGGCGTTTCGTGTTTCTTTATTGGTTTGGGTTTCTTGGAGAGCTTCTACCGCAAGCTGGTCCCCTTGGGATCCTTTTCGTGGATCTTGGAATCTTTGAAATACGTGTACCTTCTGCTGGCCACGTACTTGATCATGTATGGCATCGAGTCATACCAGGACTTTTCCGCGCGCTTCTCGCGCAAGGTTCTTCTGGTAAACTTGGTGTGCCTGGGATTGAGTATGATCGGGTTCGTGCAAGCCTTTTTGTTCGCGATTTGCCTGGATGTCCTGCTGATGGTGTTCAACCTGGTGCGCAAGAAACAGTCCAAGTTTTCCCTTCCCGCCATGCTTCTGGCACTCTCCATCCTGTACGAAATCGTGAAAGGGTTTTCCCTGCGGCTTCCCTCCTTTCCCATGCTAACCTATGGAACCTTTGCCATCACCTTGGGAAGTGGGTTTGTACTGGTTCGGGATTACCAGAAAACCCACCAGGAACTGCAAGCCACCTCTTCGGAGCTTTTTGCCTCCTACGAAGAGATGACAGCCATGAACGAGGAATTGGAGAGTTCCTACCGGGAATTGGACAAGAAAGTGGAAGAACGCACACGGGAGCTCAACGTGGCCATTTCCTCGCTGCAAATGCTCATGGACAATACCGATGACGGTTTTTTATCCTTCCAAAAAGACCTTTTGGTGGAACCGGTGTACAGCAAGGAATGCCGAACCATTTTCGGCTTCGACCTTCAGGGAAAGCACTTCCCTTCCCTGGTCTTTCCGAAAGACCCCGAGATGCATGGCTTCTTGGAGAGTATCTTCCCCCGCATTCTTTCCGAGGATAGCTTCCAAAGCCAGGAGATGTTAATTTCCCTCCTGCCGGAAGAGGCCCAAATCAAGGACAAAACGGTGATCTTCGAGTACCGTCTCATCGGTGGGGAGGGCGGTGTGAAACGCATCATGGTCATCCTGCGGGACATCACCGAGAGAAGGCAACTGGAAAACAAAATCGAACGGGAACGCAACATTTTGAAAATGGTGGTGCACGTTCTGCGCAACCGCGAAGACTTCCTGGAAACCCTGAATGACTTCCAGGAATTCCTGGTGCATGGGGCCCACCAGATCGCCTCCCTCACGGTTGCCGGCGAAGACCGTTCCGCCATGCTGTTTCGCTCGATTCACACCTTCAAGGGCAACTTCTCCAATTTCGACTTGATGCACGTGGTGCAAGCGTTGCACCAGTTGGAAACGGAGATTTCCAAGCGTCAGCAAGAGTTGCAGGCAATGGATCCGGAGAAATGGGAAGCCTTTTTCCGCGAGTTTGGTTTAGGGCGGGCTTTGCAGAAGGACTTGGCCATCCTCAAGGAAAACATTTCGCCCGAGTTTTTCGACACACAGAGCCGCTGCATGATTCACCCGGATCGATTGGTTTCGCTGGAGCGCAAGATCAACAGCGAACTCCCCTCCCCCCTTTCGGAAGATATCATCGGGGAACTTCGGAAGATCCGCTACCAGTCTCTCAAGGAATTGCTGAACCATGTTCCTTCTTTCGTGAACCGACTGGCATTGCGTTTGGGAAAATTCGTCTACCCCGTGCGGCTGGAAGGCGAAGATGTCTTGGTAGACCGCGAGTATTTCAAGGGGTTGACAAAGGCACTGGTGCACGTTTTCCGTAACGCTGTGGACCATGGCATCGAAGGGATCGAAGAAAGGATTTCCAAGGGAAAACCCGAATACGGCAGCATTCGTGTGATGATTCGCCTGCAGGGTCTATCGGTGGAGATCTGCGTGGAAGATGACGGAAGGGGCATTGACCTGGAGCAGGTACGCAGTCATGCCCTGAAAAAAGGGTTCCTGGGAAAGGAGTGCGACTCCGATCCCGCGACGAACCAGGCGCTGATCGATTGCCTTTTCGCGGATTCTTTTTCGACGCGGGAGCAAGTTTCCACCGTCTCCGGGCGGGGAGTAGGCCTTTCGGCCTTGAAAACGGAACTCCGAAAGATGGGCGGAGAAGCAACGCTGGAGACGGAAAAGGGCAAGTTTACGCGCTTTTGCTTTCGGGTGCCCCTGAACCAAATCAAGCCCAAGCGCATCTCGCCGGAGGAAATCCTCGGACCCTTGGTGCAGAATTCCAAGGAGTACCTGCGAAAGAGCGCCGCCATTCCGGAAAAGCACCTTGGGAAGTGGGAGACCCGGGAAGCGGATGTGGTGGACTTGCAAGCCTACTCCGCCTTTTTCACCATACTTGGTGCGGCGCGTAGCGTGTTCTGCATTTCCATGAACCACGAAATGGCCCATCGACTGGTGGATTCGTTCTCCCTCGAAGGCATTTCGAGCGGGGAAGAAACCCTGCTCCTGGAAGATGGGGTAGCGGAGATCGGCAACATCATCCTGGGAAATTCCTTGAAAAGCATTGCACCCGACGAGAATCTTGTCACGTTCCAATCACCCATCACGATGCACACGATCTCGGGCAAGATCCGATCTGGGCAAAGCCGGGTGTTGACCACGCACTTCCACGACGGGGAAAAAACACTTTGCCTTTACCTCATCACGGATTTCCCGGAGTACCAGGGAGGATGAAGATGCAGCGCACAAGAAAAAGTAGTAGCATACTGGCGGCGGTGGTTCTTTTCGCCACGCTTGTTTTTCTCTTTGCCCTCATAAACCGTCCCGCGGGGCATCCCTTGCGTTCTTCCTGGGAATGGTCTTCGCAAGGGCAAACCCGTTCGATTTCGCTTCCCTTCACGCTTTCCCCTTCCGAGGAAGTGGAAGGCGTTTTGTCCAGCCGGATTGCGGTTCAACCCGGGAATTTACTCACCTTTTCTCTTCGCGAAGAGCAGGTAACCGGGGTCTTTCTGGAGAATGCGTCCACCTCCACCCAACTTTTCTCCCCGCAAGGGGATTTCAAGGCCCGGAACCATTCCTTTTTCCTGGTTCCCGAAAGCCTGGAAGCTGGGCAATACGAGCTCCGGGTAGCTGTGAAATCCGCCAACACCATTTCCTTCTTCCTGCCGTACTTGACGAACCTGCAAAGCCTTCAGTCGCGCGTTGCCACCAATGAAATCCTCAAGCAGAACATCTTTTTCGTGGGTCTGGGGATGAGTTTTCTACTGGCGTTCCTGCTTTTTTTCCTGGGTACAGCCTCTTCCCGGTTTCGAAATGCCTACATCTCTTTCAGTGCCGGTGCCTTCTTTGGAGGGGTAGTGTACATCGATTTTCTCGCGCGGAACATGTCCCTCCCCGATGGCCTTTCCTTTTCCGGGATCTTCACTTCGCGCTTCGGAGCGATTTTCACCATCCTATCCATTCTGTGTTTTGCAACGGGAATCGAAGCGTTCTTCGAGAATCGGGTGAAAAAGGCCAAGTACCTGTTGCTTCCCAACTTGCTCTTGGGGTTCCTGATCTTGTGGAACGTCCCGTTTTCCATTGCCATTTCCCTGGTGTGTAACGGTGTAGCACTCGTTTTTTTTGGCTGGAAATATGCCCAAAGAGGCTTTCTCTTTTCCATCACCTTCTGGGTACTGACCCTTTTCGCGGAATTGCTGCAGGGTCTTTTCTTCTCGTTTCCACTCTCTTTCCTGAGCGGATACGGTACCATCGTCCTGGTACTCACGTTGAGCACGGCGCTGATCGCGGATTACCGCAAAACCACCAAGAAACTCTCGGAAACCCTCAAGGAGCTCAGTGCGGCAAACCAGGAAATGGAAGCCATGAACGAAGAACTGGAATCCTCGTACAAGGACCTGGAAGCCACCCTTTCGCGCTTCGAGAACCTGGTCATGGTTACCACCGGGATGATTGAAGCCTCTTCCGACCCGCGGGGAGAGTTCCTTCCCGATTTGCTGGAGAACTCCCTTTCGCTCATTCCCGAGGCGGATTATGGTAGTGTTTCGTTGATCGAGGGAAGTAATTGGCATTTTGCGCACGCCGTGGGGCATGACCTGGAGAAGCTGCGCCAAATCTCCTTTCGCCGTGATTTCTTCTCGCCCCCCATGGAAAGCCCCCGGGCCCGTTTCTTCGATGCCAACGTGTTCCTGGTCGACCAGGTCGAGAGCATGAACGATCACATGCCCCCGGAAATCTCCAAGAGCTACTTGCAGGCGGTACGCCCCACCAAGCAATCCGCGTTGGTTCTGTTGCGTTCCGACGAGGAGGTAGCGGGGTACCTGACTCTGGATATCGCGAAGGGGAAGAGCAAGCAATTCTCCACCGAATCGCTGAAAGTGCTGGGGGCGCTGGGAAGCGTGGCTTCTGCTTTCCTGGCCTTTCGCCGCTTGGGAAAGCTCGGAGAAGAATTCCAAAAAGAGATCATCCTGGCCATGATCCACCTGATGGAAATCCACGACCAGTACACGCGAGGACATTCGGAAATGGTGGCCCAAATATCGGTGGACATTTCGCGGGCATTGGGGTTTTCAAGCGAAGAATTGGATACCGTCTATTGGGCAGGCCTGATCCACGACATCGGCAAGTTGCTCGTGCCCGCGAACATCCTCAACAAGACCGCCCGGTTGACATCCGAGGAATTCGAGAGCATCAAGATGCACCCGGTTTGGGGGTACGAGGTTGTGCAGCAATCCAAGCACTTGAAGAACATTGCGCCCTACATCCGGCACCACCACGAGCGTTTCGACGGAAAGGGGTATCCCGATGGTCTAAAAGGGGAGCAGATCCCGTTGATTTCGCGCATCATTTGCGTGGCTGACACCTGGGATGCCATGACCCGTGACCGCGCGTACCGCAAGGCGTTGGACCGGGCGGAAGCACGAGAGGAAATCGCCAACAACCGCGGTAGCCAGTTTGATCCAGGCATTGCAGCGGTGTTGCTCGATTTGTTGGACAAGCAGGAGGTTTAGCGTCCTTCCAAGGTTTCCAGTACCTGTTGCAGCTCGGGTGGAAGCGGGGAGCGAAAGAGGAGTCGTTGCGTCTCTTTGCCGGAGCGGTAGGGCAACAGCAATTCGGAGCAATGCAGGAAAGTGCGGGATACCCCCCATTTTTTTGCGTGGGAGTTCCATTCCGGGTTGCCGTACGTGCGGTCCCCCAGTACCGGGTGGCCGATTTGGGACAAGTGCTTCCGAATCTGGTGCTTCCGGCCGGTGGAAATGTCCACCTGGCAAAGGCAAACCACGCCCTGGCTGGTGTGGATTCTCCGGGATGAAACGATCTGGGTATGGGCCTCTTTGCCGTCCAGCGGCAACGTGATGCTTTGGGGCGAAACTTCGCCTGCCACCAACGTGGTGTACGTTTTCTGCACTTCCCGGGATGACAGCAGAGCGGACAACTCCCGGGATGCGGACAGGTTTTTGGCCACCACGAGTATCCCGGACGTGTTCCGGTCCAACCGGTGCACCAAGTAGGGTTGGAACCCTTTTTTCTTCCCGAGATGCATCAGGCCTTCGATGAGCGTGGCCCGGTGCCCCTCCCCCGCTCCGGGGTGCACGGAGATTCCCGCGGGTTTTTCCACCACCAGGAGTTGGTCGTTTTCAAACAACAGCGAAATCTCCATTTTCGTGGGGATAAGCTTGCGTTTCCCCGAAAAATCCCGCTGCATGGCCTGCCGGTGCTCGCTCTTCTCCGGCAGAGTAACCTCCACCACGTCCCCCGTTTGCAACCCGAAAGAAGGTTTCCTTTGCCTCTGTCCGTTGACACGCACGTTTCCCTTGCGCAGCAAGGCAAAGATCGAGGAAAGCTGTATCGCGTCCAATTGCTTTCGCAGGAACTTGTCCAAGCGTTTGTAGAGGTTTTCGGGTTGCACGGTGAAGGTGCGTTTCAAAACGTTCCTCTCTTCTTGCTTCCGCGCACCTGCTTGAGATCGCGGACCAACTTGGCAATGGCGTACAGGATCACGATGAATTCCAAGCGCCCCAGGAACATCCCGGTTGTTTCCACCCAGATGATGGAAAGAGGGGCACTGGTGGAAGTGATACCCACCGAAAGGCCCACGGTGGAAAGCGCTGAGGCAAATTCGAAAGCCGAGGATTTGAGATCGTGCCCGTAGGAAGCGAGCCATCCCACCCCCACCGCAAAGGTCAAGAAGTACAAGGCGAAGTACAGAAGGATGTTTTTCAGCAGCGCGTCGTCCAGCGGGATCTTCTTGGCACCCTTGTACACCTGGAAATGCTTGACCGTACCCTTGGGGAGGAAGAAAAGCTGGATTTCCACCCAAATGGCCTTGAAAACCACGAAAATCCGCAGAAGCTTCAATCCTCCCGAGGTGGAATCCATCATGCCCCCAAAAATCATCAGCAAGGTAAGGAGAAACATGGGGAAAGGAAGCCAATTCGCGAAGCCCACCGTAGAAAAACCCGTACCGGTCAACGCGGAAACACCTTGGAAAATGGCGTGACGGACGGCTTGGCCCGTATGGGAGAAGGTGGATCCCGCGAGTCCAAATACCAAAAGTGGAAGGAAAACCGCCAAAACGAAAAGGTATGTCCATGGCTCGGGGTTTCGGCGGAAGTCTTTCCAATTTCCCTTCCAGGCGAGGTAATGGATGCCGAAGCCCGTTGTTCCCAGCGTCATCAGCACAAGCGAGACCATCTCGATGGGAAGGCTTTGGAAACTACCCAAGCTGTCGTTGCGCGTCGAGAAACCACCGGTTGCCAAAGCAGTCAAGGAATGGTTCAACGCATCGAAAAGGCCCATCCCCGCCACGGCAAAGGCAAGAAACCCCGCAACGGCATACACGAGGTAAATGCGAATGATCATCCGGGCGGATCTCTTGATGTTCGGCAGCAAGTTGTCCACACGCCCCTCGGCATTATATACACCCGCGCTTACCCCCCCGCCAACGGTCGAGACCATCAAAATGGCAAACCCTGCCCCCCCGACGAACTGGGTCAGGCTCCTCCAGAAAAGGAGGAGCTTGGAAACCCGCGACACATCCACCAGGGTCAAGCCGGTGGTTGTCCAACCACTGGTACTCTCGAAAATGGCGTGGGAGAAGCTAAGCGTTTGGGAGAAGAGGAAGGGTAACGCGGAAAAAAAGATCGCTCCCATCCAGGTGAACAGAACAATGATGGCTCCTTCCTGCACGGTGAGCTGGTTTTCCTTGGAAGCTTTTTGGAAGGGAACCCAAAGCAGAAGACCCGTGGAAAAGGAGAGGAGGGAACTGGCAAGGAAAGGCCAGCTGTTTTTCCATTCCTCGGGGAAAAAGAAGCAGAGGAACAAGGGGAAGAGCAAGATCCCACTGAACATCAGGAAAAGCCAGCCCAAACGCTTGCAGATGGTTTGGTACTTTTCCCGCAGGATCTGGGAGTAGCTCATTTGTTCTTGATTCCCGTGAGCACTTCCACCACTTCTGAATGCAAGAGGGGAAGCGTCATGATCCAAAGGAGGTCTCCGGGGAGAATTTCGGTTTCCCCGTTGGGTACGAAGGGTTCTTGTCGACCAGAAATGAAACCCACGATGGCACCGGTGGGAAGGTCGATATCTTTCAAAGCCATATTGCATGCGGGGGAGTCGGGCTGGATTTGAATTTGCATCAACTCGATCTTGCCCTCTTCGAAGGACATCACGGTGCGCACTTCCTCCGGGGCAATGCTCAAATCGATGTTGCTGGAGAGCATATCGGTCATGCTGATGACGTGGGGAAGGTGCAATTTCGCGGTGAACATTTCCTTGTTTCTGGGGTTGTTCAAAAGGGTGAACACCTTGTCCATGTGGAACACCTTGAGCGCGAGCTGGGAAATGATCAGGTTATCTTGGTCCATGGGCGTCAGGGCGACAAGGATATCGTTGGGGAAAATTTCTGCCTTCTTCAACGTCTCGGGCTGCGTGGCATCGGCATGTATCACCGTGGCTTTCAGGGAACGGGAGAAAATCTCGCACAATTCACGGTCCTTGTTGATGATCACCACGTTCAAGTCCCGCATGATCAAGGCGTTCGCCAGGTTGAACGTTACCTTGTTTCCCCCCGCCAGGATGACCTTCACGCTTCCTCCTTCGGCGAGTGCGGGATCTTGCTCATCAACGCATCGTGGGCGAGTTCCATGGGTGAAATGGTTTTGATCTGGAATTGCTCGAAAAGGGGAAGGTTATCGGGGTCATACACGCGGGAAATCACCAGGTTCACATCGAAACCTTCCTTCGCGACTTGCGAAACCATGAAATTGGTGTTGTCGTCGTCCGTGAGAGCAAGCACCAAGTTGGCCTGTTCCATTTTCGCCTCCTTGAGGGTATCCACGGAGGTGGCGTCGCCCTCCATTTGGAAGCCGGAAAACTGGGGAGGAAGATGCTCGAAGTTCTTCTTGTCCAGGTCGATGATCACCACGTTTTCTCCACGGTCGGAAAGGGCCCCGGCCACTTTGGAACCCAACCGACCACAGCCCACGATGATCACGTACCATTCCTTCGCGGTTTTTTTCATGATCGTTCCTCCCATTCGCGCAGTTTCCGCGAAGCGGGTTCATAGCCTTCATCCAGTGCGAGGGCGGCCTTCAAGTGTTTTTTGGCCGCATCAAGCAACGGCAACTCTTCCGCGTTTCTTTGGCCTTGCAAAAGCGAGGCTTTGTTCTGCCGCGCTTCGAGGCTGAGTGCCATCAGGAAATGGGGGATGGGGGAGGAGGGGAAACGTTGGAACAGCTTCGAAATAAAGGAATCCGCATCGGGGAAGGCACTTTGTTCGATCAATCCTTTCACCAAGTTGGAAGTTTCCTTCAAATCAATACGGTTCTGGTTCATCAATTCCACCGCGCTCTTGATTTCGTCGGGGGAAAACGGCTTGGAAATGAACGTCAAAATACCCAGTTGGAAGGCCTCGACCACGGGTTCAATATCCCGAACTGCGGAAACCATGATGGTTGGAAGCGATTTGCGCTCTTCAGCAAGTGCACGAAGCAGTGCCAGGCCATCCATGCCCGGCATACGCAAATCGGTGAACATCCCCCAAAAGTCCGCTTTTTGCGCAAGGAGCATTACCAAGGCTTCCTGACCGTTGGAAGCGGTATTCACCTCGTACCCCATTTCTTCCAGGGTTGCACGGATTTTCTTTTGGATGTTCATTTCGTCGTCAACAACAAGGTACTTTGCCATAATCCTCCCTACGGCTTGATTCGGTACAAGGTTCTGGGGAACGGAATGGCCTCCCGGATGTGGTGAATGCCGCTAATCCAAGAAATCGTACGTTCCATCCCCATGCCAAAACCACTGTGGGGTACGGAACCATATTTGCGCAGATCCAGGTACCAATCGTAGGAGTCCAAAGGCAGTCCATTTTCTTCGATGCGCTGCACCAACAAATCAAAATCGTGGATGCGCTGCGACGCGCCGATGATTTCGCCGTACCCCTCTGGGGCGAGCATATCGTCGCACAGAACCACTTCGGGCCTTTGGGGGTCGGGCTGCATGTAAAATGCCTTGGCCTTCGCGGGGTAGCAGGTAACCATCACCGGGCGATCAAAGGCGTTGGAAATCTCGCTTTCGTGCTCTGCACCCAGGTCATCTCCCCAGCGGATATCGTATCCCTTTTCTTGGAGCATCCGCACCGAATCGTCGTACGACACGCGGGGGAAAGGTGCTTTCACTGATTCCAGCTTGGAGAGGTCTCTTCCCAGGGCTTGCAAGTCGGGGGCGGCCGTTTGCAACACCTGGGCCACCACGAAACTCACGAGCTCCTCTTGCAGGCGCATGTTATCCTCGTGGTCGAAGAAAGCCACCTCGGCTTCGTTCATCCAAAACTCCGTGAGATGCCGACGCGTTTTGGATTTCTCGGCACGGAAAGTGGGACCCAGGTTATACACTTTTCCCAACGAAACGCAGGCTGCCTCAAGGTACAGCTGGCCCGTTTGGGCAAGGAAGGCCTTACCGTACTCGAAGTAGTCCAACTGGAACAGGTTTCCCGCCGCCTCCCCGATGGCCCCGGTGAAGATGGGAGTATCCACGAGCACGAAATCGTTTCGGCGATAGAAATCCCTGGTGGCATTGATCACGGCATCACGAACGCGCAGCAGGTGGTACTGCTGGCGGGAACGAATCCAAAGATGCCGGTGCTCCATTAGGAATTCCACCCCGTGTTCCTTTTTGCTGATGGGATACTCTTCCTGCGGGTTTTGCACGACTTGCAGCGAAACCACATCTAGTTCCACTCCATTGGGAGAGCGCGTATCTTCCCGTGGAATACCGTGCAAAACGAGCGAAGATTCGGTTTTACAGCCCTTGGCTTCCTGGAAGAGCTCGGGATCCACCTGGGACTTTTCCATGATTCCCTGCACGAACCCCGTGCCGTCGCGGATTTGCAAGAAGTGGATCTTACCGCTCGAACGTTTGTTGAACAGCCATCCACGAATTTCTACTTGCTGGCCCAAGTGCTTTTTCAGGTCACGAATGTATACCCACACAAGCTTCACCCCACTTCGAAAAATCTCCGCTATTATAACACGGCAAAGAGGGTTTGGAAACCAAACCAACTCTCCCCAAAAAATGGTACAATGTGCAGGAAAGGAAGGGATCGCCGTGGATTTTGAGCAACCCATGTACCATCGCACCGTTCTTGCGCGGGAAGCCGTGGATCTTCTCGTGACAAAGCCCGATGGAGTGTACCTCGATTGTACGTTTGGCGAAGGAGGGCACTCGCTGGAAATTGCCCGGAAGCTACAAGCGTCGGGTGGGGTTTTGATTGGCATCGATAAGGATGTAGAGATCCTGCATTACGGTGAAAAACGTTTACAGGAATTTGGATTCCAGAAATTGCATCTCTTTCGCGCGAACTACACCGATATGGACCTGGTGATCCGCGGCCTGGGGTTCCGGAAAATCGACGGGGTGCTCTTCGATTTGGGTGTTTCCTCCTTCCAACTGGATACACAGTCCCGGGGTTTTTCGTTCCAAAACGAAGCCCCTCTTGATATGCGCATGGATACACAATCCAAGCGTACAGCCCGCAGCGTGGTGAACACTTTCCCTCCCCCGGAACTGGAACGGATTCTCCGCGAGTACGGCGAAGAGCGTTTCGCGCGTTCCATTACGCGAAGGATCGTGGAAAACCGCCCTCTCCACACCACCGCGGACCTCGTTCGCTGCGTGCGGGAAGGAATACCCGCCAAAGTGCGCCACAAGATGAAGAAGCACTTCGCAACGCGCACATTCCAGGCGATACGTATCGCGGTAAATGGCGAATTGGAAGAGCTGGCGAATGGATTGGACAAATCCTTGCATATTCTGGATAAAGGTGGTAGAATAATTGTGATCTCGTTTCACTCCCTGGAGGATCGGCTTGTAAAGCACTTTTTTCGCTCCCAGCAAGATTCTTTTCTGCGTATCTTAACGGCAAAGCCAATCACCCCCGGGGAACCTGAAGTGGAGGCAAATCCGCGATCCAGAAGTGCCAAGATGCGTGCTGCACAACGATTGTAATCTTTATTTCTTATTTTTTCTTTTTTTGGGGTTTTGAAATGGGGGGGGTTTTCCTTGGAACGTGAACTCAGAAGCTCAACCGTGAATGTGCCGGTCCAGAACCCGGTTCTGGAGCAAGAGCAAACTCTTTCGCCAAGCCGACTAACCGCAATCCTTGCCTTTGCAGGTAAAACCTTGCTGCTCTCCGTGATCCTTTTTTGTTCCTTTTTCCTTCCCTTCTACTTTGGCTTGGAAACCTCGCGGATGAAGGATGAATCGGCCAAGAAACAAATCCAAATTCGACAGATGGACCTGCAGATTTCCGAGCTGGATCGCAAAATTGAAGCCTACAGTGACATGATTTTGCTCAAGCAAAGGGCTTTCGACTACGGCCAACAGTGATCGAAAAGCGCGTTCGCATCGTTACCACGTTCTTCCTTCTTTTCATCCTTGTGCTGCTCGGCCGGAGTTTCTTCCTTTCCCTACAACCCGTATCCCCCGCGGGCCAAAGGACCGGTCTCTACAAGGTATACCCGCAAAGAGGCATCATCTACGACGCCATGGGTGTTCCCCTCGTCAATAACGCGCACCAGTACATCTACTACTTCGACAGTGGCTACTTCCAACGCCAATTGGATCTGGAACGCGTGGATCCGGACGTGGTGCTTTCCCAAGTACACTCTTTTTTTGGGTACGACCCCCAAGAACTCCAACAGAAGCGGCAGAGCATGCCGTTTGTTCCCGTGGGAAAAACCAGCCAGCCAAGGGAGGACATTCCTTCCCCCCTTTCCCTTTTCATTTCCGTGGACCATTCCAACATACGCGGAATCTTGTACCCGGAAATGCAGCAAATCATTGGCAAGGTGGATTCGTTTGGGAGCGGCGTGAATGGGTTGGAACACAAGTGGGACACCATTCTCGCACCCAAAGGAGAGGGAACCCTTTCGTTTGGTGTGAAAGGCGACTGGCTCCTTCTGGGGGACCACGTGGATTTCATTCCTGCGCAAAACGGGCAAGACCTGAACCTTTCCGTGGACTTGCGCTTCCAGCAGCTGCTGAAGAACGCGTTGGAAGAAGGGCTGGAAAAGTACCATGCGGAAAGTGCCTTGGGCATCATCATGGAGGCGAAGACGGGAAAAATCCGCGCCATGTATTCCACGCTTCCCTACAACGACGCGATCATGGGATTGTACGAACCCGGTTCCGCTCTCAAGCCCTTTATTTTTGCGCTGGCACTCAAGTACGACCTGCACGATCTGGATCGCATTTTCTCCTGTACGGGGAAAATCCGTCCCTTTTCCGACCTTCCCACCGTGATCGGTGATACGCACGTACATGGAGACATCGACCTGGATACGGCGCTTGCCGAATCGTGCAACGTGGCCACCGTGGAACTGGCCAAGCAATTTCTCGAGGAGCAAGATGATTGGACCTATTTTCGCGAACTGCGCTTGCTGGGATTCGGAAGCAAAAGTGGAATCGAACTTCCCGACGAAATCAACGGGATCCTCCACGTTCCACCCGATTGGAACCGTCTCACGGGAGTGCAGATGGCCATCGGCCAAGGGATAGGGGTCACAGGAATCCAGTTGGTTTCCGCGATCAACACCCTGGCAAACGATGGCGTGTACATTTCGCCCACCATCCTTCGGGACCGCACAACCCCAGCCCAAACACGCACGTTGTATTCCCAGGATGTTGTCCAGAGGGTCCGCGCAATGATGCAGCAAGTGGTGGATTCGGGGACCGGGATTTCCGCGCAGGTACCAGGGATCTCTATCGGTGGGAAAACAGGAACCGCCCAAAAAGCCGAAGCGGGCATCGGGTACGTGCAGGGGAAGTACGTTTCCAGTTTCGTGGGGTTTTTCCCCGTGGAGGATCCCATCTACACCGTCCTGATCTCCGTGGATGAGCCTGAAGGCGACGTGTACTACGGGGGAGATGTGGCCGCGCCCATTTTCCAAAAGGTGGTCAAGCAGATCCTTGCCATCGTGAACCAGCCCCAGGATCCGGAACCGAAACCCATCGTGGTGAAAACATGGACGCTACCAGATTTCCACGGTTTTTCGCGCAAGGATGTATTGGACATTTTGCGTGTGCATCCCATGGGTACCGAAAACATCCGTTTCCGGGGAGAAGGGGTGGTGGTGCAACAGGATCCCCTCCCCAACACGCCCATTGAGGATGTAACCCAGTTGGTCCTAACCCTTTCGAACGAAGGTGATTTCGATGTGCCCTGAAATGAATACCCAAATCGGGAAGACCCTTTTCAAGGATATGAACTGGCGCGGACTGCGTCCGCTCCAAAAAAAGAGCTTTTCGGCCATAAGCCAAGGAAACAACACCCTGATCACCGCGGGAACCGCTTCCGGCAAAACGGAGGCTGCACTGTTACCCGTTCTTTCCATGCTGGTTTCCGACCCGGAGCTTGCCCATTCCAACTCCCCGGTGGCGTTGTACATCGCCCCGCTGAAAGCCCTGATCAATGATATCTTTGCCCGCCTGCAAAAGTTGGCCCAAAGGAGTCCGCTCAAGGTGTTTTCGTGGCATTCGGACGTGGAGAGTGCGGAGAAAAGCCTGGCGCTGCAAAAATCCTCCATCCTTGTCACGACCCCGGAATCCATCGAAGGCATGTTCGTGTCGAAAAAAGTGGACCCCCGTCTCTTCTTCCAAAACCTACGTTTCCTGTTGATCGATGAGTTACACGCGTTGATTTCCGGTCCCCGGGGAGCCCAACTTTCCTCGTTGATGGAGCGCTTGGAAGACATCAGCCGTTTCCCCGTACAGAGGGTGGCGATGAGCGCCACCATTGGCAATCCTCCCGAGGTGTTGCACTGGTTACGCGGGGGAAATCCCCGTCCGTGCCTCCACGTGCACGACGAAGCATCTTCCCAGAAGAGGGTGTGGGTGCGCGAGAAAAGCCTGGAGAAACTGGTTTCCGATCTCGAAGAAATGATGACGCACCAGGGAAAGGGCATCCTGTTCACATCGAGCAAGCAGGAGGCGGAATTGCTGTATCACTACTTGCGCGAAAACGGTTTTCCCTGTTTGCTGCATCACGGTTCCATTGGCAAGGAAATCCGTGAAAAGACGGAAATCCTGTTCAAAACATCTCCCAGTATCAAGATCATGATCGCTACCACCACGCTGGAAATGGGGATTGATATCGGCGATGTCTCCTACGTTTTCTTCTACTCCGTTCCGCGTTCCGCGGCATCGTTCATGCAACGCTTGGGAAGGGCTGGGCGAAAAGTGGGGGTGGCAAAAGCGTTGGTGTACGTGCCCACCGACTCGGAAAACCGGGAAAAAATGGCGCAAGAGCACCTCTTTTTGTTTGGAAACCTGCAACTGCTGCTGGATGGCGAAGTGGAACCCCTGGCCATTTCGGATTTTTACCCCCAGATCCTCGCGCACCAATTGCTTTCCATGGTACTGGAAAAGGGGAAGATCCCGCTCCAACAAATCGGGGTATTGCGCAACGCTTTTCCATTCCAGGCCATCACGCCGGACGTTCTCCAAAAGGAGTTGGATTTCCTCCAAGAGCAAAACTGGATCTTCGTGCGGGAGGGAGAGATTCGACTGGGTACGCAGGCTGCGAACAAGTTGAGTGGGATGGGGTTGGGAGACTTCGTGAGCGTGTTCCAAACGGGAAAGGAATTCCGGGTTTTCCACGGAAGCAAGGAAATTGGAAAGATCCATTCCGCCACGTTCGCCTCGGCGGAGAAACTGGCATCGGCAGGCATGAACCGGAGCTTCATCCTTGCCGGGCGCGCCTGGAAGATCGTGAAAGCCGATCTCCAACAGAAAACCGTGCAGGTAGAACCCGACCGTTCGGGGATCAAACCCCTCTGGCTCGGGCAGGGAGAGTTGGTTGCCTATCGTTTTGCGGATGCAATCGGTCGGTTCCTGCTTAATCCGCCGTTTGCCGATTTCCAGGGGGAATCCAAGCATATCAAGGTGGATCCAGAAGTGCAAGACGCCTTGCTGCAAACCATGGACGAGGAAAAGGAGCACTTGCAGCAGGGGGAGAGTTGGAGCCTGCGGGCCATCCAGAAAAAACGATCGGTGGATCTGGTGTTGTACAATTACTCCGGCGATCTGTTTAACCTGCTTCTGTCCCTATTGCTCCCGTTCTTTGAACCCTCCATCCGGAACGTTCGTTGGAACTACAGGGGGCTGCGCTTCCGGAGTCAATCTGCGCCGGACATGGATGCGCTACTTTCCTGGCTCGTGCACATGGATTTTTCCGCGTTCGAAGAGAAGATGAACCAAGTGGAGGAGCAAGCCATGCAAAAAGTGGGGGAAAAGATCTTCCAAGATTCCTGCACTTCGTTCATTCCCTACGACTTGTACCTGCAAGCCGTGGTTCGCGTTCTGTGGAAAGCTATGCAGGAAGCACTCAAGTCCCTTGGGTCCCAATCCCAGCTGGAACAGCAAAAGGAAGTCGTTTGATGCCCCACCGCTTCTTCTGCGATCGAAACGAGGGCCAAGAGGCAACTTTCGACCAGCAGGAAGCCCAGCACCTTCGTGTGCTGCGCAAAAAAAGCGGGGATTCCTTGGAATGGACCGACGGAAAGGGAAACGTGTTCCAGGGGGTGCTCCAGGAACTTCGCAAGGACTGCGCGCGTGTTCGGATCCAAAAGGGGGAGATGGACCTTTCCCGGGAGCCGAGTTGTGTGCTGCACCTTTTCCTGGCCAATGCCAAGTGGCCACGCCAATCCCTGCTCTTGGAAAAGGCCACCGAACTGGGAGCGCGCGGGATTACCATTTTCCCCTCGGAACGCTCCATCCGGGATCGCGAAAAGAGCCAAAGGTGCAAACTCGTCGTGCGAAAAGCGCTCAAACAATGCGGTGGAACGCTTCTTCCCGAACTTTGCTTTCCCGGTTCCTTCGAAGATTTCCTGCATTCCATCCCGCCAGGGGTGACACTCTACCACTTGGACCCACTTGCAACCCATACTCTCCCCGATGTTCCGGAAACCGGAAAAATCGGTCTGGTACTCGGACCCGAGGGAGGGTTTTCCGAGCCGGAAAAAAAACAACTGGAGAACCGGGGTGCCCGGTCCATCCAGTTGGGAAAACGAATCCTTCGCTTGGAAACCGCAGCGATCGCTGCGCTATCCTTTTTTTTCCTCCGCCAAGGGTGACAGCGGAACGGGTTTTTCCTGCACGAATGGGTGTGCCGCCGAGAAATCTTTCAACCCGTTTCCCGTATTGATCAAAACCACGCGGGAAGAACGGGGAAGTTTCCCCTGTTGTTGGAGTTCTTGCAGGCCGGCAAGGCAAGCTGCTCCCGCGGGTTCTGCAAAGATCCCCGTGCTGCGGGCGAGCTCCACGATGGCATTTCCGATTTGCTCGTCGGACACGCTCACGAAGAACCCGCCATTTCGCCGCGCGTAGGTACAAGCCTTCAGCACGTCACGGGGTTTTCCCACCGCGATGGAATCCGCCAAGCTGTGGGCATCGGCTACATCCTGAACCCCGAAAGGCTCCCCGGCTTCGAAAGCCCGCAAAACGGCGTTTGCGCCTTGCGCTTGTACCCCCACTACCACGGGAACCCGTTGGACCAAACCACATTCCCGCAAGTCTTCAAACCCCTTGATCACGCTGCTGAAAACGGTTCCATCTCCCACGCTCACCAGCACCAAGTCGGGAACCGCCCAACCCATTTGCCAGGCGATCTCCAGGGCAACGCTTTTCTTGCCTTCCAGCAAAAAGGGGTTAATCGCGGAGTTTCGGCAATACCATCCCTGTGCAAATCCCTTTTGCAGCGAAAGATCAAAGGCCTGGTCGTAGCTTCCCTGCACCGAGAACACCTCCGCTCCGAAAACCAGCAGCTGCGCAATTTTGGCGCGGGGGGCCTTTTCGGGTACGAACAGATGTGCCTTGATTCCCGCAGGGGCGCACAACCCGGCCAACGAGCTCGCAGCGTTTCCCGTGGAAGCAGCGAACACGTGTTTCTTTCCGAATTGGCGCGCCCGAGAGATGGCAACGGCGCTTGCGCGGTCTTTCAAGGAGGCGGTGGGGTTCTTTCCATCGTCTTTCACCCATACCTCCTGTACCTGGTAACGGTCCGACAGGCGTGGCGCGGGCACCAGGGGGGTATCTCCCACGGGGAGCTCCCGGAAAAAAAGGGCGGGGTCCACGGGAAGAAACTCTATCCATTTCTCCAGGCCCGGCTTCTCCGGGTAAACACGGGGTTTTTGCCGCTTCCAGTTAAACACAACTTCCAGGGTGCCCAGGCGATCCCCGCAGGCCTCACACGTATACCGTTCCAAGGTGGGATCGTACGACTTGCCACAATGCAGGCAGCGCAGGGCGTAGTGCCCGGTTGCACTCATTCGAACACCCCGGAAATGGCATGAACCGGGCAGCGACTCTGGCACAGCCCGCAGCCGAAGCATTCGTCGCTGTTGCACGAAACGCCCTCGCTGGTCATCTCCAAGGCGAAGTAGGGACAGTTGTCCACGCAAAGGTTGCAGCGCGTGCAGCGATCGTTGTCGATACGCGGCGTACGTCGTTCATAAAGCGGCTGCGTGTTGGCCTGCAGTGCTTGCCCGCGGATGTGCTGCAACTTTTCGATGCCGTGTTTCTGCATTTCGTGGGGAAGAGCGGACAGGATCTTGGCATACAGCGTTTTTCCCCGAAGCATGGCCGCAGAAAGCATTTGGACGGCGCTGGCCCCCGCGCGGAGAAACGCGATCACGTCCGATGCGCTGGCAATCCCCCCGGTTCCGATGATGGGGATGTCCACGTGGGTGGCTACTTTCCGGATAATGGCCAGTGCGATGGGCTTGATCACGGGTCCGGAAACCCAGCCAAAGCCTTCGTCGCTCCCCAACGGTGAGTTGGTCGAAAACGTGCCCAATGGATAGGCAGGACCCAAGGAGTTGATGGCAACCACACCGTATCCACCGTTTTCTTTCACCATCTGGGCAAATTCCACCGGATCGGGGATATGCGGACTCATCTTGATGAAAACGGGTTTCGACGTAATGGAGGAAGCGCTTCGCACGGTTCTGGCGATGGGTTCCAAGCTTTTCCCGAGGTAATGGGTGGAAAGCTCGAATGCTGCGGCGAATTTTTCGAAGCGGGGAAGCAACGAAACGATTTCCTCCTCCTTGTATCCCAGGGACACGAATAGAGGTTGGGAAAGGTCCGTGAGCCCTGGAAAAAACTCTTCTTCCCATTTCTCGGGACCATACTCGGACCATAATTCCGCGTTGTACACGCGATCCCGCTCCGCGAGAATACAGGGCCGCGGGACCTGCGCGGGTTTCACGCTAATCGTTTTGGAAACCAGGCCCCCAACCCCTTGCTCGGCCAGGAACCGGATTTTGCGCGCATCCCCCACCAGCGGCCCGGAAGCGGGCATGAGTGGGTTTTCCAAGAACAGGCGATCTCCGAGTTGCACGTGCATATCCGGTGAAGCCATGTTGCTCACCCCTTTCGCTTATTCACCGTAACGCTTCTCAAACACCTTCAGCAATCCGGGATTATTGGCGACAACATCCAAAGCATAGCGGGCGTGATCCTTGGCGTACCCATTTCCCACGATCATGTCCACGTCCTTCCCAACACCTTCCGCGCCCAGCGCTGCCTTTGTGAAACTCGTGGCCATGGAAAAGAAGTACACCTTTCCGCGGTGTTTCGTGGACAGGATACAAGCCATTTCGGTGTTGGGCGCGTTGACCACGTTGATCGTCACGTCGCACAGCTCTCCGTCCGTGGCGTCGTGGATCATGTGGTACACCCCCACTGCATCCGTGGCGTCGACCTGCAGGATGGCATCGAACAACCCGGTTTTCTCCACTTCCTCGCGCTTGTTATTGTGGTGAATCAACCCGATGAGTTTGCCCACGTTGCCGATTGTCTGGCGGGCGACGGTGCTGCAGAGCAAACCGGATTTCCCCGCTGCGCCCATCACCATCACGGTATCTCCCGGGCGAACCAGTCGGGCCGTTTGGATGGGAGCACCCGCCACATCCAGGATAGAAAGGGCAAGGGGTTCGGACATGGTGGCGGGAAGCTTGGCCAGAACACCGCTCTCGAAAAGCACGGCCTTGGCCTCCACTTCCACTTGCTCGCGGTCCAGGTGCACTTTCAAGATGCGGTCGATCTTGAGGGGAGTGAGCGAAAGGGAAACCAGCGAGGCCACCTTGTCACCCACGCGCACCCCGTGTTTTTGGGCCATGTTCTTGGAGATGCGGGCCACCGTTCCCACCAGCATTCCCCCCGACCCGGTCACGGGATTGTGCATCTTGCCTCTTTCTTGCACCACCTGGAGGATCTTTGCCGCCACCTTCTCCTCCTCGCTCCCCACTTCTTCCTTGATCTGTCGGAACGAAGCCGAATCGATGTTCAGGCGTGTCACGTCGATGATGATCTCGTTTTCGTAATCGTGGTCCATGTTGTTATCAAGTTTCCAGGCGGGTTGGGGAAGACTCCCCTTCGGATCGATAACCCGGTGGGAACCAAAAGGACATGTGGACAAACCGTTTCCTCCTCTCAAAGGTTAAAAAAGAATCTCGATCGAAAAATCCTGCACTTGCGCCGCGAATTCATTCTGCAGCCAATTCTGCCATAACTCGAACCGTTTCATCATTTCCACCTGGGCCTTTTGGTCGGAGGTCAGGGTATCTGGAGATATCTCCGCCTTGCCAAATTCGATGACCAAAAGAATGTGGTAGCCCAGCGGAGAGAGAATGGGCCCCACCACGTTTCCTTCCTTTTCCCCGAAGGCAACGTCGAATTGGGGGAAAACCCCTTTCTCGATCCAACCCAGGTCTCCCCCGTTGTCGCGTGTCAACTCGTCGATGGAAAAAATGCGTGCTGCTTCCTCGAAACCCAGTTGGCCAATGGCATCCAGCGCCTGAATGGCATCCATTTGAGTACTGACAAGGATATGCGCCAGGTGCACGGATTGTAAGCCACTTGCCGGCTCCTCCAGGTCTGGAAGGAATTTTTGCACGTCTGCGGTGGTGACGGAAACCCGGGGAAAGAGTACGTTCATCAATTCGAGTGTGGCCAATGCCACCTTTCTCTTGAATTCCAGGTGCCTTTGGTACGATACCAAGCTGTCGTAGCCCTGGGTGATGATGTACTTCTCGAACTCGTTTCGGTTCAGGTTGTTTTCTTCCAGCAAGGTCTGCACCTGGTTTTCCACGAAATCCGCGATCTGGTCTTCCGAAAGCGCTACCCCGTGCTTCTTTGCCAGCTCCAGCAACACGAATGCGTCAACCAGGTTCTCCAAAACCACCCGCTTGTATTCCACCAAGAAGTCATACCCCGCCTGCGTTCCCATGAGTACATCGTAGAAATTCTGGTTCGTTTGCTTGATTTTCAGAAGCGTTAAGGGTAAATTGGCTTCCAGGTCCAGCAACTCCGACAGGATCGCCGTGCCATTCACACGCGCCACCACAGCAGTGGGGTTCAAATCCAACAGGTTGTCCGAGGCAAACGAGAGCAGCGCGCCACCACAACACAAAAGCATAAGCGAAAGGAACACTCTTTTCAATTTGATTCACCGTCCTACGTTCAATTTTCCCCTTTTGTGCACGAAACAGTTGGAAAAGGATCAGGGAGAGACGTGGAAGTGCTGTGATTGCACCAGTTCCATGATTTTCTCGTAACTGGCATCTTCCCACTTTTCTCCCGTCATGACGTTGTTCTTCCAGTCCTCCAGCCATTTTTCGTCGAACGTCCCATTTCTCCAGGAATACTCGTACAAGTTCGTGATTTGTTCCAGGAACTGCTCATGCTTTGCCAAGAGTTCCTGGAAGGCAGAAACGTACGATTCCATGCGCTTGCGCTCGGATTCCTTGAGGTAGGGGTTATTTTCCAAATCCGCGCGGTTCCACTCGTAGGAGGGGGTAAGCAGTGAAATCCCGTCCCGCAAGACCATCAAGCTCTCCTGGTACATTTCCTTTTCCAAGAAGAACTGGGCGAGATGCGCGTACACAGCAGCGATATCATCGGGAACACCCTGCTGCTGGACGTTGTGCATTGCCTCAGCTGCCCATACACGCTTTTCGGCGACTTCCTTGATTTTGGGATACACCTCGTTGATGGAACGGGAGCTGATCAACTTCTCGATGTATTCCTTGTAAATATCCTCCCAATCGGGGAAGGATTGCCAGTTTGCCGGAAGGATGAAAATGGCGGTATCGTACCATTTCTGGAAATTCTCGAAGGCCTGTGCTTCTTGCACGCGATGCTGGGTGGCCAGCTCGATAAACTGCTTCTCCCACTGGGGATACCGCTTGGCAAGGTCGAGGTAGGCATTGGTCAGGTGTTCCAGGATCACCATTAACTGGTTACTAAAGGTTCCCGCGATGCGGTAGGAGTTTTTCTCGTTGAAGCACAGGAAGGAAGTCTCGAAGTAATCCAGCGCGTCTTGGTACATTTTCACCTGGATCCACAACGCGATCAAGGTGCCTTTCCACATCGATTCCAGTTGCGCATCGGTTGCGCCCAGTTTTTGGAACGTGGCCACGTCTGCAGCCAAGGGCAAATCGCGAAGCGAAGGTTCGATGAAGCGCGTGTCCGGGCGATCCTCCACGAACACTTGCTGCATCATCTGCAACACGGGGGTTTGCCCCTGCGTTTCCTGCAGCAAGAGGTCCTTTCGTTCGCTACGTACCATCATCAGCGCAAGGTAGAAGAGGCTTTTCCCGTAGTAGTCCGCCGATTCCAAGCTGCTCGAGAAATTATCCAGTGCGCGGTTGTAGATCCGAAATCCCTCGTTTTGGATTTGCTGCTTCTGTTGCTCCAGCTGGTCCAAGTACCCCTGCAGCCTTTCCAGCTCTTGGGTGTATGCCTTGGAGAGGTCCTGTAGCCAGCGCAGCTCCAACACGTTCATCTCGGATTCGCTGAGGTTCTTGGGAGCGGAAGCGCGCCGTTGCTGCAGGTAGGTTTGCTGGTCGAAAACCGCATACTCCCCGGTGCGGTTGGCCAGCTCCTCCATTTTTCCGCGGATCATGCTTTCGTTCTTGGCGGCCTCATCCTCGTAGGGTTGCAACTGCGAGAGCGTGGAATAAAAACCGTTTCCCTGCTTGAAGAACGATTCTGCCATCATGCTGTTGTACTTCAGGTTGCCCGCGACGATGCCCAACGCGATGATTCCCGCCAGCAGGAGCCAAACCCAAAGGGCCTTGGGCTTCAACCGGAAAGCCAGAAAGCCCTTTTTGTTGAAATACGACCCAAATCCCAGCCCCCCCATCGTGATTGCCCAAAGTTGGTTGGGCAGAAGGTGCAGCGGGAACTCGGTGAAACTGTGCCCCAGGATTTCAATGAAGCCAACAGCAAGGAACATCAGCAGCAGCGCATCATCGGGGTTTTCCTGCATGCGCAGAAGGCGAAAGAACATCCACCCCATCAAAACAAGCGTCACGAGCACGGAAACAATCCCCAGCAGGCCGATCTCTCCCAAAACCTGGAAGTAATCGTTGTGGGTGCGCTTGAAGTTGGACCACGCATCCACGTATTCCGGGTGATCCTGAACCGCCTCTCCCATGTAGGTCACCGCGTCCAACATGTACGTTCCAATGCCAGAGCCGATGATGGGGTTATCCTTCCATTGGTACACCGATGCGAGCCAGGCAAACAAGCGGTGTTTTCCCCCGGTTACCTGGAATCCCCTGTCGTCGAAAATCGAAGCGGTACGCGAAGCCACGTTGGTACCTGGGGAAATGGGGTTGTTCGGCATGGAAAGGATGGTGGGCAAACCGATGGCGACCAGGATGAGCAACCCGATCATGAGCCGATTCGTCCACTTCAAGGTGCGCGCAAACGAGGGGGAAACGGCGCCGATAGCCACGAAATTGTCTTCGCGTTCCCTTTTGCGCGAAACAACGTAGTAGTAGAAACGGAAAACGAAGAACATGGCAAACCCCACGATCAGGGAAAGGAAGACGGCCCGTGTTCCCGCCAGCAACACCACGAGGTAGAACAGAACGAAAGAAACCAGCCCCAGTACCTTGATGGAAAAAATGCTGGTTGCGAAAAGTGGTGTGATCTTCTTTTGTCGGATTTTCCACCCGAAATCGTAGGAGAGGGAGAAGTACACGGCAATGGGTAATAGGGAACCCAGGAAATCGGACACGAAGTTGGGGTTCCCGATCGTGGCCTTCATGTTCAACTTGCCACCTTTTCCGTACGAACCCAGGAAGAAAGAATCACCGGTGTAAAAGTTCATGAGGGCTTCGATCGAAACCAAGAGTCCCGCCACGAGAACCGCGGAAAGGAAGAAGGTGATCTCGCGCTTGGTTTTAAAGAAATTCGAGAAGTACAGCACCATGAAAACGGTGAGGAAGGTGTAGAGGCCGATTTCCAAGGAAAACGGATAGTACCGCGGGTTTTCGGAGAGCACGGTGAAGGTGGACAAAACCGCCGCGATACCAAAAACGAACCATCCCACGTGTGCCCAGGAAACGTAGAAGCTAAGCTGCTTCGTGGCGATCCGCCGGAGAAGGAACGCGCAAATCAGGATCGTCATGAAAATGATCAGGAAAAAGTACTTGGACGTGGAAAATTCGTACGTTAACGTGGGATGCGCGAAAATCGCCACGAAAATGAACGTGAAGTACAAGAAGAGATTCTCAAAAAGCTTCGGACCCGGGAATTTCCATCCCACGGGATCCTTGCCTTTGCTCTGGTTTTTTTTGTTGGCCATACACACCTCCGGGAAGAAAGAACAAAACTACACGCTTATTGTATCACAACCAGTGCCACGGAAATGACGACAAAAAACCACAAAATCATCCACTCAAAGCCCAAAATGGAAAAGGCGAGGGAAGCCTCGTGCAACGAAGAGAGCGGAATGGAAAAAACTGAGAAGGTGTTTTGAAAGGGGGGGAGGGTTTTCACCACCCGCCCGTAGGGATCGACGATTCCGGTGATCCCGTTGTTGGAGACCTGCATACTCCAAGAACGCGTTTCCACGGCACGGAACGGGATTTGGGCGAAATGCAGGGTCAAGGCACGCTCGTTATCGAACCATCCATCGTTGGTGACCACGGCAAAGGCTTGCGCGCCATTCTGCCGGAAACCCTCGAAAACCTCCGGGTAAAACGATTCGAAGCAGATGGGAAAGGCGACCTTCGCTCCCTTGATGGAAAAGGGCAGGTATTCCGGACCTGGCTGGTAATACTCCGAGAACCGCAAGAAACCGAAAATCCCGAAAATGGATTCGAAGGGGAGTGATTCGGTGAACGGGTTCAATTTTCGCTTGGCGTAGAAAAACTCCTCCATGCCTCCTTGGGGCTGGATGCACAGCACCGTGTTGTAGTACAAGGTTTCGTCTGCTCCTTTTTCGTAAACCGGGGAGGGCACTATGAGCGAAAACCCCCGCTCCTGGCTTATGCGCTCCAGTTCTTCGAGCACGGGTGGATACCTTCGGATATCCTGGATGAAAACCGCCTCGGGGAAAACCGCAACGTCCACGGGGTCTTGAAGTTGTTGCAGTTCGCTTTCCAACCGCGCAAGGTTTTCCCGCAGGGTGATGGAGTACTTTTCCTCCGGGCTCATCATCAGTTGGAAAACGGCCACGTCGAGCGTGGGTTCGCTGTTTTCCTGTGACACAGCAGGAAGGAAAATCGAGGAGAGGGGATTGAGCAGGTACACCGCAGCAACCAGGCAAATAGCCGGCCAGATCGAAAAAAGGCTTTTTCGAGAGCGGAATAGGTGGAAGAAAAAGGCATTGGAGAAACCGAGCAACAACAGCAGCACACCGCTCCCCCCGAAACGGGCAAGCTGCAAGATCCCCACTTGGAAAGCGAGCGAATCCGAAAAGCGCATGCCGGGGAAACCCATGGGTCCCCACCCGCGCAACCATTCCGTGCAGAAAAGCAGAAGCGGGATCCAGGCAAGCGCGAGCAATGGATGCTTTCGAAGCCGGTGGCGAAAAAGAGCGAAGAAAACGCCGAAGAGCCCAAAGAACAACGATTCGAAAAGGCACAGTAACACGAAAATGCCCAGCCCCACCACGGGGGGAAACGACTGAAAAACCTGTGGGATATACTTCATGAAAGTGGGCACGATCCAGGAGAACCCCACGCCGAAGTACACCAACCCAAAAAAAAGACCCAACCAAAACCCCTTTGCCGGGGTCTTGGTTTCCAAGGCAAGTAGGAAAAGGGAGAAGCCAAACCATGCAAGGATATGCACACCAAAGCCGGGTTGTGAAAACGCTAACAACCCTGCGGAAACCGCGGTGAGAATCCAGGTCATGAAGCGATCTCGATGGCGCGCGAGAGGGTGTGGACGACCGTTTGTTGCTCTTCCCCATTCAGTTTATTAAAGAAAGGCAAAGCGATGGTTCTTCGCGAAATATCTTCGGTGACGGGGAACATGCCTTCTTGGTACCCAAAGCGTTTCCGATACAACGGTTGCAGGTGAATGGGAGAGAAGTAATTCCGGCAACCGATACCCTCTTCCCGGAGCAGGGCAAGCACACGGTCGCGGTCGATGCCGCGATCCAGGATGACGACGTAGACGAACCAACTCATGCGCGTGGTGTTTGGATGGATGAACAGGCTTTCCACCCCTTGAACCGGTGCCAGCAATTCGCGGTAGCGTTCTGCCACCCTGGCGCGCGCATCGAGGAAAGAATCCAGTTTCTTCACCTGGCAAACCCCCAGCGCGGCCGCAAGCTCGTCCATCCGGAAGTTGAATCCCAATCGCTCGTGTTCCAGCCATGCTTGGCTCGCGCCACGCCCCTGGTTTCGCATGGAGTGGCAAAGCTCCGCAACGTGGGCATCGTCCGTGACGATCATTCCGCCTTCTCCCGTTGTGATCTGCTTGTTGGGGTAAAAGGCAAACGTTCCCGCAATTCCGAATCCCCCGCAGGGTTTTCCCTTGTACAACGAGCCGATGGCTTCACAGGAGTCTTCCACCATGCTCAGGTCATACTCCTGTGCCAAACGTTCCAAGCGCGTGTAATCCGCGGGTTGTCCGAAGACATCGACGGGCAAAATCCCGCGGATCCGCTGCGATCCCTTCAGATCGTGCAAGGTATTTTCCAGCGCGGACGGGTCGATGTTCAAGGTCATCGGGTCGATATCCACGAAAACGGGGGTGGCACCTTCAAAGAGGAAGATATTGCTGGAAGCTACGAAGGAAAACGGTGTGGTGACCCAAAAATCCCCTTCGCCCACGCCAATGGATTTGAGTACCAGGCTCAACGCACTGGTTCCGCTGTTCACGGCGATTCCAAAGCGGCGCCCCGCCAGCTGGGCAACAAGTTTCTCGAATTCCTGTACCTGGGGGCCTATACTCAGGATTCCGGAGCGGAGAACGGAAAGAACGAGTTGCTCTTCTTCGGTACCGATATCAGGGGAAGAAAGGGGGATGGTTTTAGGCATTGCTCCCACTCCTTTGCGCAAGCTTTTGGGTTTTCTCGACCAACCCGTTCCGGACACCCGAAAGGGCGATTTGCAAGGCATTCTGAATGGCGAACGCATCCGAGTTGCCATGCGCTTTCACCACGGGAGCGTTCACTCCGAGAATGAAAGCCCCTCCCGTTTGCCGAGGGTCCAGGCGCTTTTTCAGCGCGTGGAAAACGGGTTTCATCAGCAAAGCCCCCAGTTTGGCGAAGATGCCAGCTTGCTTCACCTCTTCTTTCAACGCATCCAAGATGAAACGGGACACGCCCTCCATGGTCTTGAGCGCGATGTTTCCCGACCAGCCGTCCGTCAGAACCAGTTGAAACGTTCCGGAAGTGATATCCCGGCCTTCGGCGAATCCCCCGAAAAGCCCCGAGAATTCCTTGGAAAGAACCTGGAAAGCTTCCTTCACCAGTTCGGTTCCCTTGTCCTCCTCTGTCCCCACGTTCAGGATCGCAATTCGGGGTTGCTTGTCGAACAAATCCTGGTACAACGCAACCCCCAGGTTGGCGAAACCCAGGAAATGTTCGGGTTTGCATTCCAGGTTTGCTCCACTATCGATCAGGAACACCGGACCCGTGGGGGAAGGGATGGAAGTGCAAATGGCGGGACGTGGGATATTGGGGATTCTTCCCACAACGAAAGTGGCGACGGCCAAAAGTCCGCCGGTGTTTCCCGCGCTCAGTAACGCGTGCGCCTTGCCTTCTTTCACCAGCTGTGCTGCGCGAAAGAGGGAAGTTTCTTTTCGCTTCAACACCGAAGAAGGTTTTTCATCCATTCCGAAAAGGTCCGGGGCATCTTCCACGAACATGCGTTCCCGGGACGATGTGGGTAACAAGGGTTCCAGCTTTTCCTTTCGACCTACAAGGACGATGTTCCAGTCCGATGAACCCTTGGAAAGGGCCTGCAAGCAACCATCCACCACACAACGAGGAGCATGGTCTCCTCCCATTGCATCCACAGCAATCGTGATCATTGTCGTTGTCCCCCCAAAAAAAAGCATCGAAAAAAAACGTCCATACAAGGGGATTATACACTATGTTTCGTTCTTTTTTTCAGGCTTTGTTCACCGAATGCAATTCACAAATGAAAAACAATTCCTGTATAATATTTGAAGAACCTAAATTGAGGAGGGATAGCATGGACAAGTATGTTTGCACGATTTGTGGGTACGTGTACGATCCAGAAGTAGGAGACCCCGACAATAACGTGGAACCGGGTACGCCCTTTGAAAAGGTTCCGGAAGAGTGGGTTTGCCCGGATTGCGGAGCGGGAAAAGACGCCTTTGAAAAAGAGTAAGTACCGCAGGGAGGGGATCAACAATTGGCGATTCGAAAGATCAAGCCAGGGATTTACAACGTAGGGGTCATCGACTGGGACCGTGAAACTTTTGACGAACTCATTCCCTTACCAGAAGGGACCTCGTACAATGCCTACCTGGTGCAAGGCGAAACGAAGACCGCGCTCGTGGACACGGCTGATCCGGAAGGCAAAGAAGAGTTTTTCCGCAACCTGGAAGAGTTGGGCGTCTCCCGGATCGACTACCTGGTTTCCAACCATACCGAGCAAGACCATTCGGGGTTGATTCCGGATGTACTGGAGCGCTATCCCGAAGCCCTGGTTCTGACGAACAAGAAATGCAAGGAGTTGCTCCAGGTACACCTCGTGCTTCCGGAGGAAAAGTTCCAAGTCGTGGAGAACGGAGAAAAGGTTGAGCTGGGTGGCAAAACACTGCAGTTCTTCCTGACCCCTTGGGTGCATTGGCCCGAGACCCAGATCACGTTCCTGCCCGAAGAGGGGATACTGTTTCCGTGCGACTTCTTGGGTTCGCATCTTGCCAGCAACGAAGCCTTTTCCAAGAACGATGGCAGGGTTTTCCGGGCCGCAAAACGATACTTCGCCGAAATCATGATGCCCTTTGCGAACCACGTGAAAAAGCACCTGGAATTGCTCAAGACGTTGGAGATTCGAATGGTTTGCCCCAGCCATGGGCCGGCTTTTGACGATCCCTCGTTTATTCTATCCGCCTACGATGATTGGGTGAACGGACCCGTGCGCAACAAGGTATTGATCCCTTACGTTTCCATGCATGGAAGTGTGCAGAAAATGGCGCAGCACCTTTTGAACGCATTTTCCCGTGAAGGCATCGAAGCCCACCTGATGAACATGGCCAAAACCGATACGGGTGATTTTGCCATTGAACTGGTGGACGCCGCAACGGTTCTGATGGGGGTTTCTGCGATGCTTAGCGCTCCCCATCCTTTGATGCTGCAAACGGCGCTTTTGGTGAATGCGTTTCGGCCCAAAACCCGTTTCGTGGGGCTGTTTCATTCCTATGGCTGGGGCTCACGTACGGTGGAAATTATGCAACAAACCTTGAAAGCTGTGAAAGCGGAATGGTTGGAACCCGTGGTGGTGCGCGGAATCCCAAGGGAGGAAGATCTGCTCCGCTTGGATGCATTGGTGAAAACCGTTTGCGCGCATCACGCCCAATTGCAATAAGGGAAGGAGGAAGGAAAAGTGACGAAGAGAAACCAAGTGTACAAGTGTTCCCTTTGTGGGAACATTGTGGAAGTGTTGCACGAGGGAAAGGGCCAGCTGGTCTGTTGTGGCGAGCCCATGGAACTCTTGGAGGAGAAAACGGCGGAACAAGCGAACGAAAAACACGTACCCGTGGTACACCAATTGGAGAATGGCATCAAGGTGGTCGTGGGTTCTACCGTGCATCCCATGTTGGAAAACCACTTCATTGAGTGGATCGAGGTTTTGGATGGCAAAGGAGTGTATCGAAAGCATCTGCAACCCGGCGATGCCCCGGAATGTATCTTCGAGAACGTGGGAGACATCGTTCAAGTTCGAGAGCATTGCAACGTGCATGGCTTGTGGGTGTATAACGTATAATTTCACGGAAAAAGGGGGGGTTCCCCCCCCGTTTTCCCCTGGGAGGCACACGATGGATCTTTCGTATATCAAGGAAAACCTTGCCAAGGTAGAACGCGAAATCTGGGAATGCTGTGAACGAGCAGGAAGACCCCGAAAGGATGTTCGGTTAATCGCCGTGAGCAAAAACTTCGGCATTGAAAGCATCCGAAAGGCCAAGGAATATGGTCAAATCGATTTTGGGGAGAGCCGTGCGCAAGAGCTGCGAAAAAAAATGCGGCAGTTTCCCGTTTCCCTTTTGCGATGGCATTTCATTGGCCCGCTGCAAACCAACAAAGTGCGGTACGTTCTGGGAGGGACCGAATACGTGCATTCGGTAGATCGTTGGGATCTCGCCGAAGAGATGGAGAAACGCCTGGAGAAGCTGGGGATTTTCCAGAAAATCTTGATCGAAGTGAACACCTCGGGGGAAGAAACCAAGCATGGATTCCGGCCGGATCAATTGCGCAAGATCCTCGAGAAAATGGGGCAGTACACCCACATGGAAATTTGCGGGTTGATGACGATGGCGCCGTTCACCGACGACCAAGAGCGCATTCGTTCCAGCTTTCGCACGCTCCGAGAAACTCTTCAGGCGAATTCGCTTTTCTTCCAGAAGGAACAGCACCTCTCCATGGGGATGTCCGCGGATTTCCCGGTTGCCATTGAGGAAGGCGCCACGATGGTGCGTGTGGGTTCGCGGATTTTCGGAGACCGGTTTTCCGCGGAGTCGGGAGATTGAACCATCCCTTTCGCCTACTTGCCGTAGAAACCTCCTGCGATGAAACCGCCGTTGCCATTCTTGAGCAGGGAACACGTATCCTTTCCAACCAAGTTTCTTCGCAGGTACACATTCACGCGCGTTTCGGAGGGGTGGTTCCCGAAATTGCATCGCGAAAACACCTGGAAATCCTCCCGATCCTTTTGGAGAATGCCCTGACAGAAGCGGGCCTCGGCTTTTTCGACCTATCTGCGGTTTGCGCAACGCGTGGTCCGGGCTTGATTGGGGCTTTGCTCACCGGTTTTTGTGCGGCAAAGGCCATATCTGCTTCCGTGGGCATCCCCTTTTACGGGGTAAACCACTTGCGGGGGCACGTGTTCGCCAACTTCCTGGATCACCCTGACCTGGAACCTCCCTTTATCGTGTTACTGGTTTCCGGGGGGCACACGCAGATCCTCAAGATGCTTCCGGACAAAAGCCTCGTGCTGCTGGGAAAGACGTTGGATGATGCAGCGGGAGAGGCTTTTGACAAGGGGGCACGCTTGATGGGATTGGGGTATCCCGGAGGCCCGGAAATCGAAAAAGTGGCCCGGGAAGGTTGTTCCGATGGAACCCGCTTTCCGCGGCCCCTGCTGGACAAACCTACGCTGGATTTTTCCTTCAGTGGTTTGAAGACTTTCCTTCTGTACCATCTCCGAAAAAACCCCGGAATTTCCATTCCCCATACCGCATTCGGTTTCCAGGAGGCAATCGTGGAAGTACTCGTGGAAAAGAGCTTCCGCGCTGCCCGCAAAAACGGGCTGGACAAGGTGGTATTTGCCGGAGGTGTTGCGGCCAACCGACGACTGCGGGAAGTGGCGCAACAGCGTGCCGAAAAATGGGGGTACCGAACGTATTTTCCTTCCCCCGTTTTTTGCACGGATAACGCGGCAATGATCGCAGCCGCAGCATGGCACCGCGTACTTCACGATCAACCCGATTCGTTGGACCTTGCGGTGGACCCCGGGTTATCGATTTCTGCTTGACCGTGGTATAATCCCTCCGGGGTGGGTCGCCAATGGAAAAGCACAAAACCGGAAACAAAACCAAAATATCGGATCGCCGCCGTTTTTTCGAGATCATGGAAGTGCTTTCCAAGTATGGCCTTTCGTACATCTTTTCGCGTTTCCGAATTCGAAAGCATCCCAAGGACCGCGGGGTACGTGTTCGGAAAGCGCTCGAAGAATTGGGCACGACCTTCATCAAGCTGGGGCAAATGCTGTCCACGCGTTACGACCTTCTTCCCGTGGATATTATCCTGGAACTGACCAAGCTGCAGGACGATGTGCCCCCCATTTCCTTCGTCGAGTACCAGCAGGTTTTGCAGCAGGCATACTCCTCCGTGCAGGAGGTGTTCCTGTACATCGAGCCAAATCCACTCGGAGCGGCTTCCATTGCCCAAGTGCATCGCGCTTTGCTGTTGGATGGCAGCGAGGTGGTGGTGAAAGTCCGTCGACCGGGGATACCCGAACAGGTCGACCGGGATATCCAGGTGTTGAAGGGCATCGCTTCCTTTGCCCAGCATTTTCCCCTTTTCCGTGATTTTGACTTGCAAGGAATCGTGGAAGATTTCGGTATGGGCGTGCGCCGGGAAATGAACTTCTTGCACGAGGCCAAGGCCTTGGAGCGATTCAACCGGGCTTTTCGCCTCAATGATACGGTTTTTGCCCCGGTTCCCGTGATGGAGCATTGCCGGGAGGACGTACTCGTGATGCAGTACATTCCCGGAATCAAGTTTTCGGAGTTGATTGCCAAGAGCGCCAAGGAGCTTCCCTTCCAAGTGGATGTCCCGAAAATGGTGGAGCAGGGAGCCGATGCCATGTTCCAACAAAGCTTCGTGCTGGGTTTTTTGCACGGGGACCCGCATCCCGGCAACTTGATTGCCACCAGGGATGGCAAGCTCTTCTTCATCGACTTTGGGCAGGTTAACCTCATCGACAAGCATACGCGCCACTTCCTGATGGAAATGGTTTTTGCCATCACCCGCCGCGATGCGGAGTTGATGACACAGATATTGATTGAACACTTCCCCATGAAAAACGAAGATTTCTTCTGCACGGATGTCAAGGGCCTCTTCTCGGAGTACTATGGCAAACCCCTCTCGGAATTCAACATGAGCGAAATGGTGTTGGAAGTGTTCAAGTTGATTCGCAAGTACCACATCCAGGTCCCTTCCCAACTCCTGCTCATGGGCAAGATCATCCTGATGATCGAAAGCATTGCACGCCGGTTGGACCCGGGGTTCAACGCCATCGCCTTTACCGAAAACTACCTGCAGAAACGTTGGCCCAGCCTTTTCGCGGACCGCCTTCAAGAGCTCAAGGAAATGGCGCTCTGGAAATTCCTCATGCTTCCCCGTCGCTGGAACGACCTGGAAAAGTTCTTCGAATCGGGGAAATTGAAGATGGATATCCAAGCCTCCCGTGTGGAACGACTGCTGTACGGCTTGCGCCTTTCGGTGAACAGTTTGGCGGTGAGCATAATCATCGCCGCACTGCTGATTAGCATCAACAATTTCAAAAACCAGACCATCGCCTACCTCGCGGTGGTCTTGTTAGGTGTTTTCCTGGTATACGAAATCCTTTTTGGAGAAAGGAGAGGGTAAAAAATGTCACTCTTCGACGATGCATTCTACCTCGGAATTGGAGCAATGGCACGTATGAAAAAGGGTCTGGAAAACCTGGTGGAACAGGGGAAAATTTCCCGGGAAGAAGCCCAGCGCATGTTTGAGGACCTGAAAAACCAGGACATCAAGGACGAGAAACTCACCCCGTTGTCTCTTGCGCTTGGCTTCTCGATGTACACGCAGAACCGCATCAAAGAGATGCTCGATGACTTGCAGCAAGCCGGGAAGATCTCGGCAAATGAGGCGAAAAAGTACTACGAGAAGTACGTACCGCAAGAAAGCGAGGAAAAGGAGAAACCGGAGTTTGCAACCCGCGAAGACCTTGCGAACGTGCTCAAGAAACTGGAGGAAATCCAGGCCAAGTTGGAAAAAGAGTAGGCTGTCACCGGTTCCATGAGTTCAGGCTTCGTGCTGCTGATTGTTTTTGGAACCCTGGCCGTGTTATCGGTGGGGATCTTCATCTTTGCGCGCCAGTTTCGCAAAAGGATGGAAAACCCCCAAATTGATTACGAGGAGTTTGAGGAAAGGGTACTAAACCTGGTGAGCCGCTTCCAGCACATCTCCGCCACGCGGCTGTCTGCCTTGGAACAGAAAATCGAAGAGATTTCCGGGGTACTCAAGAAAGCCAACCAGTCCTACTTCCAGCTATCCGCGCTTTTGGGGGACATCGCAAAAGCGCGGGTGGAGCTGGAATCGTTGCACGATCGCTGGGAACAGTTGTCCCCCGGTTCGTTGCAAGGTCCGAGCCAGCCTCCCGCTTTCTCGCGGGAGGAAAGGGAATCCTCCGCCATCTCCGCGGATGCGCACACGCCACTTCCGCTGGAGGAAGGAAACGAAACGGAAGTGTCCCCACCGCAAATGGATCTCTCCCAAAGCTCCATCGAGCACAAGATCCTGAACCTTTCCTCGGAAGGCCATTCTGCGGATGAGATTGCCCGGCAACTGGAGATCGGACGAGGGGAAGTGCGGTTGGTGCTGGAGCTATTCCGGAAAAAATCCGGCTAAATGCATTGAGGGAGAAAAATGGTTCGAAGCATACTACGTGAGAAATCGTTCGAGTTTTTCGAGATCCTGCGCTACGACCGATCGGATTGGTTTGGGTTTTGGAAATCCTTTCGGCGAAAAAACGGTTGGTTGTATGACAGCTACCTGGGACATCACCAGATGGGGGATGAAGAGCAGGAGGAACGGCTTCTCTCGCTCTCTCGTCCCTTCTTGGACCAGCTGTACCAAAAGAACCTGGAATGCCATCGCCTCAAAGGCAAAACCCTTCGGGCCATTTCCCCGCATATCCAGGAACTGGAGTTGGAACGTTCGGATTTCACCTTGTTCCTCGTGGGCGCGCTGGGGATCGAAGCCTACACGATCGCACGAAAGCAGGACCATGCCATGGTTTTCCTGGACTTGGTCGCACTGGAAAAATGGGGGAAATTGGAAGGCCTTCCGGAGATCGCGCTGGAAGCGGCCCGAAAGGCAAGAACCTACATGGACAATGTGGAGAGAAAAGGAGGGGGTGCCCCGTGAGCATCAAGAAAATCGGAGTGGTTACCAGTGGAGGAGATTCTCCGGGTATGAACGCGGCAGTTCGAGCGGCCGTACGCTTTGGCATCAAGCAGGGATTCGAAATGTACGGTATTTCCCGGGGGTATGCCGGAATCTTGGACGAAGAAATCAAACCAATGGAATACCGGGATGTGGCCGGGATTATGGAAAAAGGTGGTACCGTGTTGCGAACGGCACGTTGCCCGGAGTTCAAGGTTCCGAGCGTGCGGGAAGAAGCCGCCCAAATCCTTCGGAAACATGGGATCGATGCGTTGATCGTGATCGGTGGGGATGGCAGCCTAACCGGTGCCCAATACCTGTTCCAGGACCATGAGATCCCCTGCGTAGGCATTCCCGGAAGCATTGACAACGATATCTACGGCACCGATATGTGCATCGGGGTGGATACCTGCTTGAACACCGTTATGGATGCAGTGCAGAAACTCAAGGATACCGCCTCTTCCCACGAACGGGCTTTCATCGTGGAAGTCATGGGCCGTGAGTGTGGATACATCGCGCTGATGTCCGCCATTATCACCGGAGCCGAGGCAGCCATCGTTCCCGAAGTGCCGGTGGACTACGACAAACTGGCCGAAAGGTTGTTGGAAGAGAGAAAGCGCGGAAAGATCAACAGCATCATCCTGGTGGCCGAAGGGGCGGCAAGTGCACACACCGTTTCGCGGCACCTCGAACACAAGATCGGGTACGAAACGCGCATAACGATCTTGGGGCACGTGCAAAGGGGTGGAGCCCCGTCTGCCTTCGACCGTATCCTGGCAACAAGGATGGGAATCCACGCCGTCCAAGCCATTCAAAATGGCGAGTACGGGGTCATGATCGGTTTGCAATCCACCGAGATGAAACGGGTTCCGTTCACGGAAGTGCTGGGGAATCAGAAAAAATTGAACATGAACCTGTTCGAGATTTCCTACTTGCTCTCTTGAGGGAGAAGGTGAAACAATGAGCGCGGGTCGGTACCGAAGAACCAAGATCGTGAGCACGTTGGGCCCGGTGAGTTCCAGCGAAGAAATGATCACCCACTTGATCCAGGATGGGGTGAACGTTTTTCGCCTAAACTCTTCGCACGGGCAAGTGGAGGAGCACCGGAAGATCATCCATCGTATCCAGCGCATCCGGAAAGAGCTGCAAACCCCGGTGGGAATCCTGGTGGACCTGGAGGGCCCCAAGATTCGGACCGGGCACTTTGACCGGGACGAAGTGGAACTCGTGGAAGGGCAACCCTTTTTCCTGACTGCCCAGGAAATCCGGGGAGATCAAAACGGCGTTTCCATTAGCTACCCCCAGTTGCCGAAGGAAGTACATTCCGGCGACATCATTTTGCTCTACGACGGCTTGGTGGGGTTGAAAGTGTTGGAAAGCGACGGCGTGACCATCAAAACCATCGTGCAAAATTCCGGCACCCTTTCCCACCGAAAAGGAATCAACGTTCCGGGAGTCGACATCGGTCTTCCCCCGCTTACGGACAAGGACCTGGAATTTCTCCGCTTGGCTGTGGAAAACGACGTGGAGTACGTGGCCCAGTCTTTCGTGCGCCGCCCCGACGATATCGACCTATGCCGCGAAGAAATCCGGAAACTGCAGGGAGATATTCCCATCATCGCCAAGATCGAAACCCGCCAGGCAATGGGATACCTCAAAAGCATCCTGTACCGGGCGAACGGCGTCATGGTGGCGAGGGGAGACCTTGGGGTGGAAATCCCCACGGAAGACGTTCCGCTCGCGCAAAAAAAGATCATTCGCATGGCAAACCAAGAGAGCAAGCCCGTGATTACCGCGACGCAGATGCTGGAATCCATGATCGAGAATCCCCGCCCCACCCGGGCGGAAGCCTCTGACATAGCCAATGCCATCATCGATGGTACCGATGCCATCATGCTCTCCGCGGAGACCACGGTGGGAAAGCATCCGCGAGAGTCGGTGCAGGTCATGGACCACATTGCCTTGCGCATCGAGGAGCACCTCGACGAGCTGAAAAGCGAGTACCGCGGGGAAGATCTCTTCCTGGAAGCTTTGTTGGATTCCGAGGAAGAAGCCATTTCCCGTGCTTGCTGGGACATCAGCCGACAATTGGAAATCCGGGTGATTATCACCTCCACCGTGACCGGAAAAACCGCCCGTCAAGTATCCAAGTACCGTCCCAACGCCATGCTCGTCGGAACCACCCCCGATCCCCGCACCTATTTCCGCCTTGCACTCGTCTGGGGTGTTCTTCCCGTGCTCATCCACAAAACCAACAGCACCGACGAAATGATTGAAAAATCCGTACAGACCATCGTGGACGGCAACTTGATTCGCCGCGGGGAAAGGGTGATTATCACCGCCGGCATTCCCTGGGGCCACGCGGGGACCACGAACCTGCTCAAGATCCATGTGTGTTGAGCGCCGAAAAAGCCTTCGGTGGCTGCTTTTGCTTTCCCTGCTGCTTCCGCTCTCACTCTTTTCGCAAGGGTTGCAGATCGCCTACGCTTCGGGCATGGAAAAACAGCAGCTGCAAAACGCGCAAAAATGGGTTCAAGTGCTGCAAGACCATTGGAGTGCCTGGGGTTTCTCCCTGCCCGCGGGTACAGGAGTATCGCTGCGAGTTGTCACCGGAGAAAACGGGGAAGCCGTTTTGGAACTAACGGAACGTTCTGGTCCGGAGTTTCGCATTCCCTTGGAACAGGAGAACACCGCGGACCTTTTGTACTCCGCCGCGCTGGACATGGCGCAGTGGGTTTCCCTACAGCAATTCCTTGCGCAACCGGGAAAAGGCAAGGCCATTCCCCTCACCTTTTCCGAGCACGTCTACGAGTACCCCGGCTTTTCCGACACGGGGGCACACTTTTTGTACGTTTCTGACCGGAGAACGGGGAACACCAATACCTGGATCCGCGACATGGAAACGGGGGAGCACTTCCCCGTGGTCCTGCCGGAATTGGCGGAGACCTTCCCCGTGCTGGTGGAAGGCAAGCTCTTTTTCCTGCAAAGCGGTTCTTCCTACTGGTCGCTGCATTGGATGGACCCTTGGAACCCTACGGGGTTTCCCTCCGTGGAAATCGCCCGGGGACAGATCAACTGCATCCGTTCGTTCGGGGGTTTCGTCTTTTTCTCCGAAGGAAATGTCGTGTTCCGCGTGCATCCCCTAACCGGGCAAAAGTACCCCGAGCCGTTTTGCGTGAGCCCTTTTCCCATCCAATCCTTCGATGTTTCCGAAACGTACGTGGTGGTTTCTGCCTTGCAGGATGCCCAATTTGATCTTTCCCTTTTCCACCTCGAAAGCCAGAATTGGGTGCCACTGACGAAAACACCCGCAAACGAAATGGATGTCCGCTTTTCCCCGGATCGAAAGGGGGTCCTATTCAGCGCGAACCCGCAGAATCGGTTCAAGATCCACTACCTGGGTTTCGAGAGCAACACCGTGCGTGCCCTTTCCGTTGGGGAAGGCGACGATTTCTACCCCTGTTTTCTCCCCAGTGGGGAAGGGGTACTGTTTTGCCGCTACTTGGAAAAACGGGAGCCCATCCTCTACGGAGTGGGTTTTTGAAGCAAAAAGAAGTTTGCCCAATGCTTGAGCCCCGTGGAAAAGGGGGTACGGAACGTTAGCCCCGAGGCTTTCTTGAAGGTCTTTCCGCTGGCGACCTTGTCTTCGGGGAAAACGGGGGGAAGCTCGGGGGAAAGCACAACCCGGGCGACGCCGTTCAGCACCCCATCCAGCTTGTGGATGGCGTTCAAGTCCCGCGTTGCCACGCCCGTCCCCAGCTCCCAGCAAGCGGTGAACTCCTTTTGGAAGCGATGCTCCGGGAAACCGGCACACACCGAAGCGAGGTCCTCCACGTACGTCCAGTCCCGGGAAGCAGATGGGTTTGCGGAAATCGGTATGGTTTGTTCGTCTTGAAGTGCCCGCGCCCAACACGATAACGTGGAATCGGAGTCTTCCCAGGGCCCGTACACTTCAAAAAACAGGTACTGGCTGCAAAAAACACCGTTCTTCCGGCAAGCTGCGAAAAAGTTCGCGAAAGCGGGGTTGCCTTTTTGCAGGATGGAAGAGAGCAGCAAAACACGGATGCGGTGCACGTCCCGAAAAGCTTCGACCAGTTCTTCCATGCAAGGAAGTGCATCGGGGAGTGTCCCGGGAAAGACAAGGTTCACGGTGCCGGCATCGGGGGAATGCGCCAAGGAGGCTTTGGCCACTTGGGAGTACTCCCCGGTTTGCACCCAACGCAGACCCGGTTGTTTTTGAGCGTGCTCTTTGCGCTGGATGCTTTCTTTCGTGTCCGGAAAGCCCGGAACGCAAACCAATGTGCAAGGCTTTCCCATCTTGCTGCGCGCAAGGGCGATCCAAAAACCCAGGAATCCGAAACCATCGAACACCACCATTGCTTCCACCTCCGGTTGATGCGCCCATTATAGCACGTTGCGAAAACCCGCTTCACGCATTCTTCATGGAACCAAGAGTATACTTTTGCCAAAGCTTTGCCCAGAAGGAGGGATAATGTTCCGTGCGTGCATTGATCGTGGAAGACGAAGAAGACCTTGCGGAACTGGTGAAGGAAATGCTCCAAGAAAAGCATTTCACCGTTGACCTTGCCGCGGACGGCGAAGAGGGGATGTACTACGCTCTCAACCAGGAATACGACATCCTTCTGCTGGACGTGATGCTGCCGGTGCAAGATGGCTGGGCCCTGCTCAAGAAAATCCGGCAACAAGGCATCTGGACCCCGGTGATCATGCTCACCGCGCTGGCAGAAGTGCGAGACCGGGTGCAGGGGCTGAAAATGGGAGCCGATGACTACGTGCCCAAACCGTTTCACATGGACGAGTTGTTTGCCCGCGTGGAATCGGTGATCCGTCGTACCCACATCACGGGGCAAAAACAGAACATCATTCGGTTCGGCTCCCTTACCCTCGACCTATTTCGGCGAGTTTTCCAATTGGAAGACCGAACCCTGGAACTCACCAAGAAAGAGTACCAGATCCTGGAATACCTCATGTTGCACCCGGACGAGGTGATCCCCCGGGAGAAATTGGAAGAGCATTTGTGGGCGGAAGGCGAGGAATTCTGGACCGATGTACTCCGCACGCATATCAAGAACATCCGGAAGAAACTGGGCAAGGATGGAAAGAAGATGTTGCAAACTGTTCGAGGGGTGGGATATGCCTTCAAAACCCAGCACTGAATTCGCGCTCTTTCGCCAGGCACGCCTGAAGTGGACGTTGATCTTCTCGTTGCTGTTGTTCCTTTTCGTTTCCGTACTGTTCCTTTTGTTCAACCTGAATACGATGGGCAACGAGATGCGGGAGTTTGACAACAAGATCCAAGCCTGGATGAAAGTGATCCTTCTTCGCATCGAAAAACTCCCGATTCGTTCCCGTGAGCGCTTGCTCGTTCCCCAGCTTCCACTCGCAGACCTCTTTCTTCCCGAGGAGCTCTCCATCCAGTGGTTGGATGGAAAGGGAGAAGTGGTGCTTACCTTCGGCAAACCCCTGCCCTTCCCACCGGAAAACGTGCGACCGGGTTTCCAAACACTCCAAGTGGTGGAAAGCAACGAAGCAGAGCGCCAAGTGGACCAGTTTCGGGTGCTTACCCAACTCTTCGAATGGGAGGATGGGGAAAGGCCACACGTGATGCGCGTGGGGCAGAACCTCTCGTCCATCGAACAGAAGCAAGCCTTTCTCTGGTGGCGCACCGCTTTTTCGCTGGTACTCACGCTTTTCTTCAGTGCGATCATTGGCCGTGGGCTTTCGCTATGGGCGTTGGCACCCATCCAAAAAAGCTACCAAAACCTCAAGGATTTCTCTTCCGAGGCATCCCACGAGCTGAAGACCCCGGTCACGATTATTCAAGCCACGCTGGAACGAATCCGCGCCAAACCCTTGCAAGATCCCGAACTGGAGAAAAAAATCCAAACATTGTGGCGGGCAAACCAACGCATGGATGCCACGATTCACAAGCTTTTGTTGCTTTCCAGGGGGGAAACACTCGAGCTGGAAGCGGCACAGGCGGTAGAGATGGATTCCAGTGCGTTTTCCGCACGAATGCTGGACGCCTACCAGGGATTGGCCGCGAAAAAAAACATCGTACTCAAGAGCGAAATTCCCCGCGCGCTAAAATGGAACGGCTTCCCGGAATGGATGGATCACGTGGTGGGGAACCTTCTGGAAAACGCGATCAAGTTCTCGCCCGAGGGAAGTGAAGTTCTCCTCCACGTGCTGGAAAAGCAGGGGAACTTGCATATCCAGGTGGAAGACCATGGACCGGGGATGAACGCGGAAGAGAAGAGAAGGATGTTCGAACGCTTTTTCCGTGGAGAAAAGGCGCGAGCGCAGGTCAACGGTTCCGGGCTGGGGCTGGCCATCGTGAAGGCACTTGCGGAGAAAATGAACCTGCAAATCCTCGTCGACAGCCAACCCAACCATGGGACGCGCATCACCCTGGTACAGAAAACCCGGGTCTCGCTCCTGGAACCGTGATGGTCAGTGCATGTTTTCGAGCACGTGGAGCAAGAATTCCCAGGTACGTTTCACCGAAGGGATCTTCAGGGCTTCGTCCGGAGAATGCACGTCCTTCATGTCTGGCCCCATGGAAATCATGTCCACGTCACTTCCCAATCTTTCTGAAAAGAGACCGCATTCCAAGCCTGCATGGATGGCGGTGATTTTTGGGCGTTCGCCGTGCATCCTTTGCCAGGTGTCCACGAAAAGCTGGCGCAGCTTGGATTCCTTTTGGATTTCCCAAGCGGGGTAATCCGCCGTGAAGGTAACGCTGGCTCCGCAAAGACGTGCCAACGCACGCAAGCGGTTTTGGATTTCTTCTTTCTTGCTTTGCACCGAACTCCGGATGGAAAACCGGAACTCCACGTTCTCCGGGAAACAGGAAATGATACCCAGGTTCAACGAACTTTCCACCATGCCCGGGATCTGCTGGCTCATCCCCTGAACAGCGTTGGGGAAGACACGCAGAACATCCGCAAGTTTCTGCGTAGCAGTTGGTTCCATGGCAGTTTCCGGCGGAGTAACCCATTGCCATTCCACGCGAAGCTGGGGATCCACATGGCCATACTCTTTCTGCAGAACCCCGCCGAACTCTTCCAGAACCGAGAGCAGCTTGTCGGCGTGCTCTTCGCCAAGCAGTACCACGAGGTCCGCTTCGCGGGGGATGGCGTTTTCCTTTGCTCCCCCATGAATGGAAGCGAGTTGCAGCGGGAATTGGCGCAGTAGCTGGGCCAGTACTCTTGCCGCGAGCACATTCGCGTTGGCTCTTCCCTTGTCGATTTCCATGCCGGAATGGCCGCCCTTGAGCCCACGGATCCGCACCCGCAGCGCGGCAGAATTTGGTGCCGCGGGTCGTGGTGAAAAGGGCAAACAGAAGGTTCCGCGAACCCCGCCCGCACATCCCACCAGGAAGATGCCCTCCTCTTCGGAGTCAATGTTGATCAATCTCTTTGCCGACAGGTGCTTCGGATCGAGGTTCATGGCCCCGTCCATCCCCGTTTCCTCGGAGGTGGTGATCAGCACTTCCAGGGGTGGGTGGGGTATGGAATCCGATTCCAGCAGGGCGAGTGCGTAAGCAACCGCAATGCCGTCATCTCCGCCCAGCGTCGTTCCCTTAGCCCGGAGCCATTCGCCTTCCACCTCCAACTGCAAGGGGTCTTTCTCGAAATCGTGGTCCACGTCCTGGTTCTTCTCGCACACCATGTCCATGTGGCCTTGGAGAATCACGGGGGCGTCGTTTTCCCTCCCGGGTGTTCCCGGTTTCTTGATGATCACGTTCCACGCCTGGTCTTGGATCACATCCAAGCCGAGATTTCGGCCGAACTGTGCCAAGAAGTCGCTGATCTGCTTCTCCTTCCCGCTGCAATGGGGAATTTGGCACAGCTGTGCAAACAGGGAAAAGACCCTCCGGGGTTCCAAGGATTGTACGGATTGGTTCAAGAGTATCCCTCCTTCATGGTTTCCTTTCCGCATTATAGCACGTGCTTCGCGGTGGAGTTGACATCCATTTTCCAGATCCGTATAATCGCAGGCGAAAGGGGGAATTTCCTTGGATTCCATGCATGCAACCACCATCCTTGCAGTACGTCGCGATGGCACCACGGTGGTCGGAGGGGACGGGCAAGTGACCCTCGGGAACACGGTGATGAAGCAAAAGGCAAAAAAAACCCGTTTGATGGGAAACGGGAAAGTGGTGGCGGGGTTTGCCGGATCTGTGGCAGATGCCCTCACGCTGTTCGAAAAATTCGAGGAGCGGTACCAGAAGCACGGGCAAAACCTACAGCGGGCCGCCGTGGAACTGGCAAAGGAATGGCGGACAAACAAGATCCTCCGGAACCTCGAGGCTTTCCTCATCGTGGGGGACATCGACACGCTGCTGGTGGTTTCCGGCAACGGGGAAGTGATTCAGCCCGATGAAGACATCGTGGCCATTGGTTCTGGGAGCGCTTTCGCGTTGGCAGCGGCCAAAGCCCTTTTCCGAAACACTTCGATGGGGGCCCGGGAAATCGTGGAAAAAGCCCTCTCCATTGCCAGTGAGATCTGCATTTACACCAACGACCAATTTTCCATCGAGCAAATCACCCAGGCTCCATGACCCCTTCTTGGTTTGCGCGAAGGCTCTTGACCGGTCTGTTGACGGTTCTTGCGGTGTCCGTGCTGACTTTTTTCGTGTTTAGCCTTGTTCCCGGTGATCCCGCACAGGTGATCCTGGGACTCGATGCCAGCGACGAAGCCATTGAAGCACTCCGCATCAAGATGCGATTGGACCTTCCGGTGGGGGTCCGATTCTTTTTCTGGTTTGGGAACCTGCTTCGCGGGGATTTCGGGGATTCCACCGGCTACCACCGCCCGGTGATTGGGGTTTTGCTGGAAGCTGCTGGCCCAACGCTATCCATCACGCTGCTCAGCGGGGCTCTCACGCTGCTCGTCTCTTTTCTGCTGGGTGTGTGGGCCTTCCGCAAACCCAATTCGCTGCGCGATTTTTTGGTGCGCTTTTTTTCCCAAACGGGGTTGGTGATTCCCTCGTTCTGGTTGGGCATCCTCTTGCTGCTGTTCTTTTCCCAGAAGTTGGGGTGGTTTCCTTCTGGGTCCTACACACCCATCGGCGAAAGCCCGGGAAAATGGTTGCGCTCCATTTTCTTGCCTTCCTTTTCGCTCATGCTTGTTTCCACGGCGATTCTCACCCGCATCATCCGAAACGCATTGCTGGACAACTCGCGGGAAGATTTCGTGCGGACCGCGAAAAGCAAGGGTGTGGAACCTGCAGTGGTGCTCCGCAAGCATATTTTGAAGAACGCAATGGTCCCCATCGTTACCGTTTTCGGCCTGCAGCTCACGTCCATCCTGGCAGGAACCATTATCATCGAAAACATCTTCTCGATACCAGGGTTGGGGCGCTTGCTGCTCACCGCTGTGGGCCGGAGGGATTTGCCCCTGGTACAGGGAATCGTTCTCTGGATCGGTTTTTTCACCATCGCCATCAACATCGCCACCGATATCCTGCACGCCATGCTGGACCCCAGGGTGGAAGTATGAACCCCCGGCATTCCCGTGCGGAAGACTTTCGCCGGGCAACTTTGCGGGTAACGCACCACAAAAGCCTGGTGGGGGGAATCGTGGTGTTGACCATCCTGCTGGGGATGGCCCTTCTGAGTTTGTTGTTCACTCCCTACGATCCGTATGCCATCGATGCACGGGCACGTTTCTCCCCTCCCTCGTGGGCACACTGGTTCGGCACCGACGAGTATGGAAGAGACCTTTTCAGCCGCTGCATGGTGGGAAGTCGTATTGCACTGGGTGTGGGTCTCGTTTCAACCCTGATCGCGTTTGGCGGGGGTTTGTTCCTGGGGTTCTTGGCGGGGATGGGAGTACGCTGGGTGGACGAGCTGGTGATGCGCACCATGGATGGGCTGTACGCTTTCCCCGCGTTGCTCTTCGCCATCGCCATCGTGAGTGTGCTGGGGCCCAATATCTTCCATGCAATGGTTGCGATCGGGGTGGTGCGCATCCCCATTTTCGCCCGACAGGTACGAAACAGCACGATTTCGCTCAAGAAACGCGAGTTCGTGTACTCCGCGAAAGCGCTGGGCGTGGGCCCCGTGCGCATTGCACTTGTCCACCTCTTTCCCAACCTTTTCTCGCCCCTGTCGGTACTGGTGAGCGCCAATTTCGCGTTTGCCATCCTCTCGGAAGCGGGGTTGAGTTACATCGGGTTGGGGACCCAGCCACCGGTGCCCAGCTGGGGAAGGTTATTGTTGGAATCCCAGCGCTTTTTCGAGCGGGCGCCGTGGTTGGTTTTATTCCCGGGTATCATGATCGCGCTTCTGGTCTTGGGCTTTTCCCTTTTGGGAGATGGGTTGCGGGATCTGCTGGATCCAAAGGATTAACCGTTCAGCTTCACGCTCCTGGCACCGGAAGCGTCCACCAGCAGCATGTGCTGATGGGAAAGGGAACTCCAAGGAACATGGGGGAAGTACTCCCATCGTTCGGTAGTGATCACGGTTCTGCCTTCCGGGTCTTGCTTCCAAAACAAGCTATGGTAATAGTCATCCGGGGGACAGACCCGAATAGCTGCAAGTGTATGGCCATCCGAGAAATAGGCGTTGAGGGAAGAAAAATCCGTGACATGTTGCAACAATTCCTTGATTGCCAGGCGAATTGCGCTCGGAAAATCTGGGTCCATGGGGATGTATTTCATCATCCATTCGAAGTACTGTCGCGAATCGATCCATTCGGGGTGGTCCTCGAAATCACCGATGCGCCCGTTGTGGCAGAACACGTAATCCTTGCCGTCGAAATGGCTGGAAAAAGGATGCACGTGGTCGATTTTCCGATCACCCATTGTGGCTTTCCGCGAATGCATGATCAAGATGTTTCCGCGATCGTTGTCCGAGAAAAGCGTGCGATGGTTCCAAACCGCTTCCACTTCTTTCCGAACGTGCAATGTTTCCTCTCGAAAAAAGGCGACGCCGTAGCCATCACCGTGGGGACTCAAGCTTCCATACATGGACTGGAAAGACAGAGCGGGCAAGAAATCTTGCACAAGCTCGTTTCTGGGAGAAAAAACCGCAACCATTCTACACAAGGGAAACTCCTCCTAAAAAAAGTGCCGCCGAAGCGGCACCGTTGAAGATATGGGATTCCAATAAAGCTGCTAAAAAATGGATTCTTCGGTTTCCGGGTTGAACAGGTGCATCTTGCTCATGTCGAAAACCAGGTCCATTTGCTGGCCTTCCCTTGCCTTGGAGGCAGGGTTCACCGAGGCAACGACTTGTGCCTGTCCCAGTACCACGTGCAAAATGGTTTCGCTTCCCAAGGGTTCGGTGACTTCCACGGTGGCCTTCACCACGTTCTTGTTGTCGTCGGCGGACATGGAATACAACTTGTCGTAGATATCCTCGGGGCGAATGCCGAACTTCACTTCCTTATCGTTCCAGGGAGCGACCTGATCGGCAAGCTTGTCCGGTACGGTTACTTCGAATCCTCCGGAAGTCTCCCGCAGCACGTACCCACCTTTGCCTTTCGTGACTTTCACGTCCGCGAAGTTCATCGGGGGCGTGCCGATAAACCCGCCCACGAAAACATTGGCCGGGTGGTTGTAAATCGTGTAGGGATCCCCGATTTGTTGGATACGACCATCGCGCATGATTACGATCTTGTCTGCCATTGTCATGGCTTCGATCTGGTCGTGCGTCACGTAAATGATGGTGGCATCCAAGCGAAGGTGCAACTTCTTCAATTCCGCACGCATCTGCACGCGCAGCTTGGCGTCCAAGTTGGAGAGAGGTTCGTCGAACAAGAAGACCTTGGGGTTTCGCACGATGGCCCGTCCCACGGCCACACGCTGGCGTTGCCCACCCGAAAGTTGTTTGGGTTTGCGGTCGAGCAAAGGTTCGATGCTCAGGATGCGGGCTGCCTCGTCCACGCGCTGCTTGATCTCTTCTTTCGGGAACTTGCGCAGTTTCAATCCGAAAGCCATGTTGTCGTACACGGTCATGTGGGGATACAACGCGTAGTTCTGGAACACCATGGCGATGTCACGGTCTTTGGGTTCCACGTCGTTGACGACCTTGTCATCGATCTTCACGGTGCCCTTGGTGATTTCCTCCAAACCCGCTACCATGCGCAGCGTGGTAGTTTTTCCACAACCCGAGGGCCCCAGCAGAACCACGAATTCGCGGTCTTCCACGGTGAAGTTGGCATCTTGCACCGCTTCCACCTTTCCGTCGTAAATCTTCCATACCTTTTCCAAAAGAACTTGTGCCACGAGTTACACCTCCTGATGATCATCTTCCATATTCACAAGTAACGATTCGATTCCCTTGACATCCAACGCTTCCGGACCTCCCTGTGCACCCACGTCCAGCAAGTACAGCTCGTACACTTGCGAAAGGAAGTCCATCACCTTCACGAAACGATCGTATCCCAGCAGCACGCTGGTGGGTCTTCCGTTGCGCGTAACCACCACCTCGTTTTGTTGGCTGAGGTTCACCGCTTCGGAGAAGTTCTTTTTGGCTTCGGCAATGCTCAAAAAATGCAAATCGGAAAGTCTCTTCATCCTCTACCCCGATGTTGGAATACTTGACCATAATTATAGTCAATTTTTTCCCGGAATGCAAATCCTCCCCGTGTAAAGAAAAGGTAAATTTTCCCGTGGGGTTACGGAAGGTCGCTGAAATCAAAGCCGATCACCGGCAGCACTCCATCCGGTTCAAACAAAAGGTCCACCCGGAACTGTATGTCAACCCAGTACTGGAAGGCGAAATCCATGCGGAAGCCAAGCAACCCTTCCACGTACGGAAACTCGTTCTTCACGTAGCCTCCCAGGTGCACCGCCATACCGTTGAAACGCCAACTACCCGTGCGGGTTCCGATTGGGGGGACGGGAAGTGGTGTCCAACTTTCGATTCCGACCTTCGCCAAATCTTCCACCGCGGACACTTGGAACATCCCCGTGCTGGACCAGGGTAAGCGAAAGCCGATTCCCGTTCGGAAACCGGGTTTCTTCCCCTTCCAAGAGAACTGGGAGTAGAAACGTGGTGCATACACGCTGTAGTTGGGATACCCCACGGACCCAACCGCCATGTTCCATTCCAGGTCCAGTTGATTGTTATCCATATCCCAGTCCAGGATGTCTTGGGCGGTAAAAGAGATCCGGGGAACCAGTTGCAAAACGTCAGCGGTGTTTCTCAGGATCATGGGATACTCCACGGTGAGCTGGGCGTTCACCACACCGTCCAACTCGTCCAATCCCAGCGAGAAGGGCACTTTCCCCCTGTGCAGCAACTGGAACATCGCGAAATGCACATCTTGCCCCTCGAATTCCGGGTCAGGAGCACCTGCATACATTCCCAGCCAGATCCACTGTTTCAGGTCGTCCCATCCCGCGATTGCTCCCAAACCGTACGGGATTCCCCAACGTGGAAGTAGCAGGGGAATCCAGACCCGGGGGACGGGAAAGGTGTGGAAGGGGAAGGAAAAGATATCGATGCGTTTCTGGTATTCCAACCCTTCCTCCAGTGAAAAGGCCGTGGAATCGTGCGCATCCTGGATTTCGAAAGTTGGTGCGGACGGTTGCACACGAGGCGAAGAAAGCGGTTCCAAGGGAATGGAATACACGGAAAACCCGTTTGCGGAGTATCCCCGGTACACCAGCTCGTCCGAAGCGACCACCGGTTGGGTTGCCCCGAGGGGATCTTGGGTGAGTCTTCGCAGCGAGCGATCGGACAACCCCAGTTCCCAAACCTGGGAAACGCCTTCGCGATCGGAGGAGAAGTACACCTTACGGTCTTTCACGAAGGGTTCCCAGTCGTTTGCGGAAGCGTCCGTCAACGCTTCTACCTCGATGGGGAAGGGGTTGGAAGGGGAGAAGGACAGCAGGTACAGCGAGGCGTCCTCTCCAAAAGTGATCGAGGCAACCACCCCTCCCGGAAAGGGGGAAAAAGAGTTGAGGAAAAAATCCGGGCTTCCCCGCAAAAGAGGCTGGGGCTCTCCCTCCTCCACTTGCCACATCCACAGGGAAGTACCCCCGTGCTCCAGGGTGGTAAAGAGCAACGTATCATCGCCCCACCAGCGCACCTGGGAAGGCCGTTGGATTTGCCGCACTACCAGAAGCTCCTTTTCCCACTCTCCCAGGTACAAAGCTTGGTCGTACGACTCCAGGCCGTCCCCCGAGCCGAATATGCAAGCCACTTCTCCCCGACTGTTCACGTCGAAGTCCACCGGGTAAGGGTTTGCCCAGTAGCTCTGGGTGCCTCGCGGCCCCATCCACACCCACTGCGTACCCTCTCCCTCGCGTTGCAGCACGAAGAAAACCCCGTCGTTTGCTTCGCGCAGCATGCCCGTTTGGTAGCCGGAGGGCACCAGCGGTGGTGGCCGCGTGGCGTTGGGAGGGGTGTTCTGTTGGAACTTCTCCCATTCGAAAGCCTCCCAGGCCTCGTACACCTCGCGCAGTTTCCTACCCGTGAGCTCTTGCACGTTTCCCTTCAGCGACCAGGGAAAACCGTCCATCTGCTTGCCCACCAGTTCCGAAACCGAGCTGGTTCCGTATTTCGTTTCCAGGAAATCGAAGAAAGAAGCCCCGTACAGGTAATTCATGCCAACTGGGGTGAAAACCGGGGAAGAAAAGCCTCCGGCAAAGCGGAAGCCGTAGAAATTCCCTTGCTCCAACTCCGCCCACAGGTACGACCGGAAGGCAAGGTCATGGATGCGCCCCGCTTCCGGGAAGAGAAGGCTTTCGGAGAAAATGGAAGCCCCTTCGTGTAGGTAGGACGGGGAGAGTGCGGTGTCCAGCAGCATTTTCGCGGGATGGCCGAACACCCCCAGGATGTTCTTGAACGTGGAAGGCTTGTTGGCGACCAGGATATGCGTGAGCTCGTGCGAAAACACGAAGGGAACCCACCAATCAAAGGTGTTCATCAGGAAGGATCCCGGAACACGGTTCACGTAAATCACGATGACGTTGGAGAAAAAGTCCGCGTAGGCGTTGGAAAAATCCACGTTGTCCATCAAGTACACGCGCAACCGTTTCTTGAGTTCGATGCCGTAAAAGGCAGAAAGTTGCTCGTAGATCCCGGGGCCTTCCCGGAGAAGCTGCGCAGCGTGTTCCTCGAGCCCGGGCTCGAAAACGATATCGAAATACCCGGTGGAATACTTCTTCCACTCCCTTGCCATCCCGGGAAATGCGGTGAGGAGCAAGAGCACGATACATCCCAGGAGAATGGGTTTACTCCATGTCTTCCCAGCGAATACCATCTGGCTGCATCACCCCTTTGCACTGGCGCTTGTTGCTATGCTGTATCCATTGGATATTCCAGGGGAATTCCTCGGCCATCGCTGCCTTTGCTTCTTCCTCCACGTGGAGTTGCCCCTCGTCCCAAGAAATGCGGAACAAAGAGAAGGCCCCCTGCCGGTACTGCTCGGAAACCCCGTCGTCGAAGTACACGAAGGTGGAGCCCCTCTCCCCGAAAAGCGAAAGCTCCACCGGTCCTTGCACAACCTTTTGCAGTGAAACACGATCCGGGCCTTTCACCAACCCGTGTCCCTCCAAAAGGAAGTGGGGGATGTGTTCCAACGGTGCACCAACCCCGTGCCATCCCTGTTCATAGACCGTGCCATCGTTCAGATCCAGTGCCCTTTGCGGGAAGTACACTGCCCTCTGCCGCACCGACGGGCGTGTCACGGGGGCCACCATCACGGCGTCCCCGCAAAGGAACTGGTCTTCGATACCCGAGCATACTGGGTCCTGGAAAAAGTCAAAAAGCAGGGGGCGAACAAGCGGGCAATCGTTTCGGATCCCCATCATGTACTGGCTGTACAGGTAGGGAAAGTAGCGGTAGCGCATCTGCACAACGCGCTTGAGTATCGCGAACACGTCGGGGCCGAAAGCCCAGGGGTCTTGGGAATGAGTGTTGAAGGCTGCGTGGTTTCGAAACAGCGGCAAGAAGGCTCCCATTTGCAAGAAGCGCACCAGTAGTTCGGGGGAAACGTTATCGCCAAACCCCCCCACGTCGCATCCCGCGTAGAAAACCCCGCAAAGGCCCAGGGAACTAACCCGGATGACCTCCTCGAACAGATGCTCCCACCAGGAGGCGTTGTCGCCGGTCCAGGCCCCACCGAATTTCTGGATGCCCGGATACGCGGAGCGCGAAATCAAGAAAGGGCGTTTCTCCGGGGCAACCTTCTTGAATCCCTCGTACGTGCCGCGTACCATCTCCCGGCCATACAAGTTCTTCACCTGGTGGTGCGGGGTTCCATCCAGGTGGAACAGTTCGTCCCCCCGATCCTTTTGCCCCAACGATCCGAGCGTCCACATCTTCTTGAGTGCATCGATCCCTGCGTCCACGTTGAGTTCGTGCAGCAGTTCCTGCAACTCACGGATATCCGCATCCGAGAAGAACACCGCGATCTCGTTCATGTCGTTCCATGCCCCGTCGATCCCCGTTTGGGCCCATTGGGCCACCTTCTCCGACCACCAGGCTCGGGCAGCGGAATCCAAGAAATCCGGGAAACGGGTACGCCCTGGCCACACCGCCCCCTCGAAGTCTTCGCCCTTGGCGTTCCTGAGGAAATAGTGCTCCTTGGCCTCCTCGAACACCGGGTACCCCTTTTCCACCTTGATCCCCGGGTCCAGGATAGCGCTGACCTTGAATCCCAGGCCATGTAACTCGGCAATGGTTTGCTCCGGATGGGGAAATGCCTTGCCATTCCAGGAGAACACCTTGTAGTTGTCCATGTGGTCGATGTCCAGGTACAGTACATCGCAGGGGAACCCGTCCTCTCGGAAGCGATGGGCCAGCCCCAGCAAATCCGCTTCGGAAATGGCTCCCCATCGGCTTTGCTGGTAACCCAGGGCCCAAAAGGGAACGGCAGCATTCTTCCCGGTCAACCGGGTGAACGAGGCAACGATCTCCGCGATGCTTGCGCCGCTGATCCAGTACTCCACCATTCCCTCACCCTTAAGGATGTACTCGAAAACCCCGTCTCCTTCGGTATCCATTCGGATCTTGAGGTAACCGGTATGATCCACGAAAAAACCCAGTGGGTTTTGCGGGTGCACCAGGATGAAAAAGGGAAACGACTTGTACAACGGGTCACTCCCCGGGTGGTGAAAAGGGTTGTCCGTGTTGTAGAACGTGTATTCCCTTCCACGCTTGTCGAGGGGAGCGTACTTATCTCCCAGGCCAACGATGGTTCCTGCGGGTAACGTGCGCTGCAGCCGTAAAAATCCGTTTTTCAGGGAAAAGGAAACGTCCGGGGCCCAAGCGGAAAGGGTTTCCCTTTGCTTCGCGGGAAGGGTTTCCCATTCCAAAACACGAATCCCGGCCTCTTGCGGGTCGATCCCGGGGAAAGCCCCTTGTCCATATCTCCGGCGAATGATCATGTGTGTCTACCATCCTTTCTCTATGGTGACCTGGTGAAGTTCCAGGAACGATTGCACCGACTGCATGCTCTTTTGTGGCCATTCCTCGTGGGGAAGGTGTCCGCATTTCTCCACCACAACCAGTTGGCTGCCAGGAATGGCAAGCTGCAACTCTTGGGTTTGGGAAAGGGGTACGATTTGATCCGCATCCCCGCTGAGCAGCAGCACAGGCATGGAAAGAGCCCCCACCTTGTCCATGCGGTTTTGTGGGGTTTGGGAACGGGTAAACGCCATCAAGGATTTTTCCCAGCCTTCCACCTGGGTGGGTTTCTCATACCCTTCCCGGATTTCCGGGGTGAGACGAGACGCATCGTACCATGCCTGGTCCAGCACCCCGGAGAGCATGTTTTCCAGCAGGCGCTGCACCGGACTCCAGGAAATGGGAAACAGGGGACTGGAAATCACGCTGGACAACAAGGATCGTGGAGGATCCTTCACCGACGGTGCGATCAGGATCAGAGCACGGACATGCGTGGGGTATGCCAGCGCGAAATCCACCGCCACACCCGCCCCCGCGGAATGCGCTACCAAAACCAGTTGTTTCTGGGCAAGGCCGAGGGATTCCAACAAACCGTGCAAGATTTGGGGTTGCGCGGCAGGCGCATACGGGTCCACGGCGTAGGTTCCTGGGTCAAAAGGTCGGGACGAAAAGCCGAAACCCGGGCGATCGTACACCAGCGCAGTCCCCACTTTGGCGAAGCGGGGATACCATTCCCGCCAGGAAAAAGTACTCGCGCCGAAACCGTGCAACATCACGAAAACAAGCTCTTTGCTACCGGCGAGTCGGAAATACACGGATGTCGGTGAATCGTTCGGGTCTCCTTGCCAGGAAAAAAACCCCCCATCTGGATCGATCCAGGAATCCGGAACCGGGTTATTGCCCAAAGCTATCGAGAAAAGCGACAGAAGCAGCACAAGTGCGAAGAAACATTTCAAAACGATCGCCCCCTTCCTTTTTCCAATTATACACGAAAGCACAAAGCCTGGGTGCCCATTCCAACATTCCACGTTTTTCGCGAACCCTGCAAAACGTGCTATAATCCTGCCAGTAACCCAGAACCACGACGCATTTTTCCCCTGGCCTGAAAGAACCCGCATACGTGTCTATACTCCATGCAGGTCAGCGAATCGAAAAGCGAGGCACCCATGCGTTTCTCTTTTTTTTCGTTCCGACAAAAACCCTGGTTTGGATTCCTGATGCTTGCTGTGGTGGGGCTGGTAGCCCTTGGTATGATGTTTCGCGGCTTCGAAGACAACAGGCGCCAGCAAGCCTTGCGCGAGCAGGGATTCGTGGTGGTCAAGAGCGATTGGGAATGGAACAAAACCCTCTCGCCCGAAACCTACCGCGTCATGCGCAAAAAAGAGACCGAGGAACCCTTCCGCAACGCCTACTACGATTTCTTCCAACCCGGGACATACCGTTGTGCCTCCTGTGGGGAACCACTGTTCCGCTCCACGGAAAAATACCCCAACGAAATCGGGTGGCCCACCTTCTTCGATTCCCTCTCGCCCACATCGGTGGTTTTCACCCCGGACAACCGTTTCGGCATGCAGCGCGTCGAAATCCTTTGCGCTTCCTGTGGAGGCCACGTGGGGTACCTCTACCAGGATGGCCCGCCACCCACTGGCAAACGCTACCTGGCAAACTCTGCCGCACTTCTCTTCGAACCCTCTCCCACCACCCTGGAGCAATTCCTTGGTTCTGCCACCCTCAGTGATTTTCCTGTTCCAAACCCCTAATGTGAACCAACTTTTCTAAGGAAGCCTTAAGGGCAATGGTTTAGAATCGCCCCGTGACATACATTTGGAGGTGAAACCATGTCCCGATGGTTTTTGCATAAAAAGACCCTTGTTTTTTTCCTACTACTTGTTCTCGCCAGCCTATCGCTTTTGGCTGATTTTGGTCCTCCCTCGGATGTTTCCTTTTCCAGCGTTCCCCAAAGCACTGCTTCCAGCCAAAAAGAAACACCGGATTTCTGGTTGGATCAAATGCCCGGCAAGATCCTTTCTCTTTCCCTGTTCCTCGGGGTAAGCGTGGGGCTGCTATTCTGGGGAAAGAAAAGTCGCTACTTCTCTCTCATCCGGAAAACCATCCTGGTCGCCAGCGTGATTGTCAATGGGTTCCTTTGGGGAGGATACCTCTGTCCAACCTCTGCGGTACAAAACATCTTTTTCAAGTGGGACACCGCTTACCTGATCCTGTTTTCCCTCCCCATCGTCGTGACGCTGTTTATGGGGCGGCTGTTCTGTGGAAACGTGTGCCCGGTTGGGGCACTTTCGGAACTGCTCTTTGTGTCGAAGTGGAAGCGCAACATTCCCCCAAAACTGGAAAAAGCCCTTTCCTGGGTGAAATACGGCGTGCTGGCATTCCTTGCTGTGCGCTTGCTGTTCGATTCCCACGTTCTGGATGATCTTTCCCCATTCAAGGCGCTTTTCACCTTCGATGCCTGGGGATTCAATTGGATCCTCACCCTGGTTTTTCTGGGGCTATCAGTGGTGACGTACCGTCCGTTTTGCCGCTTCTTTTGCCCGTTTGGGGCCCTTTTTGCCCTGGTGAGCTTCGTCAGGCCCGTGCGCTTCCGAGCGGGAGCGGGGTGTGTCAACTGCCGGTTGTGCAAGCGGAGTTGCCCCTCCAATGCCATTCGGGAAGATATGAGCGTTTCCCCCGAATGTATCCTGTGTGGATCATGCTGCCACACTTGCCCAAAGGACCAATGGTCGTACAGCATGCGAGAGAAAACCAAAAAAACCCTACAGGAGGTATAATCATGAAGAAATTTCTTTTCGTCGGAATCCTTTTTTCCCTGGCCGTCATGGCTTTCTCCTGCGAATTCACCTTCGAGGTCGAATCGCAAACGGTGCTGATCGGAAGCGAGTTCTACGTGCGCGTGGAACTGCACCAAACGCATCGCCGTTGCGTGTTGGACTCGCTGGAAGAGGACATTCACTTCGAGGGAGAGGGGCTGGCCATCCTTGGCAAAACAGCATGGACCCCCCTTTCCAGTGACGTGTACGAAGCCTGGTTGAAGGTCATTCCCACCGAAGCAGGGGATGGTTGGATCAAGGTGTGGAAGGATTGCTCCAAGAACGGTTACGAGGAAGAAGTTTTTCCCATTCAAGTTGTGAGGTGAGAAAGCAATGACGCAACGCATCCGTCTTTTCGTCCAGCTCTTTTTCCTTTTGTTCGTGTTGTACCTATCCGTTGGCCATTACCTGGAAGAGAACGCCATCGTGGACCTGCCGCTGGTGGCAAGCCTGCACTCGGTTTGTCCCTTCGGTGGAGTGGTGACCCTCTACACCTTCTTTTCCACCGGGGATTACGTGCAAAAGTTGCACCAGTCCACGTTCCAGATGCTCATTGCCCTACTCGTTCTCCTTATCCTAACCGGAGCTTCCTTCTGCGGCTGGATCTGCCCGCTGGGAACGGTGCAGGAATGGGTGGGCAAGCTCGGGCGCAAGTTGCTTGGGAAGCGGTACAACCGTGTTCCCTACCTGGTGGACCGCATCCTCTCGCTGGCACGATACGTGGTGCTTGGCATCGTTCTGATCCAGACCGCGCGAACCGTGCAGCTGATGTTCCAACCCTTCGATCCCTACTACAACCTGTTCAACATCTGGAGTGACGAGATCACCTGGACGGGAATCGCCGTCGTAGTGCTCACGCTGGGCCTTTCGCTGATCGTGGAGCGCCCCTTCTGCCGCTATGCCTGTCCGCTGGGAGCGCTCAACGGCTTGTTCAACCGCATCAGCATTTTCGGCATCAAGCGCAAGAAGAGCACGTGTATCTCCTGCAACCTGTGCGACAAGAAATGCCCCATGAACATCCCGGTTGCCAACAAGCCCATGGTATCCAGCACGTTGTGTAACCGCTGCATGAAGTGCGTGGACAGCTGCCCCGTGAACCAGCCCGAAAAAAAGACGCTGACCCTTCGCCCCGTGTTCAAGAACCCCGAGAAATCCGGATGGGCGTTGAACAAGGGATGGTACGCGTTGCTGGTGATCGTGGCCTTTGCCGTTCCCCTGATGATCTCCGTTGTCTCGGGTGCGTTCGTCACCGAGCGGGTGAAAACCTATGAAACGACCACCGACATTCGGGGATCCTCCACTCTCCAGGAAGTGCTGGAAAACTACGGTATCAACCGGGGACCGATGTACCACATCCTTGGGCTTCCCGCGACCTTGAGTGCGGAAACCAAGCTCAAGGATATCCCCCTGCAACTCGGTATCCTGGAAGAAGTGGAAGTGTTCTCGCCCGAATCGCTACGACTGGTGATCGATTCCTACGCTCTCCCCGTTTCCCAGTTGGAAAGCCACTTGCACATCGACGTGAACGAGTGGAAAGACTCGTTGGCACAGCAAGGGATCCCAATGGAGGAAAGCCTGGAAAATGCACTGAAGAAACTGGATGCAGGTGTGTACACCTACTGGATTTCCGGAATCCACCTGGAGCTGGGGCAAGCCACCGAAACAGTCGTACAAGAAGAGCACCAGGGGACATCCACCCCGCTCGTTGTAGGTGGAGTGTTGGATATTCGCGGAAAAACCACGCTCGCCGAGCTCAAGGCGGCTTTCCCGGGGTACGAGGAGATGGTTGCGCAGTTCCAAATTCCTGCTGACACCCCGTTGACCGCCAGCCTGAAAGACCTGAGCGATAACATGGGTATCGAAGTCAGCGAAATTCGTACCTTCGTGGAAGGCTACCAAGCACCATGACACGCATACTGGTGGTGGAAGACGAACCCAAGATCGCGCGCCTTCTGCAGCTGGAACTCAACCACGAAGGCTTCGAAACGCGCATCGCCTCCGATGGCATGGCGGCGTTGGACACCGTGGAAGAATTCACGCCGGACGTGATTTTGCTGGATATCATGATCCCGGAAATCGACGGCGTGGAAGTGGCACGCTCGGTGCGCCAGCTGAACCCGGAAATCGGCATCATCATGGTCACCGCGCTTGACCAAACCCGAAACAAGGTGGAAGGGTTGCAATCCGGAGCCGACGACTACATCACCAAGCCGTTTGAGCTCGAAGAAGTGAAAGCCCGGATTTCCGCGCTGTTGCGCCGCAAACAAAAGCCCGTAGCGCGCAAGGTTTCGCTGGGAGAATCGCTGGATATTTACCCCGAGAGTTACCTGGTGAAAGAGGATGGCAAGGAAATCCCGCTTTCGCGCACCGAGTTCGATTTGCTTTCCTACCTTGCTGCAAACCGCAACCAGGTGATTTCCAAGGAAGAATTGCTGGAAAAGGTGTGGGGAATCGATTTCGACGCAAACCCGAACGTAGTGGAAGTGTACATCAACTACCTGCGCAAGAAACTCAAGGCGGGAAAAGAACTGATCCGCACCGTTCGTGGCGTGGGGTACACCATCCGGGAGGGGTGAACGGAAGATGAAACTCTCGCACAAGATTGGGTGGATCAACGCACTAATCCTTGCCGTGCTCTCCTTTTCAGGGGTGTTCTTTTTCTTCTTCCAGTTCCGGGAAGTGCTGTTGCAATCCGTGCAAACGGAAATGGAAGAAAATGCCGCCCATTTCTTCTTCTTGCCGGGGCAGAACAGAGGGCAGGGAAGGTTCGTGAACACCCCGATGCGCCTGGAACTTGTGCAGGGGTTGTACATCGTACAAGTCGATCAAAATGGGGAAGCCGGAGAAATCATCCAGGATCCCTTTGGATTGGGAAGCGAGGTGAGCCTGGGAACCTTCGAGCGTGATGGTCTTTCCTTCCTGGGCATCCCCTTTTCCATCGACTCCCAAACCTACTGGCTGATCCAGGAAATCACCGCGGTGGTGCACACCCTTTCCACCATGCGGAATCGCCTGATCCTGTTCGCTGCAGGGCTGATCTTTCTTTCTTTCTTCCTGGGGCGGGTGATCGCGCAATTCTCGCTGCAACCCTTGCTGCGCCTCACCCGCCAAATCCGGGGAATCACCACCCGGAACTTGCAGAATCGCTTTGAAACACGCGAGAAGAACAGCGAGATCGTGGAACTCCAACAATCGCTCAACCAAATGCTCGACAAGATCCAGCGAGGGTTTGAATTGCAGAAGCGCTTCTCCTCCGACGTGGCACACGAGCTACGGACACCGGTTACGAGTATCAAGGGATACGCGCAGCTGCTCGAAAAATGGGGGCTAAGCGATCCGCAAACCGCCCAGGAATCGGTGGAAGCCATTCGGGATACGGCAGAAGAAATGCGGATACTCATCGAACAGCTGCTCCAACTGGGAAGGTTAGAAGAAGAACAAAGCCTGCAAAAACAAGAATTTGCCAGCCTTCCCTGGCGAGAAAACCTGAACCTTTCGATCCAGCGGAGATACCCCTCCCGCACTTTCGTGTTCCAGGAAAAGGCATTTCCTGCAAGCCTGAACAGCAATCCCGACGCACTCGCCGAACTGGTACTGATCTTCGTGGACAATGCGGTAAAGTTCTCTGCTCCGGATCAACCCGTGGAGATCACCTACCAGGCGCGGTCCATCCAGGTGCAAGACCACGGTGTGGGAATCGCACCCGACCAGCTTCCCAACCTTTTCGAACGTTTCTACCGCGTGGACAGCTCCCGCAGCAACCGCCAGGCGGAAGGCCATGGCATCGGTCTTTCCATCGCCCGGGAAATTTCCCAGAAGCTCGACATCGACATCCAGTTCCAAAGCGAACCTGGCCAGGGCACCCAGGTCATCATGCGGTGGTAATGTGTGATCCTTTGCAGTTTAGGTGGTATAATACACGTCCCATCCCGCGAAGAGGAGAAAGAAAGTGCCGTTGTATTCCTACACGCCACCCAACCTGCAAGACATACGTTCGATGGACGAGGAAGACTACCAGGTGGTTTGTTTTCCAACGCCCTACCAAAGTGCGCAAAACCCTAAGGATCGGGTTTTCCTCCACCTTTTCTCCCCCCCGCCCGGTTGCCCCGTCAAGGGCGACATCGTTTTCCTGCACGGCATCGGTGATGGCAACATTCCCCACCTGCAATGGTACGCCCGCCGGTTTCGCTCCAAGGGATACCGTACAGCATTCTTGATTCTTCCTTTCCACGGGGAACGTGCACTTCCGGGGGTCAAAGGAGGCGAGCCCTTCTACTCGTTGGAACCAGACACCTGCGTGGTTCTCTTCCACCAGGCAGCCAAGGACGTACGTGCCAGCGTGGATTTCTTGCAACAGCAGCCGGGGTTTGATGCCGGCAAGTTGTTTCTCGTGGGCGTTTCGTTCGGGGGTATTATCGGAACCATTGCGCTGGGATTGGAGAAACGTTTCCAGAAAGCAAGCCTCCTGATCACCGGCGGGAACTGGCGCTGGATCAACTTCCATTCCCCCGCCCCCTACGGTCTGAAAATGCGTCCGGAAAACCTGCAAGCCGTGAACCGCTACGGCTGCCAAAACGAGCACGACTGTGTCACGCGTTACCGCCAAGATCCCGTGGATTGGGTGAAAAAAAACGTGCGCAGTGTGGAAGACATTTTCACCCGCGCGCCCATACCCTGCTACGCCTACGATTCACTGAGCTTCGCGCCACTGGTAACCCAACCACTTCTCTTCATCCGCGGACGTTTCGACCGCCTCATCCCCCGCCAGGCCACCGAAGAACTGCTGGAACTCCTTCCCCACAAGACCGTCGTCTCCATCCCCGCCGGACACAAATCCAGCATCCTCTTCAAACGCCGCATCGCCCGCAACATCCTCCGCTTCTTCGAAAAAACCGAAAACTGCCCTCCCTGGGACCGCCGCACCCCAGTGCGGCTCATTCGACCTTAGGAAGTGTTCAGCGAGCCGCAGTGGGCTGCGGCGCACCCAGAGAAGCTTTCCTGATGTGTGGGAAACCCGCTCCTCGCCCTTTCGCGTATGCACTTTGGGACCGCCGCACCCCAGTGCGGCTCATTTGACCTGGGATGTGTTCAGGGAGCCGCAGTGGGCTGCGGCGGTCCCAGAGAAGCTTTCCTGATGTGTGGGAAACCCGCTCCTCGCCCTTTCGCGTATG
>DAOPKN010000003.1:0-51365 GCA_035391225.1 Thermotogota bacterium
GCCACCCGCTTCCCCGAGGGTTCAGGCGCGGCTGGTAGCAGGGAAGATCCTCCTTTCCGCCCGCTTGCTGGAATACCCTCCCGATTTCCACCACTTCGAAGTGCAAGTTTTCCCGGGAGAAAAGCAGGTGTTCTCGGAATCTTCTGGCCTTTTCGAAATCCCCGCACGTTTGGGAGAAGAATACCTGTTGCAAACGGTTGCCGTGGACGATGTGGGCAATCGCTCCCGCTCGGAGTCCATGGAGTTTTCCACGCTGCGTGATGATCCCCCGCAGTTGGAGAAACCCATTCCTTCGTTGCTGGGAGGAAACCTGGATCGCGTGGAGGTTTGGTACTTCGACGACTGGGATCCCGTGGAAAAGGTGGAAACCCAGGCCACGATGAGTAACCTTCCGGTTCGCATTCGCGATAGCGCCATCAAGCTAGACTTGCATGCGCTCCCGGAGGGAACCCAAACCCTTTGGATCGGCCTGAAGGATTCCAAGGGACACTTGAATCTGTTGCGCAAGGACATTTTCGTGGATTTGACACCGCCCCATACGCCTAACCAGCCTTCCATCGAGGCGCGCAGTGAGAAGTTCGAGCTCACGTGGGAAAAAGACGTTGACCAGGATTCCTACGGGGTGTATGGCAGTAACGATGGCAGCAACTGGGACCTATTGGGAACGGTTGACGAACCCTTCTTTTCCACGGATGAGCGGTACTTGCAGTACGGGGTTTCCGCGTTTGATTTGGCGGGAAACGAAAGCGGGGTTTCCTATCCCGTGCGTACGTATGACCAAACCTACACACCTGCCATTTCCCCGGAAATTGTTTCGCTGCAGGAGAACACCTTGTTGACCACGACCTACTCACCTTTCGTGATCCAGCAGCCGTTGGAAGTGGCAAAAGGGGTCACGTTGGCCATGGAGCGGGGTGTGGAGATCCAGTTCCAAAACCAGGGGAGCCTATCCGTGGCGGGGCAAATGCTCGTCATTCCTTCCCCATCCGAGAAGGAATCGTTGATTCGTTCCGAAGATCGCACCGATCCATCGCATGCGTTGATCACGTTGGACGGGGGTGAGCTATGGCTGGAAGGGGTTCGCCTGCAGGGGAACGATGGTGTGTTCCTGGCGGTGAACCGCAACGGAAATGCCATGATTCAACAGGGTTCTTCGCTCGGATTTTCCGTTTTCGCCACCGTTTCCGAGGCGGATGGCCTGACCCTGAGCGAGATGGATATCCAGGCAACCACCCTGGTTTTCGGCGATTCGTTGCAAACCCTGAAAATCCTGGATTCCACCCTTCAATCCGTCGAAGGAGTGAACCTGGATAACGTGCAGGACCTCTCCATGAACAACGTCAACATCCTGGCAAGCCGCAGCGCCATCCGAGTGGGCAGCCTTTCCAACATCACGCTGGATTTGTGCGAGATACAAGCACCCAATGCGTTGCGCCTGGAAAAATTCTCCGCGGGCACCGCAGCGCGCTGTGATTTCGTCGCCAGCGAGACGGCCATTTCGATCCTGGGCGCATCTACCTTGAACCTGCGAAAGTCCACCATTACCGGTGCCATTTGCGGGATCTGCGTGGACCAGAGCAGTTACCTGTCCATCCTGGAGAGCGAGATCGTGGAGTGCGCAACCGGTATCTCGATCCTCAACAGTGATGTGCGGGCCATTTCCACTTCGTTGAGCAAGAACGGCGTGGGCATCCTCCAAAAAGGCCGCTTCTCCTTCGAGAGCGAGGATGTCATCTTCCCCAACACTCCGAAACCCATTGTGCAAGATACCCCGTAATTTCCCACAGTTCCTGGAAGAGTTCTACCCTGCCCACCGGATTTCCACGGTGGAAGCGGGGGTGCAGGCTCGGGTCACGCACGCCAGTGTTTTGCTGGCGTGGTTTTGTGGTGCCAATGCCTCCACCAAAGTGCGTTCATTCGTGGAAGCCGGGTGTGGAACCGGTTTTGTCAGTTTCGCGCTGGCACGCTGGCGGGGATGGACGGGTGTGGGAATCGATATGCAGCCTTCCTTCGCGGTGCCATTCGAGCAGGGAGCGCAGCAGAACGGGGTGGAGCAAGTGGTTTCGTTCGTGCAAGCCGACGTTTCCCATCTGCCCAAGGCACCGCAAATCCCCCTTGCGGATGTGCTGGCGTGCAATCCTCCCCACTTTTTCCTCCAGCGTGGAAGGCCTTACGGCCAGGAGCAGCGCCGGGACGCACGCTCCCTTGCGGAAGAAAACCTCCCCGGGTTCGTGGCGGGGTTGGCGCGGTTGCTGAAAAACCGCGGCGAGTTTTTCCTGGTTCTCCCCGCTGTGCATGGGCTGGAATGGATCGACGCATTGCACCAGCAGCGGATGGTTCCAAAGAACATGGTTCCGGTGTATGGAAGGGTGGGAAAAACGGCGCGGTTGGTTTTGCTCAAGGGGAGTAAAAATGCGAACCGGGGGTTCGTACAAATCGAACCCCCGGTATTTTTGCGCGGGTAAAGTTGGCTGGGAGAGGAGGACTCGAACCTCCACTGGCGGATCCAGAGTCCGCAGTCCTGCCATTAGACGATCTCCCAATTTCGGGGCAATTATACACGATGGCCCCTATGATGTCAACCAGAAACCAGGTCGATCTCGGAGGAGGGCTCTTGGGGTTTGCGCTCCCAGATGGTCTTTCCTTCCAGCAGAACTTTCTTCACCGGGATCTCTTCCTCCAACCCCTTGCTCTGGATGACTTCCACGATCAGGTCAAGCGGTAGCGAAGTATTCACCCAGACTTCGCTCATTTTCAAAATGCCTTCTTCACTGATGGGTGCCTTTTTCACCGCGGCGCAAACGGCACGGTAGTAGCGGTCGAAATCGTCCTGCAACCAGTTTTGCGTTTCCACGGCTTTTCCTACTTCAAAACCATCCGGCACTTTTTCCACTTTCTTTTCCGGTCTGCCACGGGGTTTCCGCGAGCGGTTCGACTTGGAATCCGACGCGATTTCCGGGGATCCTTGGGATGGGGAAGGAGAAGCCTCGGGCTTGCCCGTGGGGGGAGAAGCTGGTTTTCGCCGGCGGTTCCGGGGTTTTCGGGATTTTTTCTTTTGCCCGGGCGGATTCCCCGCACTTTCCGCGGTAGCAACCTGCTTTTCTTGCCGCACGGGTTCGCTTTTTGGAGAATCTTTTTGGGGGGGTACACTTTCCTTTTTCCCTTGTTGTGGGCGTCGTTTCCTGGGATTCCTCCTTCGGGAAGGGTTTTTCGAAGAGTTGTTTTGCGGGTCCGACTTGGGCTTTTCGTTTTCCATCCAAAACCTCCTGTGAATTGTTTCCCCCCCATTATACCAGAATTATTCGTGTAGAACGATCCCCAGTTCGAAGGAACGGTGCCAGGGGAAGAAGTATTCCGCTTCCCACTGCGATTGGAAGGCTTGTTCGATCTTCTGGAGGTAGTGTTGCATCTGGGTGCGGACGAAGCAAAGGGCCCATTGCTCGTCGGGCAGCAAGGTCCACAGCGTGCAACCATGGGCTGGTGCTTCCTTTCGAAGTCTCTGGCGGACATGTGCTTGGTACCCCCAGTGCTCCAAGATCAGGGTTGCAGCGAACTGTTCCATTTTCTCGCGCTGCACCGGCAGCAACTTCTGCACCCCCAGCCATTGCACGATGGAATGGGAAACCACCGTTCCCAGGGAATTCCCCGGTGTGTTCCAGCCCGAAACGTTTACCCGCGTCCAGTCCCTTCTTTTCGCCAGCAATCGGTCGATCACCCGGTCATCCGAACCGTTCGGGAAGCGCAGGTCGGCGATGCCGGTAACCTGCCCCTCGGCGAGCGCATCGAACACATCGTACATGCCGGGCATCAGGCTGTTCATCTGCTGGTCAGAGCTCTCCCCCCAGTCTCCGGGTAAGCGATTGTGCACCACCAGCCGGATGGCCTGTTGTTGTTCGTTGGCTTCTCCGGGCTTCGCGACCCTTGCGCCGGAGCATTCCACGTGCTGGGTTACGCTTTGGTCAAGGGGAGAACCCTCGTAGGGAGGCACGAGGTGTGCGTACTGCGGGGAGGTGAACGAAACCTCGAACAAGGGGGTTTGTCCCAGTTCCTCGCATAGCACGCGGGAAAGAAGGGCGAGGGGGGCTTCATCCGCTCCGGGGTGAATCGACACCTTACCCGAGATGCCCAGCTGTTCTGCGTTCTGTGCGTGCAGCCCCGCTTCCACCACCGAAAGGCTTCCTTCGCCGTTGTCGTCCAGCGTCAGATTCAGGAAATCCACACAACCCTCTTTCACCAGCTCCAACACGTGTTCCACCAGGTGGAAATTGCGCTTCCTCCGGGTGTAGAAATCGTGCAGCATCCAGCTAGGGATTTCGGGGATTTGGGGAGGGCTTGCGTAGCTTTTCTCCATCGCGGTAACAGTGCTCCCCACGAGCTGTCGTGCCAGTTGCAGCGAGTGTTCCTGTATCCTCTTGCCGAAGTACTCCCAGTACACCGGTTCCTCGTCGTCCGAATCGTACTTGGGGATACGGGTGACCGTGGAAGCGAGGAAGAGCTTTTTGACGCGCGGACGGATGCTCCTGAGCACCTGTAACCGGTGGAGGAGCGTTTGCTCGCTGCAAAGGTTGATGCGCGAGGGAATCAATCCCCCGTGCAACAGCATCTCCATCGACAGCACGCAGAGCTCACTACCATGGACGTTGCTCTCCAACCAGCGATGCAGCCCATCCACGTCCGCGCGGATTTTCTTCTGGCCCAGCATTTCCCGGGGTGGCGTAACCACTTCCAGCCCCGCGGCTTGCGCGAGCAGCAAGAAGTAATCCCGGGTGCAGAAACGCTCGTCCACGGGAAGGTACACGATGCGCAACTTCTCTTTGTTCATTTCTCTTCCCTCCCGTAGGTTCCCTTCACGAAGCGGTACATTTGCCGGTACACGTTTCTTTCACGTGGATCCTTGAGCATGGATCGTATCCCTCCGCCCACGAACCAGGCGCAGGCTCCGTGCATGTACCCGAGCTCGACCCCAGTATCCAGGTACTTCTGGAAGCGCTGGTACTTCTCCAAACCAACCCGGGTTGGTTCGTCCAGGAAGGTGTAGTACTCCATTTCGAAGCCAGCGTTCCTCTGCTTCGCCGCACGGGCGCATTCCGCAACACCCTCGAGTTTCTCGTAGAAAAGGTAGTTGGGCTGGTAGAAAGCGGCGTCGAAGTAGTACGACTGGTAGTCGTCGAGCAAGTGCGTGTTGTAGGAACTCCAGAAGGGGATCCAAAAGGTCTTGTATCCCCGCGCATTGATCCTTTTCTTCAATTCCTTGAGCAGCCAGTGATCATCCACTTCCCACCCGCGGTACACCGTTTCGAAGGGCCAGTAGAATCCCAGGAAATGTAGCCCTTCGGTGCCCGGTGCTTCTTCCCATCGCCGCAGGAACTCGTCTACGTACCAGCTGCACGCCCGGAAACGATCGCGCGTGGCACGGTCCAGGTTTTGCCCGAGCGTGGAGAAATTGCACCTGTGGCCCTCCAGCTCCCCGAAAGTAGCCTGCCCGATCCCCGGGTACGGAAGCAGCGCCACTACGTTTCGCGGGTGCGCAGGAGGCCCCAGTTTTTCACGGGCTTGTTGCACCGTTTTTCCCAGGGCCTGGGCACCCAGCAAGATGGCTTCGATGGCCTCTTTCCAGTCTCTCTTGTTCCCGGGGTTTGGCGACGGAACGGCGTAAAAATCCCCCTCGGAAGACATGGTGGTGCCGATGTTCACGTCCGCGCCCAGGAAATTACCCGAGGAAATGCGGGGCATCAGCAGGAACGAATCGAAAAACCAGTCCACGGGTTTGCCCCCTTGCTCCAGGAAACACACCGAGGGAAGGCTATCCTCGGGGTCGGTGGAAGTGGGAACGATCAATAGGTGTTTGAGGTACCCCAATTCGGGTTGGTTGGCTTGCAGGAACATCTTTTTCCTCCTGTGCGAATGGGTTACGGGGCGAGCACGGCATAGCCGAAGCGCTCGAGCGTGTGGAACGATCCGTAGGTGCAGCTCCAGCCCGAGTAGGTGGCGGTGTTGGAGCGCCAGCGGTTGCGGTTGAAGTTGATCCGGAAGGATGCTCCTTCTTTCGGGGTAACGCCCAGTTCCTGCAGATCCAGCTGGCATTCGATCCGCCAGCCTTCGGGGGTCTGCCAGGAGTTGGCCTCGCAGTAACCGTTCCACTTGGCGTCGAAGTTTGCCTCGTCGTACACCGTGGGAGCTCCCCATGGAAGCGGGGAAAGAACGAAGTGCTTGTATTCCAGTTTCGATTCGTCCGGCCAGAGGAAAACCTCCACCGAATCTCCCAGGTACACCCTCGTATCCCGGTCACCGCTGATGGCTTGCAGTCCGTCCATGTCGGGTTCTTTCACGTCGAACTGCACAGTTAAGAACCGCTCGTCGTACCGAACCCGCACGAACGTTTCGGGCTGCACGCTTTTGCCCAGATCGTAGGACACGAAGGGTCCCAGCGCTTCTTCCCCAAAATCTCCATAGGGGATGTGCACGGATGGGATGGAAACGGGCTGCTCCACCACGACCATGTTCGCGGGTTTCTCCGCGGTGTAAGCTTTCTTGCCCACGCGGCTCTGCATGTACCAGCGGGGGCGCAACACTTCGATGGCACGGTAGAACGAATCGATGAGCTGCCGGGAAATCTCCGGGTCGTTCACGTTGGGGGTGACCTGCCGTTTGGCTTCGGAAAGGGCATTCCAGGTTTCCTCCAGCCCCGCGCCCTGTTGCGTGCGCTGCAGGATGTTTTGCCAGGCGGAGGTTGCCCATTCCTTTTCCCTCTCCGACAGCCGCCCCTCACTGGCCCACTTTTCCAGCAATGGCTCCTGCGCTTCGGCTAGGCGTGCCAGCACCTGTTCCAGCGGGGCATGCGCGGGAACCGCGGGGTTGCGGAAAAAACCGCACGTGGCCATTTCCTCCGGCAGCTGCTCCAGGTAGGCAAGCGCGAACAGGCACACCCCTTCGAACATTTCACTGGCAAGTTGGATTTCGCGGGCAAGCGTTTGGGCATCGGGGATACCGAATAGAGCCAGCCCCGGGATGAGGAAGGTCTTGCCCTGTGCGACCCTCGCCTGGGAATCCAGTTGGATCTGGAGATCTTCGGGCGATGGCGTGTAGCTCATGGGAAACACCAGGTCCAGCCAGCCGTTTCGCACCCACAGCTCCCAGTTCTGCTTGAACTTGGCCTGCGCACCTTCCGGAGAGTTCACCACCGCTGCGGAGAGCAACAACCCGGGTTTCCTTGCCTTGAGCTGCTCGGAAAGCTGCTGCACCATGGATGAAACCTGGTTCTCCCTCCACAGGTGCCAGGTCACTTCCTGCGGCGAGTACTTTTCGATGGAAAAGGGGTCGATACCCGTTTGCTGGCGGAACGCCGCCACGGACCAGTCGTCGTAGCCGTGGTCGATCACATCGCTGTTCTCGTAGCGGATGTAGTCCAGGTGAATACCGTCCAAGGAGGGATAGGTGTCCAGCACGTCGAGGATGGCACCTTGGATGAAGGCACGGGCCTGCGGGTGGGAATGGGAGAAGAAACCCGTCTTGCTGGCATCCGTCGCGAACACGTTGCCAAAGCGATCCCGTTCCATCCACTCGGGGTGCTCGGCGATCACCTGGGTTTCCACGCCATAGTAGGTGTTGGCGAACACCCAGGTCCAGGCGTGCACTTCCATTCCCAGTTCGTGCGCTTGGTCAAGCAACACCTCCAGCGGATCTTCATTCCAATGCGCGAAACCCGGGTCGGGCGGGTAGTACCCCAGGCGGTTCGAAAGGCTGGTTCCTCTCCAAAGCACCTCGGGCAGCAGCACGTTGAACCCCAGTTCGTGCAAGCGTTTTACCATGGCACGCAACCCGTCGGGGTTTTTCGTGGCCTCCATCGCACCGTGGTCGAGCCACATCGCCCGGGTCTGCACCACGGGTGATGGTAACAGTTCGTAGGAGAGCTGGTGGATCTTTTGCATGAGCATTTCCACCTCCTGAATTTCCGGGGAGCCTTGCTCTTTCATCTGCTCCACGCGGGTGCGAATTTCGTCCCAGCGTTCCACGATGCCAGCGCGCCGCGCGTCGGATATCTGCGAAAAAACCGCTCCCAACTGCGTGGAAAACCGCTGGCATGCTGCTTGCAGTGCCACGAACCGCACCTTTGCAACGTCCACGCTGGCCGGGGGAAGCTCCACCAGTTTTTGGATCGCCCCCAGGAACAGCGCCCGCATCAGCGGATCGTAGTCGAGCATCAAAAAGACATTTTCACCGAAGAACAGCCCCGAATCGTTTAGCACGATAGCCGCGTTACGCGCGGGCGAATCCGTGCTGGCAGTGCCCTGTTCGTCCCTTGCCCAGAACGCGAGCACGCTGGCATCAACCGTTTCGAAGGTGAAGGTGAAACCACGTGGCATGGGGATGTTCACGGGGGCATCGAACCCGAAAAACGCACTTCCCTCCTGGGAAAGACGCATGAAATCGTAGGGACCGCGAACCCACGCCGGCGACTGGATACCCAAGAATCCCCCGATGGTGTAGTTCTCCCGCAGTGAAGCGTCGGCGTTGCGCAGCATGGACTCGTACCCGGCGATCACGCGGTTGCCGGCTAACAGGTACTCCTCCACTGCTTGGGCTTCCCCATCCGTAACCGCAGCGTTGGACGGGATGATGAGCAACTTCACGAAACCGGGAACTCCGCTGGCCAGTAGTTCATCGGTCGAAACCACGTGGTACGCAATCCCCTGGGAATCCAAAAGGTCAAACAATCCGCGGGTGACATCGTTGTACACCGCCTTCCCGTAGAAGCTCTCGGAGGTCTTGGACAGGAAAACCCCCAACCCAGGCTGCGTGGTGGCGCCAAAAAGTGTCCCCAACGTTGCCAGCATTGCGATGCAGCACAGCAGAAGCCTTCGAACCATCGTGAGATTCCTCCCTCGATCCGGTATCATTGCTTGAGTGCCCCCTGGTAGCCTTCGATGAAGAAGCGTTGGGTGAAGAAGAAGAACACCAGGATGGGAATGGTGGAAATGATGATGCCCGCGCAGATCTGCCGGAAATTGCCCTCGAACATGGAACTCAAGTTGGACAGCCCCACCTGCAACGGGAATTTCTCCGAGTCGTTGAGCACGATCAGCGGCCACAGGAAAGAATTCCAGTAGGCGGTGAAGGAGAAGATCGCCAGCGAGGTGGTGGCGGGCCGCACCATGGGCAGCATGATGCGCCACCACAGCTGGAACTCGTTGCAACCGTCGATGCGCGCTGCATCTTCCAGTTCCTTGGGGATGGAAAGGTAATGCTGGCGCATCAGGAAGATGCCGAAGATCGACACTGCGCTGGGCAGCACCACCGCCAGGTAACTGTTGTACAGGTTCATCTTGATGATGGTGATGAAGTTCACGATCAGGCTTCCCTGCATGGGGATCATCATGGGAAGGAGGATGAACGTGAAGATAAGGTTTCGCCCCTTGAAACGCAACCGTGCCAGCGGGTACGCCGCAAGCGCCGCCAGCACCACGTTCATCAAAATCCCCATGCCGGTGATGAGCAGCGTGTTGAAGAAGTAGCGGAAGATGGGCAACTTCTGCAGCACGATGCGGTAATTCTCCAGCGTGGGGGGATTGGGGATCCACTTCGGGGGCCAGGTGTACACATCCACCGCCGTCTTGAACGATGTGGATAGCACCCAGAAAAAGGGGAAGGAGAAGAAAACCGCCAGCAGCACCAGTAGCGCGTAAATCGTACCACGTCGTATCCATACCGCTCGTCGGGCGCTCATGCTTTCGCCTTCTTTCCCGCGCCGAAGAACTTGAAGTTGATCACCGTGAACACCGAAATCATCAGCGACAGCACGATGGCCAGCGCGGCGGATTCCCCGAAGTTGTAGCGCACGAAGGCACGGTCGTACACCTCGAACGCCAGCGTGGAGGTACTGTTCGCCCCACCGGTGAGCAGGAAGATTTCCTCGAACACCTGGAAAGCTGCCATGGTGGACAGCACGGAGCAAAGCAGGATGGTGGGGCGCATCAAAGGAAGCGTGATGGAGAAGAAGCGCGTCCACCCGGTCGCACCGTCGATGGATGCCGCCTCGTACAAGTCCGACGGGATGTTTTGCAACCCCGCAAGGTAAATGATCATGTAGTATCCCAACCCCCTCCAGAGCGTGACGAACATCGCCGCCCACAGCGCGGTGTTCTTGTCGGTCAACCAGAGCACGGGCTCCTTGATGAGATGCCAGCTCATGAGTATGTAGTTCAAAAGCCCGTCTTGGGCGTAGATCCATTTCCATGTGAGGGAAACGATCACTGCGCCGGTGATCACCGGGAGGTAAAACATCGTTCGGAAAAACTTGATGCCGGGGATCTTCTGGTTCACCAGAACCGAAAGCGCCAACGAAAAGAACTGGATGGGGATGACCACCACCAGGTACTTGAAGGTGTTCTGCAGCGAGATGTAGAAGTACTTGTCGTCGAACAACTCCTGGAAGTTTTTCAGCCCGATCCATTGGGTTTTGCCGTTGATCATGTTGTACTTGGCAAACGACAGCACCACGCCACGAAACAGCGGGTAAAAAGTGAAGATGCCCATGATGGTGAGCGGAAGCAGCAGGAACATGAAGGCGATCACGTAGGTTTGCACCCGTCTCTGCGGCACCTTGCGGATGCCCGAGGCAAAGATCAGCAGGCTGCCGATCAGTAGCGCCAGCCCGAGGAAGATCCAGGGAAAGGGGTTCCAGTTGCGGAAGTAACTCTCGAGGAAAAAGGCACCCAGGAAAAGCAGCATGCCCCCGGAAACCCCCAACAGGCCTGCAAGCAACGTGCGCCTTTTCCAGAGTGACACACCCAGTACAACCCCTGCCAGCAGGATTCCCCCCACGAGGAACAGCCCCCCCAAGAGCTCAGAAGGGGTGGCGTACTCGAAAAACTCCTGCCACACCCCCGGTAGCAGCGGAACTTCGTTCCACGCCGCCAAGAAAAGCCCCAGCGCAAGCACCAAAAGCGCCAGGATTTGCCCCATTCTCTTCATGCGATCTCCTCCCCGGTTTCACGAAACAAGCAAAAGGGAGGCTCCTCGAAGGAGCCTCCCGGTGTAGCAATCAGTCTTGCAGCAGTTCGTTGATTTCGGCTTCGGCCTTGTCCAGGGCTTCCTGTGCGGGAATTTCCCCTTTGATGGCAGCCATCCAGTAATCTCCGATGATGCGGCGGAACTCGGCGTACTTCTCGTTTTCCAGGCCAGCGATGTACCCAATGTCCGCCACGTTCTCCATGGAGCTGGAGGCCATGATTTGCGCTCGGGCATTGGCAGATGTCTTCGCCATTTCCTGGAATTCCTTTTCCTGTTCCAGCCCAATCTTGGTGGACGGAACGATGGTGGCGTGCTTGTCAAACTCCACTTGCCAGTAAGCGGATGTCAGCCACAGGATGTACTTCACCGCTTCGGCAGGATGGGGTGCGTTGATGGGAACCACCATGTTCATCATGGGAGACTTGATGATGCTGGCCTCTCCAACTGGAATAGGAGCCACATCGGTGACCTCGTAGATGCTGGGGCTGTTCTCCTGCACGTGCTTGAGCATGGACATGCCCACCGGGTACATGGCAATTTTGCCCGCGGAGTAATTCTGCTGTCCCGCAGTGTATCCACCAAGCGAACGGGGGATCAAGTCCTCGTTGTACAGCGTGATGTACCAGTTGAGCTTTGCCAGTGCCTCGGGGGTGTTGAATGCTGCTTTTTCACCATCTTCGGACAGCAGCGGAACGCCTTCCAAGATCAGGTCCTCGTAGCCGATGATGTTGGGTTCGAAGCCATACTTACCCGTGCGCTCCTTGATGATGCGGGAGGCCTGCAACATTTCGTCCCAAGTGCTGGGCGGGTTGTCGGGGTCAAGCCCGGCGTCTTCGAGGATCTGGCGGTTGTAGATCAGGATCTGGGGGCTGGCGTACCAGGGAATGGCGTAGTAGTTCCCGGCCACGCGGGTGTTGTCCATCAACTTTTCCCAGTAGCGATAGATCTCCACCTCGTTCATGTACTCGTCCAGGGGGGCGAGGGCTTCCAACCCCACCATGTCCAGTGCCCAGATGGTGTTGAGGTTCACCGCGTCGGGAGCGCGGTTGGCCGCAATGGCCGCTTGGAGTTTTTGGAGCGCAGCGTTATAGGGAACGTCCACCCAGTTCACCTTGATATCCGGGTAGGCTTCTTCAAACGCCTCGTTCACCGAGTTCATGTAGTCGTCGAACGTAGGAGACAACGAAAGCGTCCAGACTTCGATTTCCACCGGCCGGGCGGCAAAGGCAAACGTAACGAGCAATACGAGCACAGAAATGAAAAGCAATTTCTTCATGAAAACACCTCCTGTTTGATTACCCCGCATACATCGGGTTTATTCCAACTTGTCCAATTCCCAACGGATTTGATCCACGTCAACACTGCTCAACGGCCCCCCCCTGGAAAGTGCTGCGGCAATTCCAATCGCCTGGCCCATCCCTGCGCAGGTGGGTTGAATCCGGGCAGCAGACTGCCCCTCGAAATCGGAGGAGAAGCAACGCCCCGCGACCCCGAAATTTTCGAACCCTTCCACCAGAAGGCTACCGAAAGGGATCTCGTAGTACATTTCGTAGGAAGGAACCGCATGCCGGTCCACCTCGAACTTCTTTTGACCCCGGGGATGTACGTCGATACCGTAGCAACCACGTACCACCCCGTCGGGGAAATGCTGCATGGAGCGCACGTCGTCGCCGGAAAACACTACCTGCCCCTTCAGCCGGCGACTCTCCCGTACCCCCAGTACGGGGGCGATTTTTTCCAGGTAGGCACGTTCGAAGCCTTTCACCCTTCTTTTCGCGAACCCAAGCACCTGCTCCACCTGGCGATGGGCCAACCCCATCCCCTCGGAAAACGAAACGGTTTGCAGCGGCTGCAGGTCCAAGTGGGTAGTATTCACCGTCACGCGCCCTTCTCCGGGTAACTGCACGAAGAAGAAAACAGAATGCGGGAAACTCCCGTTTTGCACACGTTCCGCTTCCACTTCCCGGAAATATCCTCCCACCGAAACCAGTTGCATTCCGGGCTTCACCCACCCCAGGAAGTTGTCGGGGTTTTGCGCCACGTCTTTGCGTATGGCCGCGAAATCCACCCCCGCGAGCGTGAACATCAGCGTGCACGACTGGTTTTCCCCGTTTTCATCACCGGACAGCAGCTGCGCACCGGCAAGTGTTCCCAGCACACCGTCACCGCTCGCATCCACGAACGTGTTTCCCTGGACCAGGGATTCGGCACCGTGGTGGTGAAAAAAGTGCACCGAATGGATGGCAGTGGACCTACGCTTCACTTCCACCGGGGTCGTGTCCAACCAAAGTTGTACACCGTTTTCCCGGAGCATCTCGAAAAGAACCAGCTTAAGAGCTTCCGAATCCAGGCAATTTTCTTCCAGCCCCCCGCGTTCTTTCAGGCGATGGGAAATCTTTCCCAACCATCCCTTCACCAACACCTGTTCGTCCAACCAGTAGCGCATCCACGGCTGCACCAACCCCAACGTACTCAGTCCACCGGGAACCTGTGCCTTTTCCACGAGCAGGGTGCGGGCCCCCATTTTGGAAGAGGCCAACGCCGCGCAACATCCCGCGATTCCGGCACCCACCACCACCACGTCGAAGAATGGCGTGCTCATCGATCCTTCCCTCCGTTTTGGTCCACATCGGCGCTATCCAGAAGCAAGTGCGGCGGGTATTCCAGCGCAAATCGCGCTGCCCCCACTGCCCCGGCCCACTCCCCCACCGTGGAAAGCCGGATCTTTTCGGGGTTGATCTGCGGATTGTGGGAAAGAGCCTGTTGGCGCACTGCATCCAAGAACGCCGAACCATACTTCTCGGCCACACCACCGAGGAAAATGACCTCGGGATCCAGTATCATTTGTACGGTATCCATGAGCCATCCCAGGTATCCGGCCCACTCCTCGAGCAACCCGGGATTTTGCTCCGCTGCTTTGGCGCAAATGGCCTTGCCGGAAGCCACGGTTTCGAGGCAACCTTGTTTTCCACAGGTACAAGAAGCCTGCAAGCCGGGGAAATGTACGTGCCCCACTTCTCCACCGCCACCCTGGAAACCGTTCCACACTTGGCCGTTCCAGACGAAACCTCCCCCGATTCCGGTTCCGAGTGTCACCAGGAAAAGGGAACTCTCCCCAGACTCTTTCCACTGCGCAAAGGCGGCCATGGACGCATCGTTTTCCACCGTTGGAACAACGGAAATTCGCTGTTGCAAGCGGTTGCGCAGGTCCATCCCTGTCCATCCCGGTAGGTTTTCCGAGGCGAACAACACCCTGCCGCTTTTGCGATCGGTTCTTCCGGCGGTTGCCACCCCAACGTGTTGGGCAACCCCTTTCTGAAGCGAACGAATCAGCTGCACAAGCGTATCTACACGTTCTTCAGCATCGGTGGGAGTCGCAACCTTCTCGTGGGCAAACACGTGCCCGCACTGGTCCACGCGCACACCCCGGATCCATGTACCGCCAACGTCCACCCCCACCGCAAGAAGCGGGTCTTGCTGCAAATCACCCAGTGCCCGGGCAAAGCGTTTCGTGATTTGCTGCGGTCGCGTGATGGCTCCCCCCACTACCACGGAGTAAGCTCCGTTGAGCCTTGCCTGGCGCACTTGTTGCGGGGTCTGGTAGTTTCCTTCGGCCAGAACGGGAATGTTCGTGGTGCGGTGGATTTCCGCCACGAGCCGCAGGTCGGGTTTCGGGGCATCCTGGGAGTAGGAGGTGTATCCCGAAAGGGTGGTGGAAAAAAAGTCGGGACGAAGCGGCAAAACGGTTCTCACATCTTTCAAGTCGGCGATGTCCGCCACGATTCGGAGCGAGGGGTAGTGTCTGCGGATGTGCTCAAACAAGACCGGGAGGGGTTCGGGGCGGGACACTCTCGTACAATCGAGCGCGAGGAGATCGGCTCCCGATTTGGCGAGCAAGTCCACCTGCGCGCGCGTGGTGGTTATGAAAGCGTCGTAGGTGGGGTTGCGATCCTTGAAAATCCCGATCACCGGAAGCGAAACCACTTCCTTGATTGCGCGCACGTCTTCCGGAGAGTTTGCGCGGATTCCTTTCGCCCCACTCATTTGCGCCGCGAGCGCCATTTTCTGCATGTGAATGGAGCCATGAAGGGGTTCTTCTTCTTCCGCTTGACAGGAGACGATCAATCCGCCCAGGAATGCGTATGCCACAACTTTCCCTCCCGCTGTTTTCTTCCGAATTTTCTCCATTATAAAACAAATGGAGAAATTCTCAAAAACCAACATATCGCTCTGAGAAATGGTCAGAGCGAATTATTTGAGAATTTCTCCAATTTGCTTCCGTTTTTTGCGGTTCTTTCCTTTTTTCGGCAAAGGTTCCTCCGAAAACGTGGAAATCCTCGGCTTGTGGTACAATGAAACATTCAACGAGGGAGGAAAAGCATGCCGGGGGAAAATACCTTACTCAAGATCGAAACCAGGAAAGATTCATTCACGCGCACCGAAAGGGTGATTGCCAACCACGTTTTGGACAACCATGGGAAAGTGATCTACATGTCGCTCACCGAGCTGTCTGACCTGCTGAAGGTGAGCGAGGGTTCCATCGTGCGTTTCTGCCAGAAACTGGGGTTTTCGGGGTTCCACGCGTTCAAGATCGCGCTTGCCACGCTGGAAAGCCAGGAAGAAAAGAACCTGGACCACCCGTTTAACCCCGATGACTTGGAACAACTCAAGCACCTGGTGGCCCACCGAAACCAGACGGTGATCCAGGAAACCTGCGAGTTCATCGCGGAATCCAACCTCAAGGCCTGCGTGGACTTGCTGCAAAAGGCTCGGAAGATCCTGATCGTGGGGGTTGGGGCCTCGGGCATCACCGCACAGGATGCATTCTACAAGTTCATGCGCATCGGGTTGAACTGCCAGACTGCCGCAGATGGCCATCTCCAGGCCATGATGGCCGCACAACTTGGCGAAGGCGATGTTCTGATGGCGTTCTCCCAAAGTGGAAGTACGCTGGAAATCGTGGATATTGCCCGCATCGTGAAAAACAATGGCGGCGCGGTGGTGGCCATCACCGGTTACGAACGTTCTCCGCTGGCCCGTTTCTCCGATTTCGCGTTGCTCACCCCCACGCGCGAGTCTCCCTTCGAGAGTGGGGCCCTCCGTTCCAAGGTGGCCCAACTATACGTTTTGGAACTGCTTTCCACCGCGTTGTACTGGAAGAACCGCGAGGGAGGCAACAAGGTGATCCAGGCAACCGCGGACGCGGTTTCCCGCTGGATCTACTGATCGATGTTGCGCACGCACCGCACGTAGTTGAACACCCGCAGCTCATCTCCTTGCGGACCCATGTACCGCGGGTAGGAAAGGGAGCCCGCGCTCTTGGGATCACTTCGCTGCGCCCCCGCTCCATGCACATCCAAGATTTGCCCATTCATTTTGCCCAGCGCTTCCCCAAAGGCAATGTACACCGCACGGTTTCCCGGGGAAGGTCCATCCAGGTGTGTCGTGGCACTCCAGAAGTAGGGGAAAGGGGCATTTCCCCCTGAATCGCGGATCCGCGAAACCTGGAAAAGTGGATCGATGGCGGGTAATCCGTCGAGCTGGGGGGAATGGGTGTAGTCCACGATGGATTGCAATTCTTTCGCCGAGGGAAGCCTCCAGTCGTTGTATCCCGCGAGTTCCAGCTGTTGGGCGTACTGGAGTGCTTGCTCCCAATCCATCCCCTGCTTGCTATCCTCTTTTTGCCACATCAACCCGGTGGAGAGATCGGAAACAGTACCATCCCCATTTTCCACGAAATGGTTTTTGCCGTACTCCGCGTTCCCGCGGACCAGGCGGAAATACATTTGCTGGGGTTGCCGTGTGCGGGGATCGTGCGTGGGGTATCCCTTTATGCGTCCATCGATGAAGTTCACACCGAAAAGCGTGTCCATGTTGCGCATGGTTTTACCCGTGTAGGATGTGCGAGACCAGGTTTGCGCATCGATCTCCCGCTCTCCGTTGGCCGTGTTTCCCAGGGGTTGCACGAAATACCGGGTATCGAGGAACAACTTCCCCGCCTTCTCTCCCCCCGATTGCCCCGTGAACAATATGAGCGAATACAACTCCTTGAGGGTGGGAACCCGCCAGTCGTTGTACCCCCCCAGGCGCGATTCTTTGGCCTTCACTTGGGCTTGTTGCAGGGTCATTTTCTCACCCATTTCCTGTTCCCAGGTCAACCCGGTAACCCGGTCAGTGATGGTTCCATCCCCGTTGTCAACGTATTGGGGCATGTTCTCCAGGTAGTCAGCGTCTTGCCCAAAGAAGGCGTTTCCTTCCATGGGCGGTGGTATGGCGGTTCGATCGGAGAAATGGACAACCTGGCCGGTATGCACCACCGCGTACGAAAATCCCCCAAACAGAACGGTGGTACACAAAAGGAAAACGCTGAAAAAAAACCCCCCGATGAGGGGGGGGCGAACGTTCCCGTTCATTTCAGTAGTTCTCCCTGCTCGATACCCGTCAGGTCAAGCAGTGTTTCGCTTCCTTCCAGGAACTCTTCCACGGCTTTCTCGATGCGCCAGCGGATGGTGATCATGCTCAAATCGAACATGTCGTTGTTCAACCCGAGGAACTGCGGGTAGGTCAGCACCATCATTTGCTCCATCACGTGTGACCGGTTAAACACGTACACGGCAAGGTAGGCGTTTTCCCGGCGCGGAGCAGGCTCGTACCGCACCAAAACGCTGGATATGCGGGTATCGTCGAAAACCATGCGGGCTTCCATCGCCGCAATCGTCCGGGTCATCCCCATCGCCATTCCGGAGAAAACCAGCACCAGTACGATTCCAAGGATCCATTTCAGGCAGTTACCATTGGGTCGCATCAAACCCCCCCTTTTTCTTTTCACGAGCATTATACCTGATTTCTCGGAAGGGATGCAACTTCCGGGAACGAGGTAAATTTCGTTTCACACTGAATTGACAAATGCCCAGAATAGTGTATAATCGGGTTAAATTCCAATGATTGAAGGAGGTTTTTGGGTATTAAACCCGATTCTTTTGGGATTTTGCCGAAATCCAGCCCAAATCAGGAGAGGAATATTCCGAGTCCAGATGCCGTCCTTTGCGGTGGAGCGCCAATGGAAAAGGCTGTTTGGGATGTTTTCCAGCGCCAATCTGGAAACGCCAGGCTACGGGTAGCGGCGGATGGAGGATTGGCTTGGTTCCATTCCCTGCATCTTCCCCCGGATTTTTTGGTTGGTGACATGGATTCGGTGCGCGCCGAGCACTTTGACTGGGCAGTGCAAGGAGGATGTGTGCCCCTGGTGGCTTCTCGGAGAAAGGACGAACTCGACGCGGAACTCGCGGTGAACCTGTGCGCCAACGCGGGAGTGAAAGTGCTCTCGCTGTTCGGTGTGTGGGGGGACAGGGCGGATCAATCGCTGGCCTGTATTCCCTTGCTGGATAGGTGCATGCGGTCGGGAATGGATGCCCAGGTGCAAACTGGGGAATTTTGCATGGGCATGTTACGCGGACCGGTAACGCGTGCTTTTGAGACTACCGTGGGAAGGCGCTGGTCTTTCGTGGTTTTGAGCGAAAGCGCCGAACAACTGGAACTGCGCGGTTTCGAGTACCCGCTACAAAACGCCCAGGTAGCGTTTTACCAGGCAAAATTGTTGAGCAACAGCGCCCTGCAGCCAAGGGTTGAAGTCGGATTGGGTCAAGGGCACATGTTGTACATGGAATTTTGGGAATAACGTTCGTTTTGGAAATTGTTAGGAGGGATAGGATGGCGCCAAAAGAAACACTGGAACAGAGCAAGGTATCCGACTTGAAGGAAATGGCCCGGAAAAAGGGAATCCCGGGGTATTACAAGATGCGCAAGGAAGAGTTGGTGGAAGCCCTGGATGAAAAGCAGGGAGCTCCCTTCGATCCCGGTGCATTACAGAGCTTCGAAAAACGGATGGACGCAAATCCCCGCATCTTCGAGCTGCGCAGCATGGCCAAATCGCTTGGAATCAGTTTCAAGCGAAGCATGAAAAAGAAGGAACTTAAAGAGCGTATCGTACGCACACTGGACAAGATGAAACGAGTGGGATCCAGCGCGGGAAGCCTTGGCACAAGGAAGGTGGAAAAACCTGTTCCCCCGCAACCACCCAGGGAAATTCCGTTGCCGAGCTCCTACAAGAAGGATACACTCGTGGGTTTACCCATTAACCCAAACTGGGTGTTCTTCTACTGGGATTTTGCACCCCAAACCGTGAACCTTTTGGAAGCATTGGAAAAGCAAGATCGCCAGATGGTTTTGCGTGTGTACGACGTTACCTACATCATTTTTGATCGCAACAACGCCCATCGCGTGTGGGAATACCCGGTGCAAAACGGGATGAAAAAGTTCTACGTGAACGTGCAGATGCCCAACGCTTCTTACCTCGCGGAGATTGGCTACTACGATGATGCGCGCCAGTTTATCCCCGTGCTGCGCAGCAACCTGGTACGCACTCCCCCCAACCAGTTCTCCGAAAAGAAGGAAGAGCGCTGGGTAGACCTGAACTCCGGGGAAAAGCTGTCGCTTCTCTCCAAGGGAATTCTCACCAATCCGCAGGTGAAGAACATCGGGCTTTCTTCCATGGATATTGAGCATTTGGAGCACTTCCGCCAGTCCATTACCTCGGGTGGAGGCAGCTGGTTTTCCAAGCCCGAGAAGAAACGCAAAGGGGGTTCTGACTGATGGAAAAAGGATTCGTTTCTCTGGTTTTGCACGCCCACCTTCCCTACGTGCGCCATCCGGACTTCGAGGAATTCATGGAGGAGCGGTGGTTGTTCGAGGCCATCACCGAAACCTACATTCCCATTTTGCGCGCCTTCCAGGACCTGGAGAGGGACAACGTTCCCTTCAAGATCACCATGTCCATCACCCCTCCTTTGATGGAAATGCTCGACAGCAACGATTTACAAGACAAGTACGTGCGCCACATGCAAAAGCTCATCGAACTGGCGGAAAAGGAAGTGGAACGCACCCGCACCGAGCATCCCCGCAAGCACAAGATGGCCAAGTATTACCACCAAGATTTCCAGGACATCTTGCACATCTTTGAAACCGAAAACAACCGTTCGCTGGTCAAGGCATTCGGACACTTCCAGGAAAAGGGGAACCTCGAAATCATTACCTGTAACGCCACACATGGCTTCCTTCCCCTGATGAACCGCTTCCCGCAAGCGGTACGTGCGCAGGTCACCACGGGTGCCAAAACCTACGAGAAGCACCTGGGTGTTGCGCCCAAAGGCATGTGGCTCGCGGAATGCGGCTACACAGCGGGACTGGACAAGTACCTGGCGGAGGAAAACATCCGCTACTTCTTCGTGGATTCGCACGGCATCTGGTTCGCGGAGAACCCGCCGCGCTACGGCGTGTACCGCCCGCTTCTCACGGAAAACGGGGTGTTCGTTTTCGGGCGCGATCCCGAGTCTAGCGAACAGGTGTGGAGTGCAGAGATCGGCTACCCAGGGGACTTCCGCTACCGGGAATTCTACCGGGACGTGGGTTTCGACAGGGAATTGGAATACATCACCCCCTACATCGACCGTTCGGGCGTGCGCGTGAACACGGGAATGAAGTACCACCGGGTCACGGGGAAGAACATCGACCTGGGGAAAAAGGATTTTTACGACATCGATGAGGCACGGCAAGCGGCGAAGGAACATGCCCGGGACTTCGCCCTCAAGAAACAGGCGCAGCTGGAAGGGTTACACCGCGCGTTCGATGGCGTGGTGCCCATCGTGGTAGCACCATTCGACGCCGAGTTGTTCGGCCACTGGTGGTTCGAAGGCCCGATGTTCATCGAGAACTTCTTCCGGGAACTGCATACGCTGGATACGGTTGCACCGATCACCCCCCCGGAATTCATCGAGCAACACGTGCAGAGCGTGCAAATCGCCACTCCCGCGGATTCTACCTGGGGCGCAAACGGCTACAACGAGGTGTGGATAAACGGTTCCAACGACTGGGTGTACCCCCACCTCGACGAGCTGATCGTACGCATGACCGAGCTGGTACATCGCCACGGCAACCAAAACGATGCAAAAAAAGACCGTTTGCTCAAACAGGCGATGCGGGAATTGCTTCTCGCGCAATCCAGTGACTGGGCATTCATCATGACCACGGGAACTACCGTGGAATACGCTTCCAATCGCACCCGCCAGCACGTGGACCGCTTCCTCAAGATTGCCCGCTGGCTGGACAAGGGGAACATGGACGAAAAAACCCTGGCTTCCTGGGAATGGTTGGACAAGATCTTCGAAGATCCCGATTACAACCTGTACTTGAAATCCAGCTAAACCCTATCGTTCCCTATTCCTTCTTCGCGCGGGACCAGGCAACCTTGGTTCCGCGTTTCGTTTGGGAAGATTTTTCGCCAAGAATTCGTTTGATATGCTGTGCAAATTCATATCAGGGGGGTAAAATCCATGCATCGCATGCTTCTTTTCGTTTTGATCACCGCTTTGGTGGCTCCTGCCGTTTTCGGTGGAGTCAACGAGTTGCTTCAGGCAGCCACGGAAGGAGATGTACCAGCATTACAGGCAGCCATTGCTAAAGGGGACAGCCTCACCGTTTTTGGCCCAGCTGGGGAAAGTGTTCTGGGAATTGCCATGGAGAGAAACGACCCGGAGGTCGTGGCCTTCGTGGTGGAACATTTGTCCACTCCTACCGCTTCCGCGTACCTGAATGCCCTTCCTCCAAACGCCACGCAGACGCTGTTCCAGAAAGCCATTTTCTTTGCCGCGAACCAAGGCGACGTGCAACTGCTGGTGCGCTTGGTGGAACTGGGGGGGCGCGTTCCCGATGGGGAGAAAAACCCGGAAATTTGGCTGCTTGTGGCCCGCGTGATGGGGATGAGCGGTGAGGAAACGCTGCAACGTGATTCGCTCGAGGTGTTTGACCGGGCCATCGCGTTGGCCCCATCCAACGATTTCGCGGTGTTCAGCAAGGGTATGCAACTGGGACGATTGGGGCAGTACGACGAATCGGTGCGATGTTTTTCGCAGGTCGTACGCATGGGGGTCAACGCTGCAGCGGTCTGGACCAACCGGGGGCTTTCGCTGGAGCTGGGCGGAAACATCCCAGCAGCCATCGAAAACTACCAGAACTCTCTTCTGCTGGAGCCCGATTCGAACCCGGTTTCCACAAGGCTTGAAGGCCTTTTCGCCGAGCCGCAAGCCAGCCCTACCGCGGCCACGAACCTTGCGGCCTTCCACACGGAAGAATCCACCCAGCTTGTGCATTGGTTGGAAGACGTTTTCCTGGACCGGGTTACGGTGAGCGCGTTGCTCGAACGGGCCGGGCCATTGGAAAGACTGCTGGTAGAGGATGTAACCCGCATGGAAAAGGGATTGAAACAGCTTTCGCTTTTCTACGTGGTCCGCAATTTCGTGGACGGGGGGGAAACGCTACCCCTTGCCCGCCGTACCTTCCCCTCCAACCCCTTTGTTCCTCTACAGCAGGCTCGGATGGACATGGAGCTATGGAACGCAAACACCCAGCTTTCCACCTTGCGTGCAGTCCAGCCCGTCGACGTTTGTACCGCGCTTTCGCTTCTCGTGTTCCTCTACCCCGAGCTGCAAAAGCCCCTTTTACCCGAGGAGCTTGCCATGCTGCAAGACACCACCGCATTTTTGCACGACCACCTTCCCAACCAGGCCTTCCCGCTCGTGCTTCGGGCACAGAATTTCTTGCTGTTCGGGGATTTCGACGATGCGCAGGGGTTGGAGCAGGCACTGGCAGACATCGAAGAGGCTATCGATCGTGAGCCTTCCAACTCCGACGCCTGGATCACCCGTGCATACATCCAGGCAAAAGCTTCGCTGGCTACGCGGCCTTTCCAACGCAGCCAGGCGGCCACCTGGGCGAAACAGGCACGGGCGAGCGCCGATGAAGTGTCACGCCTCGCGGGTCAGCAACCGGTGTATTTCTTGGAGTTGGGCAACATCTTCTCCGCACTGAACCTTTCTTCGCGTGCGCTGGATGCCTATGCCAAGGCTTTCTTGCTCTTCCAGGACAGCGACCCCCACCAGGTCGCGCAAAAGCAAGACATCGTGGAGCGCGTGCATTCCCACTTTTCCCGCAAGGAATGGTTCCAGTCACGCCTGCAACAGGCCCAAGACTCTCTTTCCCTCGAAACGGTGGACATGCAGGCCTTTGCGGACTTGCTTTTCCTGTTGCTGGCAGACGGTCAAAACGACCAAGCCTGCGACCTGCTGGAACAATTTTCCCAACACCACCCGCAGCAGGGGGAGCAGGTTCAAAAAGCCTTTTCCCCTTTGCTTCCCCTGGGAAACACCCAGTGAGTGATGGCGTTTACCAGAACCTGCCCGTGATGGTCCAGGATACTGTGTCCCAATTTTGCCGCAGTGGCGGAAAAAAAGAGGCGTTGGCTTTTCACGTGCACCGGGGCTGGATCGGTGATCTCCTTGCGGAATAGGATCTCCAAGCGCTCCATTTCCCTTGGTTCGGGTATGGCATCCTCCAGGCAGTCCAAGATCCAGCGCACGTAGGAAACGTTGTGCACATGGCCGTACTCGTCGAAATCCTTTTCCGCCGGAGACACCTCAACCAGCCATTCCGGCGAACAAACCTTCGGGGGATTGGCGATCTCGAAGGGAATGGAGCGCTCTTTCACCCCGTACAGTTCCCACATGTAGGGTTTGGCAGCAACCGGTTTTCGCAGTTCCAGGTTGAGCAGGATCCAACGGGATTTCCCCCGTGCCAGGATTTTCCCCAAAGGTTCCAGCACGAAGAACTCCCGGTACGCCACGAAACGGTCCATGGTATGCGCGATGGTTTTCACAACGCATCGTTCCCCTGCAGTGGGGTAGCGCGAAACCTCCACGTCCCAGTTCAGCAGAACCCAAACGAGGTTCTCCTCGCGGAGAATGTCGCGCTCCGCGTCGTAGTAGTCGCCCGCTTTTCGAGCCACCTGGTTGAACATTTCCAGGATGGACACCATGTCCGCGCGCTGCTGGGACGCTGTATGTGAGGGAGGTACTTCCAGTTCGAAGCAAACGGTATTTTCCAAAACGAATCTCCTTTCGCATTCGTGAATTTTTTTGCACCCGAAGCTTCTCTTCCTTGCAGGCCTGCACGCAAACGGACTAACCCTTGGAAAAAAAAGCCTTTCGTGGCTGCTCAAGTCGACAAAAAGTCGTTTTTTTGGTATGATTGGGGTGAACGATATTGATTCTTCTATTGGAGGGATGGCCATGTTAAAAAAGAACTACCTTCTCGCTCCCGGACCCACCCCGGTACCGGGCGAGGTGTTACTCGCGGGTGCGGCGGAAACGATCCACCACCGCACGCCCCAATTCGTGTCTATTTTAAACGAAACGCTCGAAGAAGCCAAATCTTTGTTCCAAACGAAGGAAAAGGTGTACAGCATGGTGGCCTCGGGAACCGGCGCCATGGAAGCTGCCGTGGTCAACACCGTTGCCCCCGGGGATCGCGTGATCGTGGTCAACGGCGGGAAATTCGGCGAACGCTGGCTAAAACTCTGCCAGGCATTCGGTGCCCAGGTGGAAGAGATCCAGCTGGAATGGGGCGATTACGTGCGCCCGGAACAGATCGAGCAAGCGTTGCAGAAGTACCCCGATACCGTTGCCGTTTTCACCACGCACAGCGAAACCTCCACGGGAACGGTAAACCCCGTGGACGAGCTTGCCAAAGTCGTAAACCCCACCCCCGCGCTGCTCGTGGTTGATTCCGTGAGCGGTCTGATGGCCGAACCTCTCAAAATGGACGAATGGGGCATCGACATCGTGGCCACCGGCTTGCAGAAAGGGGTAATGCTTCCCCCGGGTCTGGCACTCATCACGTTGAGCAAGAAAGCCTGGGAACGCGTGGAAAATACCAAGAGCAACAAGTTCTACTTCCGCCTCAAGGACTACGACAAGAAGCACCCCGATTCCCCCTGGACGCCAGGCGTCAACCAGATCTACCAGCTCAAGAAGGCACTCGAAATGCTCAACGAAGAGGGAATCGAAAACGTGTGGGAACGCCACCGCATCCTGGCAGACGCCACGCGAGCGGGTGTACAGGCAATGGGGCTGGAGCTGCTCTCCAAGAAACCCGGAAACGTATGCACAGCCGTCCTTTCCCCGGCCAACACCGACAAGCTCACCAAGTTGATGCGCGACAAGTACGGCGTCACCATGGCGGGAGGCCAAGATCACCTGAAGGGGAAGATCTTCCGTATGGCACACCTGGGATACATGGGCAAGTTCGATACCATCGTGGGTTTGTCCGCACTGGAAATGGCGTTCCACGAACTGGGACACCCCGTTCCCCTGGGATCGGGTGTGCGGGCCGCCGAAGAGCTCTTCCTGAAAGAAGGGGTGTAACATGGGTTTCAAGGTACACGTCAACGACCCCCTGGACAAGAAGGCCACCGCACGCCTGGAGGCCATCAAGGGTGTGCAAGTAACCGCGGAGCACTTCGAACCCGAGGAACTCAAGCAACGCCTTGGGGAATACGACGTGTTGGTGATTCGCAGTGCCACCAAGGCCAAGCGGGACATCATCGAAGCGGGAACCAACCTCAAGATCATTGCCCGGGCCGGAACGGGCCTGGATAACGTGGATACCGTGGCAGCCGCGGAAAAGGGAATCATGGTCATCAACACCCCCGGGGCAAACGCCATCAGCGTGGCAGAGCTTGCCATCGGGTTGCTGCTCGGGTTGTTTCGCCACATCCCACGGGGCACCGCGGGTATCAAGGAAGGAAAGTGGGAAAAGAAAGCGCTCAAGGGCCACGAAATCTTCGGCAAAACCGTGGGGGTCGTTGGCTTCGGGGCCATCGGAAGGGAAGTCGCCCGACGTTTGCTGGCGTTTGGCTGCAACATCCTCGCCTACGACGTGGTGCAGGACGCCGCCGGGCTTGACGTGCAATTCGTCTCTCTCGAGGAATTGTACTCCCGGGCGGATATCCTCACGTTCCACACCCCCCTGATCGATGCAACCCGACACATCTTCAACCACGACTCCCTGGAGCACCTCAAACCTGGGGTGTTCGTGGTGCACGCCGCCCGCGGCGGAGTGGTGAACGAGCAAGCCCTTTTCGACGGCCTGCAAAGCGGCAAGATCGCCGGTGCCGCGCTCGACGTCTTCGAGGTGGAACCCCCCACCGACGAACTGCGCCAAAAACTCATCGCGCTGGACAACGTCATCGCCACTCCCCATGTGGGAGCCTCCACTTCCGAAGCCCAGGCCCGCGTGGGCATGGACATCGTGGAGCGTTTGGAAAAGGCGCTGCAGTCGCTGTAATTTCACCTGGTATACAAAGGGCCCCTTCCGGGGCCCTTTTTTTTCGTTTTGGGACCGCCGCTCCCACGGTTCCCGCTCTTGGTCCTTGGGTACGCCGCACCCCAGTGCGGCCTCTTTTTGGTCTTGCTGGAACCAAAAAAAGAACCGGAATCGCTGCTGTTCGATTCCGGTTCAAGGAGAAGCGGGGTTGGGTTGGTTCAGTCGGGCTTCAGAAAACCTTGAAGTCCGCGTGGTAGTTGCGGTAGTTCTTTGCTGCGTGCCAGTGATTTCCATCTTTATCTTCGAAGGTTCGGTATCCTTTATCCACGATCGCGCTGGGCTTTGAGACTTTCCTCTTGAACATTCCCATCACTCCTTTTCCACGTTTCGGTTTTCACTTGCATTGTACATCCAGGAGCATGCTCCACGTCAACCCCCAGAACGGTCCGGGGAAGGTTACGATTCACGAAAACCTCGGCCTTACCCCCTGGTTCCCCACACACCGGGAATCTACCTCGGCCCTCCAGTGGATGCGCACCCCTTCCAGGTGCATTTCCGTTTTCCAGGCTTCCAGGTACTCGCGCAACGGGTTTTGCATTTGCATCCCTCCTTTCGACAACCCAAGTATACCAACCATACCCTGACAACAGGCTGTCAGGAATAAAAAATGGGTGTTCTTTGCTACTATCCCCCCGTCGTCTTGGCTACGTGCAAACGCTTTCGTACTGCGGCAAAACCCATCGGGAAACGATCGATTTGCACCCACATTGGCCTTTTCCGATGGTGCTTTTCTGGTATAATCGAAAGAATGCTTTTCAATGTCGACACCACGTTTCCTTGCAGGCCATTCCCAAACCCTTTCCCCGCTTTTCCGGGAAAAGTTGGCTGCGAGCGAACCTGGAACGCCATGATCCTTTTTGCGGAAGAGAGGTGAACGTGCTACGGCAATACGCGTAGCAAAAACCAGATGAACGTAGGCATTGTTGTGTACTCCAAGGGTGGGAACACGTTGTCGGTGGCCCAAAAGTTGCAGGACAAGTTCACCGAATCGGGTTTCAGCGTGGGATGGTTTCCCCTGAAGGTGGTGAATTCGGCCAAGTCAGGTGGCGAAGCTTCCTTCGAGAACATCCCCGACTTGTCGGGTTTTGACGCCTTGGTTTTCGCTTCCTGGGTGGAAGCCTTTTCGCTGTGCACCGACATGCGCTCTTTCTTGCGGCAGATCCCCAACTTGGGGAAGAAAAAAGTGGCGCTTTTCGTAACCCAGCACTTTCCCTTTGCTTGGATGGGTGGAAACCACGCCATCCGCCAGATGAAGGCACAATGCGAGAAAAAGGGCGCCATCGTGGTCGAAGCAGGGGTGGTGAACTGGTCCAGCTCGCGGCGCGAAGGGATGATTTTTTCGCTGGTGGAAAGGCTGGCCAAATCCTTCCGATGAGAAGGGGGAAACGTTTTCTGCTGCTGGCATTTCTTGTGCATTCCGTGGCCGTCCTCGCCTTTCCGGGGGTGTTTTCCGGTACGGTCGAGCTCGATTTTTCCCCCTGGTTACAAGGGTCCGTGGCAACTTCGGCACCAGCGACTCTGGGGGTGGAATTTTCTGCCCCGTCCGGCACGGCTGCAACGCTAACCTGGTTTCTTTGGCCACATGCAAAGAAACTGGAGGTTTCGGCGTTCCAGCTGGCGGAGCATACACGTTTCGTGGAGCTTCCACGGAACCTTTTGAAAAAGAACAGCACCCACGTGGCAGCTCGCCTGGAAATGGCCCTGCCCCATGACTTGCTTTCCTTGCACGAACCCGAAGCCTCCCTCCGTGAACCACAGGAGGTGCGCCTCGTGCTCCCCGCTGGAACGGATCGGGTTCTTTGGGACAATCGTTGGATGGAACCCGGGCAGGTGGTGGAATGTGAACCCGGTGTTCACTGGATTTCCCTTCCCCGGGAAAACGGGTATTCCTTCTTCCCCGCAGAAGTTTCGTCGTTCACCCCGTCCACTTTCGTGCTATTCCCGCCCGAAAACGCCATGCTTTTTTTCCAGAGCCCCCTTCTGGAAAAGGGCACGCAGCTCCGCACCGAATTGGATGCCCTTGTTTTCCTTCCCGCCGGAAACACCGTGGTGGGAACCTACCAAACGGTCATGCGGGGAACGGGGATGCTGGAAACACCCGTGCAAATGCACTGGGACGGTTTCTTCTATCCCACTTCCGTGAACATTTATCGCTTGGAAACCTGGAGTAATACCAGCCGTTGGCAACAAGCCTTTCGCCTGGAAGAGGGGCTGGCTTCCCTTTTCCAATCACCCGAACAGCGCTTGATGGAACCAGGTGAGTGGCAGAAAATCTCCCTTTGCGAATCGGATTGGATGGCACAGCTGCAAGAACTCCCCGAACCATTTTCTACCACCGGGGTTTTTTCCACAGAAGCAACCAAGCATGCCGAACCAATGGCACCCCCCCGGTGGAGGGATAGCTTGGCCCAACCCCTGGAACTCCTGGTGTCCTCCGAACCAATGGGAGCAGAGGTCTCACTGGAAGGGACAACCCTGGGGAAAACACCCCTCACCGTGGTGCTTCCCTTGCCCGATCCGTTCTCGCTCGTAGTACGTGCGCCGGGTTTCATGGATGCTACCGTGGAAGTCCTTCCCCTTTCCGAGGATTTCGCGGAGAAAATACACGTGGTTTTGGAACCACTTCCCGAAAGGAGCGAAACATTTTGAGAAAAGTTTTCGTGGTAGGACTCGTTGTGCTTCTGTTTTGTGGGACTATCGGGCTTGCCTACGTCCTGGGCATTGAAGCCCAAGGAGTATCGCTTTCGCTCAGCGGCTATTCCTACGGAATCAAGGTTTCCAAGGTGTACTCCGGGTCGCTTGGTTCGCAATTCCTGCAACCGGGGGACGTGATCATCGGAGCGGGAACGTTGAGTGCCTGGGGTCCCGCCAACCGTTCTTCCAACTTGAAGGCGGTGGTGCACTTGCAATCGGTTTCCCCGGGGAATTCAATGGCCTCTCCACTTCCGGGCATGCAGGACTTCAAGGACTTTTTGGGGATCCTGGAAGACCACCTGCAGGCGCCCACTTCCAACACAACTTTCCTTTTCCTCGTACAAAGGGGTTCGCGATTCTTGGAAGCAACTGTCGGATGGCAGTAAAAACGCGCCATTCTTTTCGCAAGTGGGTCGCCCTGGCTGCGGCCCTTTTTTTTCTTCCCCTATGTGGGTTGGGGGTGTTCCTGGGAGTGGCCGTCATCGAGATGCCCCCTTCCGACCCCCTGCTGGGAGAGACACGGTTGGTCGTCGGAAAAGTCCTGGAGCAGGGTCTTGCCTACGGCTTGCTGCAACCGGGAGATGTTCTTTTGCGTGTTGCCCGCGAGGGCGCAAAAGTTTTGGCCTTGCAAAAAAGCCAGCAGCTCGGGGAGTTCTTGGAAGAATGCAGCCCCGAGCAGGTTCTGCTTTTCCATGTTCTCCGGGACCAGCAACCCATGGAAGTGCGTGTCCCCTTGAAAAAAGAACCACCTTCTGCGCCTTTCTTTCGATTCCACTCTTCCATGCACCTTTCCGAGATCCGTGACCTTAGCGTACATCCCTTCGGCGAATGGCTCGCCACGGTTTCGCTGGACAAAACTCTCAAGCTCTGGCGCCTGCCCGAACTGGAATTGTTCCAAACCGTCCATTTCCCTTCGGATTCTGGTGACAGTGGCAAGATGTACGCTGTGGCATTTTCCCCCGATGGAAGTGAACTGGCATGCGCGGGGTGGGGGGGAGACTGGCAGTCGGGGCAATGCGTTTTCTTGCTGGATACCTCTACCTGGCAGGTCAAGCAGGTGTTGGAGGGGATGCCCGACATTGCCTTTTCACTGGAGTATTCCCCCGGTGGGGAGTGGTTGTGCGCAGCACTGGGAGGGGGGGGAGATTTCTACCTGTTTTCCCGTACCGGAAGCCCTTCCATCCGGGCTCCCGCAGCGCTTGCGGGAAGCCACGGAGCCCGCTTTTCTCCCGATGGAAGCACCATCGTAAGCACGGGAAAAGATCGTACGCTGCGCCTGTACCGCTTGGAGGGGAACCAGCTCCAGCTGGTACAAAGTCGTTCCTTCTCCGATCGCCAGCCCTTCGGGGTTTCCTTTTCCCCGGATGGGTACCAACTTGCGGTAGGCTTTTTGGACGCTCCCGGCATTTTTCTGCTGGATCCCCAAACCCTGCAAACCACCTCCTTGGTTGCGGATTCCACGCGGGGAAACCAAACATGGCACCACGTGTTTTGGACGAAAAGCGGCGGTACTCTTTTTGCATGCAGTTACGGTGCCGACCCAAGTTTCTCTTGGTGGAACCAGGCGGGGGCCGGGGAAAGGCACACGGCTTCGCTGGGCACGCAACTGCTCAAGGCCATCGACCTGGGAGAAAGAAGGGTTGCCTTTTGCACGGAAAAGCCTTCTCTTGGCGTGTTCTCACTCGATTCCGAGGAAATCCTCCAGCTGCAAGCGCCGATTGCTTTCGGGGGGGCCATTGACCCCTACGGCATGTGGTTGGAAGAAAGATCGGGGCGATTGTTTCTTCCCCAACCCGATGGAAACACCCTTTTGTGCCTGGACACGAATTTTTCTACCCTTTCGCTGTTCGACCTTTCCTCCACCCCGGGGAGCCTGCCAATCCTGGGAACCACCCGTCTTCCCCGGGTTTTTAGCGACACGCTGCCGCTCACGGTGGATGCGCACTTTCGTTCCATTCTTTTCCGGGGACAACCCCTTTGCCTGGAACCGGGGGAAACCACCAGCTGCCTGTGCATCTTCCCCGACGATTCCGGTTTTGCCGTGGGAAGCAACTGGAACGTCAGGACCTTCGATGCCTTGGGTAACCCGCTATGGGTTTTTTCCGCACCTGCCGGTGTTTTGAGCCTGCAGGTTTCGTCCCAAGCAGGGGCAGTATTTGCTTCGCTGGCAGATGGAACGGTGCGCCGCTTCGACCTTGATACGGGCGAAGAACACCAAACCTGGTTGGTCTCTTCGGAAATGGAGTGGCTTTGCGTGCAGCAAAACGGTGCGATCCGCCACTCTTCCAGGGGATGGCAACTGGGTGGATGGCATACAAACAGGGGACCAGCGCAAACGGCGCTTTTTGAACCGCTGCAACCCCTTCCGGCTCCGCAAACCCCTGCGATCGCACCCGTTCCCCAGCCATTCCCACCGGAACCCCAACGAATCTTCGCGGTGTTGTGTGCCGTGGAGGACGGTTCTTCCACGCAACCCGCCCTTCGTTACGTGAAGGACGATGCAAGGGCCATGCGCACCATGCTGCAGAACTACTCTGCGCGAAGGAAAATCCCACTGCACACTTTCGAGCTGGAAAACGAATCTGTTTCCCACGAGGCCTTGGAGGGTGTTTTCGGCCAGATTGCGGGCCAGTGCGGACCCCACGATGCACTGCTCTTTTTCTTCGCCGGTCACGCATCGTATTCCCCGGGAGCGGGGGGTGTGCCGCTTTTCCAGCTCCTTGCCCCAAATTTCTCCGGCGAAGGGTTGGCGCTCACCACCTTGGCGGGCTGGCTCGAGAAACCCCCCCTATCGCGTGCACTGCTTCTTTTCGATTGCTGTTACTCGGGTTGTGCCAGTGACTTTTTCGCGGGCTGCAGCGCGCTTTCGGACCTATCCCTGGCCGTCTTCACTTCGAGTTCTCCACTGCAGAAGAGCCCCGAGCTCGATTCGCTGGGGCACGGGTTGCTCAGCGCCTCCATCTTGGATGCCATGTGTTCCCCGGGTGCCAACCTTTTCCACCCGGGCTTCGTGGCTGGCCTTTTCCAGTCCCACGCGCGGCTGCAAACTACCTTCCCCCAAGATCCTGTTCCCTTGGGCTTTTTCGTGCGCCCCTGAAAAAAAAGCGGCCCACAGGGGTCGCTTTTTGGCATTGGTCGTCCTTTTCAGTTCAGGCTTTCTTCTCCCGCCATTCCCCGATCCTGGTGCAAGAAATCTTGCAACTCCTGGCAGGCGGGCATTCCTTCCTGCCGGATCCGCTGCAAGATGGCAAGAAGATGGTTGATCCGTTCGTCCACCCTCTCGTCGAAGTAATGGTCGATCTTGCAACTCATGCGGAACGAGTTGTCTGGTTCCACGCCCACGATCTCGGTGAGAAGGGTGTTCAGGATACTGTTGGCGCGGTTGAGAGCAGTTGCCCGGCTCATTCCCTTTTCACTCAGAAGAATCAACCCGTACTTCTCGTAGCGCACGTACCCCAGGCTATCCAGGCGTTTTAGGGCATTGGTGACACTGGGGAGGCTAACGCCCATCAGTCCGGCAATGTTTTTGACCCTTGCCACGGGTTCGGTTCTGGTGATTTGGTAAATGGCCTTCAAGTACTCTTCCAAAGCTGGTGTCAGAACCTTGGACTTCTTTCTCGGCATTCCCTTCACCTCCTGGCCTGTTGGACGGTTTTTTACCCTACAACTTTATTGTACCACAGGTGAAAAAATGTTCTTCCAACCAACAAATTTCCATGCTGCCAAACGTTTGGAATCCCCCCCGTTCTCATAGGAAACAGCGTGCGAAATGGCCTGCATCCACTTCCTTCCAGTCTGGGATCCGCTTGCTGCATTCTTCCATTTTGAATGGGCAGCGTGGATGAAAGCGACAACCCGAAGGTGGATCGATCAAAGAGGGGATGTCACCATGCGTGACCAGCTTTTGCCGTTTGAGGCCCTTTTCCGGGGCGGGCGCTGCCGAGCGCAGCAGCTTGGTGTAGGGATGGAACGCTTGCCCGATCACGTGTTCGGTGGGGCCGATTTCCATGATCATGCCAGCGTACATCACCGCGATACGGTCCGACATGTATCGGGCCCCAGCGAGGTCATGGGTGATATACACCGTGGAGACGTTGCGCGTTTCCCGGTACTCGAGCATCATGTTCATGATACTCATGCGAATGGAAACATCGAGCATGGACGTGGGTTCATCCGCCAGGATCACGAGGGGTTCCACCGAAAAAGTACGCGCGATGTTGACGCGCTGGCGCTGCCCTCCCGATAACTCGTGGGGAAACTTGTCGATGAACTGCGCGGGCGGTTCGAGGCCCACGCTTTCCAGCAACACTTGCACGCGGCTTCTCAGCCCTTTTTTTCCAGCTGCATCCCCGTGGATGACGTAGGGACGCGAGAGGATTTGGAAGATGGTGTGGGTCGGATTCAACGAGCTGAAAGGATCTTGGAAAATCATCTGCACCTTTTTCCGGTAGGCAAGGTTGCGTTTTCCCGAGCGCCCAGGATCGATTTCCTTGCCTTCGAAGACGAACTTGCCGGAGGTCTGTGGATAGAGGCGTGCGATGATGCTTGCCGTGGTGGTCTTTCCGCTCCCCGATTCCCCCACCAGCGCCAACACTTCCCCCTCTTTCAGGCGAAAACTCACGTCGTCCATGGCATGCACCACTTGGCCGAAGCGCCGAAAGGAGCGTACCGGGAAATGCTTGGAAACTTGTTCCAGTTCGAGGATGAAGCGATCAGCCATTTTGGATGTCCCCCTTTCCTTGGTACAGGTGGCAGGCCACGCGATGGTCTCCCTCGAAAAGGATTTCCGGGGGGTAGGTGTTGGCACACCGGTCCATCACCTGGGAGCAACGCGGGAAGAAGCGGCACCCCTTGGGAGGATCGAGTAGGTCCGGAGGCTTACCCTCGATGCCTCCCATCCGGCGAATCGGGCCGCTCAACGAGGGGAAGGCGTTCATGAGCCCGTGCGTGTAGGGATGCAGCGGGTGGGAGAAAACGTCCTGTGCGGGCCCCTCTTCGATGATCTTGCCGGCGTACATGATGGCGAGACGGTCGCTGATTTCTACCAAAAGGGACAGGTCGTGGGTGATGAAGATCACCGAAAAGTCCAGTTGCTGCTGCAATTCCTGGATCTTCTCGATGATGGTGCGCTGCACCACCACGTCCAGCGCGGTGGTGGGCTCGTCCATGATCACCAGCTGGGGTTCGAGCACCAGCGCCATGGCGATCATCACGCGTTGTTTCATCCCCCCCGACAACTGGTGCGGGTAGGAATCGTAGCGTTCCGGGCCAATGTCCACCAGCTGGAGCATTTGTTGCGCGCGTTCTTTTGCTTTCTGGGCCGAAATGGAACGGTGCGCGTGGATGGCGTCGCATAGTTGCTCGCCCACCTTTAGCACCGGGTTGAGGGCATTCATGGCGGACTGGAATACCATGGAAAGGTTTACCCAGCGAATCTTGTTGAAACCCTCCCCCGACAGCGCAGAAACCAAACGTCCCTGGAAATCGATTTCACCGGAGCGAATCCGGGCGTTGTCACGCAGAAGGTTCATGATGGCGAAGGCCAGCGTGGACTTGCCGCATCCCGATTCCCCCGCGATTCCCAGGAACTCCCCCTTGTGGAGGCAAAAAGAGACGTCGTCAACCGCGCCCACGAAACCTTTCTTGACCTCGTACCCCGCCTGCAGGTTTCGCACTTCCAGTAGGACTTGCTTGGATGATTCGCTGTTCCTCATGGCATCATCTCTTTCTCAGCTTGGGATTGGAAATTTCGTCGATCGCGAAGTTCATCAGCGCGAAGGAGGTTCCGATGAGCGCAATGCAAATGCCGGGGGGAAGGAACCACCACCAGGCACCCGAAAGCAGGGCCCCGTTGGTTTGCGCCCAGTACAGCAACGTACCCCAGCTTACCACCGAAACGTTTCCCAGCCCGATGAACTCCAGGGTGGCCTCCCCGATAATCGCTGCCATCGTTGACTGGAAGAAGGACGCCATCACCAGCGAAATCATGTTGGGCAAGATCTCCCGGAAGATGATGAAGCCCGGCTTCTCCCCCAGCGAAGCGGCGACACGCACGAAATCACGGTTTTTCAGGCTCAACACCTGCGAGCGCAGCAGCCGTGTGGGCCAAGGCCAACTCGTGAGACCCAGGATCAAGATGATGGGAACCACGCCGCGTACCGTGATGTACGCCGCGATGACGATCATCAGCGGCAGGCTGGGAATGACGAGGAACACGTTGGTAAACAGCGAGATCACCTCGTCCACGCGCCCCCCGAAGTACCCCGCACTCAGCGCAAGCGTGAGCGCCACGAGGGTTGTGAAGAGCCCGGTCACAAGCCCAACAGAAAGGCTCACGCGTGTTCCCCACACCACCTGCGAAAAGATGTCCTGCCCGGAATGCGTGGTTCCCAGCAGGTGCTTGGAGGTGGGGGGTGATTTGAGCGGGAACTTCACCGTGGTTTCCTTTGTGCGGGTGGTGAAGGTCTGGTCGTAGATGCGTTCCTCGGTAAATTCGTCGAGTTGCGTGCGTTCCACCGTTTGCTTCCTTCCCCGGCTTTCTTCAAGCACTTCCTGGTCCACCAGCTTGTTTCCCCGGGGGTCGTAGGGTGCGATCCAGGGAGCAAAGAGCGCCACCCCCACGAAGAAAAGCAGGATCAGCAGGCCAGCGAGCGCTTTCTTGTTCTCCAGGAAGAGTTTCCACAGGTCACCGAGCATCATCGACCACCGTCCCTTGCCCGAGGGTCAAGTACCAGAACCGCCAGGTCCGCCAGGAAGTTTGCGGCCAGCACGGCGGTGGAAATGAACAGGAAAATGGCCTGCATCAACGGGTAGTCCTTGGCTTGCACCGCTTGGAAAAGCATCAGCCCCACACCGGGGTAGCCGAACACCATCTCCGTGAGCAATCCCCCGCCCACCACGAAACCCAGTGACATGGCAAAACCCGTGATAGAGGGCAGGATGGCATTTTTCGCCGCGTACAGGGTTTTGATGCGCTTGAGCGACAACCCCTTGGCCAACGCTACCGTGATGTAGTCCTCCGCGAGCACGTTGATCATGTTGTTGCGCATCGTGAGTATCCACGTGCCCATCGAACTCACCACGATGGTAAGCGCGGGTAAGAAGCCGTGGTACAGCACGGAAACGAAGAAATCCCAAGAGGGGCGCTGCACGTAGGGCGAGAACGACCCGCCCACCGGAAATACCTCGAAACGGAACCCCAACAGGTAGATCAGCAGCAACCCCAGCCAGAAGTAGGGGAAGGAACGGATGAAAATGAAAACACCAACCGTCCACGATGCGGCGCGCTTGTTTCGGTTCCACGCCACCGCAATGCCCACCACGGTGCCGATGAAGAAGCTCAGTACCGTGGAAAGCCCGATCAAACCAAGCGTCCATGGGATAGCCAGCGCAAGAACGGTGGAAACGGGCGTGGGAAAACGTGAAAGTGAGATTCCCAGGTCTCCTTTGAAAATGTTGCCCAGGTACTTGAAGTATTGCACGATCATGGGATCGTCGGTTTTGAGCCCGAAGGCCACCTTGATGGATTCCAGTGCTTCGGGAGGAATGCCCTGCATCTTGTCGACGAGCTCGGTAGCGGGGTCGCCGGGCATCATGCGGGGAATGAAGAAGTTGAGCGTTACGGCCACGAAAAGCGCGAACGCCAGTAGGCTCAGCTTGCGGAAAAGGTACTTCACGCGTGCACCTCGATCCTTTCAGAATGGAAACCGCCCCCCTTGCGGGGAGCGGTCAACTCATGCACAGAACAAAAGAGTTACTTCAGGTGAATGGTGAACAGGATGGGTAACTTGTCCATTCCGCTTGGCCGGGGATTGGCGTAGGGGTTGTCCGCATTGGGCCATCCCACGAAAGTCTTGGTGTTGTACTCGAACCACACGGGGTTGAAGAACAGGGGAACCGAGGGCATGTCGGCCAGGAATTGCTCCACGACCTGTGCCATCAAGCGGTTCTGCTCTTCACGGTCGGCGGTTCGCTGGTAGGCATCCAGCGCCCGGGTGATCGTTTCATTCTTGTAGCGCATGCCGTAGTAGTTGCCCGCGTTTTCGCCCAGCGGTGCCCAGTTGTCGGAGTGCACCCAGCGCACGAACTGGTAATGGGGATTGGTACCCGTTACCGCGATGCCCAGGCAGATCTCGTAGTTGCCGTTGAACAGGTTATCCTTGTAGGGTGTGGGCCAGGCGGCCTGCGTCACGATGGCTTCTACGCCGATTTCGTTCAGCTGGTCGGAGATCACCTGGCAGCCGATGACCCAGTCGGTCCAACCGGTTGGCACGTACAGCTTGAGGGAAAGGGCCTTGCCGTCCCGTTCGTAGATTCCCTTCGAATTCAGGCGATACCCGGCTTCTTCCAGGAGTTCACGGGCGTAATCGGGGTCGTATTCCACACCGTACTTGTCCAGCGCATCCTTTGCCAGGAAAAGGTAACTAGACTGCAGCCCGGAGATGCTTGCAGGAACGGCTCCGCTGGCCATGATGCGCGTGATCTCTTCGGGATCCATGGCGTATGCCATCGCCAGGCGCACCTTGTATTCATCGAAGGGCCAACGCAGGTTGTTGAGGTTGAGGAAAACCAGGTTGCCTTCGGGCAGCCAGTACTTGTGGTTCTCGGGGTCTGCTTTCACGTAGGTATCCTCGATGTTGGCGATGAAGTAGCCACCCCAGTCGTACTCTCCTCGCGCGAACTTCAACGGTGCCTGCTCGTTGGTGGTGGAGATGAACTGCACCCCGTCGATGTAGGGAAGGGGTTTGCCGTCTTCGCCCAGCTTCCAATAGTTGGGGTTTCTCTTCACCCGGTAGGAAAGCTCGGTGAACGACCCCTCCTCGTATAGGAATGGGCCGGTTCCCACGGGATTTTCGTTACCCGTCCAGGTCAAAGGATCGGGAACGTCTTTCCAAATGTGCGCCGGAAGGATGTACACGTTGGAGAAGTAATCCAACACCGTGGTGTTGACTTCCTCGAACTGGAAGGTCACCTTGTTGTAGTCTGCCGCATACACCTTCTGCAAGCCCTGCACAGACCAGAGAACACCCTGGTCAAGTGCCTGGTTTTCCTTTCCCAGGTTCACCGAGAACAGCACATCCGCCACGGTAAAGGGGGTCCCGTCGTTCCATTCCACCCCGTCGCGTAGCGTGAAGGTCAATTCCTTCAGGTCCTCCGACCACTCGTAGTCGGTGGCGAGGAAGAACATGGTTTCCGTGGTCATGGGGTTGTAATACACGAGGGTTTCGTAGAAAGCCCCCAGCGTAAATTCCAGTGCATTTGGAGAGAACGGGTTGAAATTTTTCACCAAAACCCCTTGTTTCATAGGGGTCATGTTGATGTACCCCCCCCTCTTCACTGCAGCGGTGGTTAAGGTGGCGAAAACCACCAAGAAAAGCAAGAGAACAACCAGTGCCTTCTTCATTTTGCTACCTCCCTTAAGAAAGTTGGAACCTCACTTTGATTGTACCACAAAAAAACCCCAATCTTTTGGGGGTAGTCACCCCCCCCGGAGAAGAAAGCCTCTTTTGCCGGGCAGAATACACGGGGTGGGGCTTTTTCACGCATCGCGATCAAAATACGGTATAATAAGCAAAATTGGGAAGGAAGGAAGAGAAAAATGAAGAAAACCATTCTTTTTTCGATCGTGATCCTGTTCCTGCTTTTGAACGCGGGTTGCTACCTGCAACTTTTGCCCATTCCCTCGAACAGCTTGCCGCAAAACGGAAGCCAAATCAACGGTTCCACCGTGCTGCTGCAATGGGAAGCCATCAACCGGGGTTCGGTCACGTACGTGGTGGAGATGGGGCAATCTCCCACGAGCCTGCAGGCTGTCTCCCCGGAATTGAGCACCAACCAGTACAACGCAACCGGCTTGCAATCGGGGAAAACCTATTACTGGCGCGTGCGCGCGCAGGATAGCCTGGGAAGCTTCCGCAACGGAGATATCTGGTCGTTCAGTGTCACCGGTGGAGTGGAAACCGGAGTCCATCGCGCCCTGCTTCTTGGGGTCACCGATTACTCGCAAACAGGCTCCAGTAACCTGAACTACACCGACGATGACGCCAATGACATGCACACCGTTTTGAGCCACCTGGACGGGGATTACGAGGTACAGAAACTCATCGGAACGGTAACCAAACCCGTGGTGCTGCAAGCGTTGGCCAACTTCGCCGCCTCTTCTTCCGCGGGTGACGTGCTGGTGTTTTTCTACGCGGGACACGGTGGGTATGGTTCCGGCGAATCGTACATGTACCTTTCCGACGGCCAAACCCTTGGGGTTGCGGAGCTTCGCCTGGCTCTCGACGCCATCGCGGGCGAGCGCATCGTGCTCATCGATGCCTGCCAATCGGGAGCGTTTACGGACTTGACACCAACCGCAGGGCCCGCTCCCCTGGAAGCACGGCAGCATGTGCAACGTTTCAACCAGGGCGTGGTGGAAACCTTTTCCAGCGGTGCCCGCACCAGTTCCGGCTACTACGTGATGACCGGCGCAAGCATCAACCGGTTCAGCTACGAGGACGCCGCCCTGCAAAACGGGTACATGACTTTTTTCACGGCAGATGGCATCGGCCACGTGGGGCTTTTGAACCCCCTTGCCGCCTTCGATTACACGTACAATGCAGACAGTAATGGGGACGATCGCATCACACTCAACGAACTCTACCAGTACGTGTACCCCCTCGTGGACGACTACAGCGATGGTTGGCAAGACGTGCAAGTAGGGCCTTCTGGCAGCAACCACGTCATCGCCAGCTGGTAGGAATTGGTGATCTTTTTCGTCTGTGGTATACTAAAAAGATTTTTGCAAATTGTGGAGTAATGAAATAATCTAATACAAGGAGGTTTCAACGATTCATGGCCAAGAAATGGGTTTATTTCTTCGGAAAAGGCAAATCCGAAGGTGGCGCCACCATGAAGGAGATCCTCGGTGGCAAGGGAGCCAATCTCGCGGAAATGATGAACATTGGCATCCCCGTCCCTCCCGGATTTACCATTTCCACGGAAGTGTGCAAGAACTACTACGACCGCAATCGGGAGTACCCCGAAAACCTCACCGAACAGGTGAGCGAAGCGATGAAAAACCTGGAGGAATCCGCGGGCAAGAAGTTTGGCGACCCCAAAGATCCCTTGCTGGTTTCCGTGCGCTCGGGAGCCGCGGTTTCCATGCCCGGGATGATGGACACCATCCTGAACCTGGGATTGAACGACGAAACCGTGGAAGGAATGGCAAAAAACACGGGTAATCCCCGTTTTGCCTACGACTCCTACCGCCGTTTCATGCAGATGTTCGGAGACGTGGTGCTGGAAATTCCCCACGCAGAGTTTGAGAAAGCCCTGGACAGTGTGAAACACGCGAAGAACGTCAAGCTTGACACCGAGCTCGACACCGAGGACCTGCGTAAGGTCGCGGAAGCCTACAAGGAAGTGTACCGCAAGAACGGCAAGGCTTTCCCGCAAGAACCGGAGAAACAGCTGTGGCAAGCCATTGGCGCCGTCATCGGGAGCTGGATGAACCCCCGGGCCATCACTTACCGCAAGCTGAACAACATCCCCGAAGGCAAGTTGCTGGGAACCGCCGTGAACGTGGTGGCCATGGTATTTGGAAACATGGGCGACGACAGCGGCACGGGCGTGGCTTTCACCCGCAACCCCTCCACCGGCGAACGCAAGTTCTACGGGGAATACCTCAAGAACGCCCAGGGAGAGGACGTGGTGGCAGGAATCCGAACCCCCAATCCGCTGGACGAAATGCAAGACGATTGGCCCGAGGTGTACAAGCAACTCGTCGAGGTGTTCAACACCCTGGAAACGCACTACAAGGATATGCAGGACGTGGAATTCACCATCGAGAAGGGCACGCTCTACCTGTTGCAGACACGCAACGCAAAGCGTACCGCAGCTGCCGCCGTGGAAGTGGCTGTCGCGATGGAAAAGGAAGGCCTCATCGACAAGCGAACCGCTGTCATGCGCGTCGAACCGGAGCAAATCGAGAAACTGCTACACCCTACCTTTGATCCGGAGGAACGAAAGAAATCCCCCGTGATCACCACGGGCCTTCCCGCATCCCCCGGCGCGGCAACCGGACGAGTCGTCTTCGACTCCGACCTTGCCGAAGTGTGGGTCAAGGAGAAAGGCGAGAAAGTGATCCTGGTTCGCGCGGAAACCTCCCCGGAGGACATTGGTGGAATGGCTGCCGCGGAAGGCATCCTCACCGCTCGCGGCGGAATGACTTCCCACGCCGCCGTTGTGGCGCGTGGAATGGGTGAGCCAGCCGTCGTGGGGGCCGGTGCCCTCGAAATCGACGAGGAGAATGCCCAGTTCAAGGTGGATGGCAAGATCTACAAGCGCGGAGATTGGATCTCCATCGACGGAACCACGGGCGAAGTGCTCGAAGGCAAGATCAAGACGATCAAGCCCGAGGGTTTGTCCGGATCACTTGCGCAGATCCTGCAATGGGCGGACGAGTTCCGCAAGCTCGGGGTTCGCACCAACGCGGACGTTCCCAAAGATGCCCAGGTAGCGCGGGACTTCGGAGCGGAAGGCATCGGGTTGTGCCGCACCGAGCACATGTTCTTCGAAGCCGAACGCATCCCCATCGTGCGCCGTATGATCGTTTCGCGCAAGCTGGAAGACCGCCAGAAAGCCCTCGACCAACTGGAACCCTTCCAGAAGAGTGATTTCTACGGCATCCTCAAGGCAATGCAGGGGCTTCCCGTCACCATTCGCCTGATCGATCCCCCGTTGCATGAATTCCTTCCCCACGATGCCGAGTCCCAGGCCCAGATCGCCAAGGAACTCAACATCACACCCGAAGAGATGAAGGCCATCGTGGAAGATCTCAACGAGTTCAACCCCATGCTGGGACACCGCGGCGTACGCCTGACGGTTACCTACCCCGAGATCGCCGTGATGCAAACCCGCGCGATCATCGGAGCTGCCATTGACCTGAAGAAGGAAGGTGTCGACGCACGCCCAGAGATCATGATCCCGCTGGTCGGACACCAGAACGAACTGAAGATGCTCGAAAAGATCGTGAAGGAAGAGGCCGACCGTATGATCAAGGAAGCCGGCGTGGACCTGCCCTACCTGGTGGGAACGATGATCGAGGTTCCACGTGGAGCCCTCACCGCCGACGAGGTGGCACAGTACGCCGAGTTCTTCTCCTTCGGCACCAACGACCTCACGCAGATGACCTTCGGCTTCAGCCGCGACGACGCGGGCAAGTTCCTCAAGGATTACCTGGAGAAAGGCATCCTGGAGTTTGATCCGTTCAAGAAACTCGACCGCGATGGCGTTGGGCAGCTGGTGAAAATGGCCGTGCAAAAAGGCCGTAGCGTGAAACCCAATCTCAAGATCGGCATCTGCGGGGAACATGGCGGAGAACCTTCTTCCATCGAGTTCTGCCACCTGGTGGAAATGAACTACGTGAGCTGCTCTCCCTACCGCGTACCGGTAGCGCGGCTTGCTGCAGCCCATGCTGCACTGAAAAACCGCTAATCGATTCCTGTTTCGAAATACAAAAGCCCCCCGATTCGGGGGGCTTTTTCGTGCGGCCAAAAGGGGAAATGGACGGGCTAATACCGGTCCCGCAAAAGGGCAACCTCGTGCTCGAAAGTCAGCTGCCTGATCCGCTCGTATTCCTCTTTGCGGATGGCAAGGAAGGGGCGGCAGAAGATCTCCCCCAGGTATCCCTGCAATACCTTGTCTTCTTGGAAGCGGTCGATGGCCTCCCCCAGATCCTGGGGCAGGTGCACGATATGCTTCTGGTGCAGCACTGGTTGGGAGTAATTCCCCGGGTCATCGTTCACCGCATCTTGCAGGGGTTTCTTCTCCTCCAAACCAGCCAGGCCGCAGTAGATCAGCCCAGCCAGTGCCAGGTAAGGATTGGCGGTGGCATCGCTCGTCTTCAACTCGAAGTGGTTGATGCCACCCTGCGGAACCGTCACCGCCCGCAGTGCCGCCTCACGGTTGTCGATCCCCCAGCAGGCAAAGGCACCGCTCCAGAAGTGTGGCTTGAGGCGCCGGTAGGAGTTGGGGCTGGGGATACTCAACAGGCTCAACGCACGAAGGTGCGACAAGACACCCTGCAGGAAGTGTTCTGCCTCCCCTTGCTGCTGGCCAAAATCTTGCGCGAACAGGTTCTTACCTTCTTTCCAGAGGCTGAAGTGCAGGTGGCATCCATTTCCCGCTTGTTCTTCCGATAGCTTGGGCAGGAAAGAAGCTCCGAGGCCGAAAGAACGGGCAACACCGTGCACCGCCTGGCGAAAAAGCACCTGGTTGTCGGCGGCCGACAAGGCATCGCCATACCTTGTGGTGAGCTCGTACTGGCCCGCACCCGATTCGGGGTAAAAGCGTTCCACCTCCATGCCAAGAAGCTCGAGGCTGCGGGAAAGTTCCACGATGAAGGGAGCACATTCCAGCGTGGAATCGGGCATGGCGAAGAGGTGATCGTCCACGGGCTGACCCCCTGGATGGGAATCAAGAAGCGAGAACTCGTTTTCGAAGGCCACCCGGATTTCCAAGCCCTTTTCGCCCAACTTTTCCCGTGCATCCTTCAAGATGGCACGGGGATCGAAGAGCCCCTGCACATCGCGCGATACCATCTCTCCCATCACCGAAGCGAAATGCTCCAGCCATGGAAGCACCCGCAACGTGTCCCAATCGGGTTTCAGGAAGATTTCTCCAACCGGCTGGTACCCGGAATCGGACAACACGTAGTCCCCGATGGCGCTTACCCCGAGTTGGGCAAGCGAAATGCTCACCGGGTATTCGCCCGCCGTTTCAAAAAGGTTGCGATGGAATGCCTTGCCCCGAATGATATTGGCGTAGTCGCACCACAGCACGTTCAAGAAATCCACGTTTGCCTGTTGCAACAGCAACGAAAGCATCTTTCTCATTTTCTTCCTCCTCTTTCGGAACACCGTAGATTCATGAATGATCCGTTGAAAGCCTTCTCTTCCGCGGAACCTGGGAAAAGGATGCGAAAAACACCGCAAGCAACAGCAGACCTGCTCCCGCGAACTGCATTCCCGTGAGCCATTCCCCCAGCAACCAGGCCGAGAACAAGAAGGCGAACACAGGTTCTCCGGACATCACCAGCGCGGAAGCGTTGTTCCCCAGCACTTTCTGGAACTTGAGCTGCAAGAACAGCGCGATCACCGAAGGAAAGATGGCCATGTACACCATGACCCCCGCAGATGCCAGCGAAAAGCTCCAGGAATCGCCCAAACCGAAAAGGGCGTTGAAAAGCGCCGCAAAGAGGAACTGGTATCCAAGAAGTGCGGTTTCCCGCGTGTTCCGGGAGAAGCGCGTGACCAGTACCACGTGCACGGCGAAGGTGATGGCACAGAAAACGGTAAGCAGATCCCCGAAGTTGAAGCCTTTCATTCCTCCCGCCATCCAAAAGGAACCCAACAACGCCACAGGGAATCCCAGCTTCTGCCAGAACGCCAACCGTTCTCGCTCGAGAAGGAAGGCAAATAAGGGAACCAGTACGATGTACAGCGAGGTGATAAAGGCACTCTTGGAAGACGCCGTGAGCGAAAGCCCCCAGGTCTGGGTGAGGTAGGCCACACCCATCACGAGCCCCAAGATGGCTCCCTTCTTGAACTCTTGCCGGGGCTGCAGCAAGAAGGAAAACAGCCCCGCGATGCCGAAGCGAGCGGCATTGAGCACGAACGGGGAGACACCGGGCAAAATCATCTTCTGAATGGGAAACGTGGTTCCCCAGATCAGGGTCACCAGGAGCAGCATGGAAAAAGCTCCGGGTTTGCTGGAAAAGAACTTGGATCTCATGTGCGTGGCTGGGGTAAGTGGTTCTTACGTTCCAACAGGAAGAGCCAGACGGCGAGAACGGCGGTGGCGAGGAAGAAGAAGAACACCGAGAAAAAGCCCGTGGAAATACCCGCCCGTTCGCTGATCACGCCCACCAGGAAACCCGATGCCGAACCTCCCAACGAACCGAAGGAGGTGTACAGGCCCAGCGCCAGCCCCACCCCACTGCGCACCCGGAGCACGAGCAGCGACTGCAACGTGGGGAAGATGGAAGCGTGCACGAGTCCGGAAATCACGATGAAGATTCCCAGGAAAACGGGATTGGGAAGCGGCCGGAGCGCAAAGAAAACAAGGGGCAATCCCACCAGGCTCACACCAAAAAGCCAGCGCAGCAACCCCACCCGGTCGATCAGCCAAGCCGTGATCTGGCGACCGCTAAAGAGTCCGATCCAGAAAAGCGACGGGAGCAATCCACCCATTTCCGGGGAAGTACCCAAGAAATCCGTGGCATACATCGGGGCCCAGTTGCTGGTTCCCATCTCCGAGGAAACGTAGAACCCGCCCATGAGGCAGATGATCCAGAAAAAAGGATGCTTCAGGAAAGAACCCCGCGAGGGTGCAACGTGGGAAGGACTCCCCTTTTCCACGTGGGGCTGGCGAACAGACTGGAAACCGGGGACGAGCAAAGCGGGGAAGGCAACGAGCACCAGCGAGAGAAGGAAGAACAGCTGCCACGAACCTGTGCTGGAAACGGAAAGTGCCACCAGAACAGGGCTGATCAGCGCCCCGAGCGCAAAGTAAGAGTGCAACTGGTTGATGAGCCCCCCCGGTGTCTTGGAAAGCTGGGAAGCCAGGGGAGGAAGACCCACTTCCAGCAGGCCCGTGCCCAGTCCAACGAAGACGTTTCCGATGGACAGAAGAAGCATCGAGCGTCCCAACCCGAAAAGCACCAGACCCACCGGGAATAGCAGGATCCCAACCAAGAGTGTTTTCTTCAACCCAATCCATTCGAGCAGGGTACCCCCAAGGAGTGACCCCAACAGAAACCCGATGGACCCAACGGCAAAGATGGCCCCCGAGCCTTCGTATGTCAGCGAAAGAGTTTCTCGAATCACCGGCATGGCAGCTGCAATTCCGGTCATCGTGGAACCCAAGAGATAGTACGCAAAAAAGCCCAGCCACTTGTACCGTGTGATCTCGCGCATAGGAACCCTCCGAAAAAAGAAGATACCCCGGGAATGGGGCGAGTTATTATATCACGCCCGCAGGAAACGTGGTATCATTGTGCGTGATGATACTTGGGGTGTACTTGGAATCGGGGAGATCCTGCACCCCCTTCGAACAACGAGGAGGTTCCCATGAAAAACAGGATGCACATCGTTCCGCTCCTGGCCCAGCATATCCACGAGGCAACCCTTCTGGTCCTTTCCGACTACTCCGCGGAACGAAGGAAACTTGCGTTTCTGCCGGAAGGGGCAGATTTTGCCGAAAGCATCGAGAACAAGCTCAAGGAACTTGTTTCCGGGGATCTCGGCTTTGCAGCTTTCGAGGGAGGCAGGATGGTGGGATTTCTCACCGGGGTGGTGGTTCCCGATTTTTTTGGGAAGGTAAAGGGAATATACAGCCCGTTGCAAGCCCATGCGGTTCTTGGGGGAAGAAAACGGGAGATTTACCCACTCCTGTACACCACCGCAGCTGCTTCCTGGGTGAAAAAGGAGCTTGTCTCCCATTCCATCACGCTCTTTGCACAAGACTCGGAAACCATCGACACCTGGTTCTGGCTTGGGTTCGGCAATCGTTGCGTGGATTCCATCTGCCAAACCAAGGATCTTCCCGATAGCGTTCTTCCCGACGGCTTTTCCATTCGGAAAGCCCAGCTACCCGACTTGGATCTCTTCCCCGAGGTACACCGGAAACACGCCAACTACTACTCCGGTTCTCCGCTTTTCATGTATTCCCCTTCGGAGAACAACGTGGAACACCTGAAAGCGTGGCTGTCCAAGGAAAATCGCCATATCTGGTTCGTACAACAAGGAAACAAGGTGATCGGGTACATGAGGCTCCAGCGCTTCGCGGAAAGCTACGTGGCAGACCATTCCTCGGTGATGAACATCACCGGTGCTTTCGTGGAAGAAGCGTACAGGGGCAGGAAAATCGGAAAGGCGCTCCTTTCGGGGACAAAGAAATGGTTATTGGAAAAGGAATATCCCCTACTGGGCGTGGATTTCGAGAGTTTCAACATTTTTGGAAGCCGTTTTTGGAACCGCTATTTCACGCCCTATACCTTCAGCATGGTGCGGCGGATCGACGAAAGGATCTTGCACCAGGCTACGTGGTGAGCTTGCGCGCTCGGCTCCTGGCGATGAAGATTCCCGTGAAAAGCCCCGAAAGCGCGATTCCCAGGTAGTAGGTGCACAACCGCCATACGATCATCGAAGCGGAGATGTTTGCACTTCGGCCCACGTTTTCGAAGAACAGCGCGTACATCCCCTCGATACCACCCGATGTACCCGGGGTGGGAACGAAGGCTGCAGATGTGATCATCAGCAGGCTGCGCGTGAAAAGTTGCACGTCCCACAGGATGCCTGCTCCGCGCAGCACAACCAGCACGCTGGCGATGTACAGTGAAAACTGCAACGCGCTGAGCAAGAACACCAGGGAAATCCTTCCCGGCCGGCGCAAAAAGCCGCTAAAGGCGGTGTTGAATTGTTCCACCTTCTCCATGACGAGGTGCTTCTTCTTCTCTGGGTCCTTCAGCAAACGAAAGCGATGCAGCAGGTTCAGGAAAAAGCCAACCGTGCGTCGCGCCAGCGCGGGATTGACCCCGAACAGGAGGATGAGGAAAACCACGCTGCCGTTGAACAAAAGCCCTGCCAGGCTGGCTCCCCAGGCAACCTTACCCAGCCACCCGAATGAGAAAATCACCCCGTACAACGCGAAAGCGCTGAACATGGACTGGAACACCATGGACTTCACCAACACCACGGCGGTTGCCTGCCCCACGTCCAACCCACCTTTCGAGAGGTAGTACACGGCAAAAGGCTGTCCCCCGGTGTAAAATGGGGTGAGAAGGTTGAAGAACTGCGTGGTAAACGTGACGTTCAGCAGGTACCCCAGCGGAAGTGTCCCAAAGGGGTGCACGCACAGCAAAAGCACGAGGGCCTCAACCAGCCATCGGGCAAAGGCGAGCAAAATCGCGCCAAGGGCAAAAGCGAGGGGAAAGGAAAGCAACGCCTGGGAAGCTTCTTTGAACCCCCCTGCCACCATGAGAAGCACACCGGTCCCGAGCCCGAAAAGCAGCGCCAGGAAGAACCCCCGGAGGTACCGGTTGAGCTTCTTTTTTACGTGATGTTCCCGGGAAGGCAAAGGATGTGCGCCACTTTTGCTTCGAAAAATTCGTCGGAGTGCACGGTGCGAACCACCATGGCGGTGTCCAACCCGCGCCCCGTTCCCCCCGCGCAAACGATCCAGCTATGGATGGGGACCAGCCCCGAATCCGCCGCCATCACCATGTCCTCCAGCACCACCTTGGTTCCCTGGGAAAAAATCCGGAGGGTGTCGGCAATGATGCGGTGCGGGTACATTCCTCCGTAAGGCTTGGAAAAAGACTTCTCCAGCCCGGTAAAGGCATGGGTGGAAAGCAACACGGGAACTCCCCTCTGTTGCAATTGTTCCACGATAGCGGGAGCAAGCTCGTTTTGGCCCGGATCCCGGAAACCGTAGCGATGCCCTACCACGACGAGCTTCACCCCTGGGTACCGGGGCATCATCTCGACGGCAAGTTGCGCAGAGTAGCCCGTTGTGGATGGAATCAACAGTGTCTTGGATTCCAATTTCTCCGCTTGCTGAAAGCATAGCGCAAGTGTCCTTGGGGTATTTTGTTTACCCGGTTGGTCGAAAAACTCGCAGGGAATTCGTTCCATCTGTTTCGCCCTCCTTTCAAAAGGGAATGACATTATACCATCAACAGGCTTATTTCACATGGGTCTTCACATCTCCGGGCCATCGGCCATGCCCCCGGAAAGCCCCTTCCTCTGCCTCGCGAAGAAAAGGGCCGCAAGAATACCCGTGCACATCATTGCCAGGTAGAACGTACCAGATCGCCATACGATCATGGAAACGGATACCTGGGTGGCATTGCCCACGTTTTCGAAGAACAAAGCGTACATTCCTTCCGCCCCCCCCGCGTTTCCGGGAGTGGGAACGAACGCTGCCGAGGTCGCCATTAAGATACTCCTCGTCCAGAGGTGGGGGGTGGGAAGAAAACCCACGCCTCGGAGCACAACCAACACGCTTCCCACGAAGAGGAAAACCTGTGCCACGCTGAAAGCGAACATCGCCAGTAACCGGTAGGGACGACGAAGGAGACCCGAAAACCCCTGGGTGAACAGTTCCACTTTCTGCAACAGCAAGCTTTCCGTTTTCTCGGTGTCTCTCACGAGGTGAAACCGGTGCAAGAGCTTCAGGCAAAAACGCACGAGCTTGCGGGCAAAGCGGGGCGTGAAACCGAAGAACAAGATCAGCAACACCATGCTGGCATTGAAAAGCACACCGGTCACTCCCGCTCCCCAGGCAACTTTCCCCAACCACCCAAAGGACTGCAGCACCCCGAACAGTGCAAACAGCGAGAACACTACCTGGAACACCATGGATTTTCCCAGCACCAGCGCGGTTGCCCTTCCCAGGTCGACTCCCTTGCGCACCAGCAAGTAGATACCAACGGGTTGCCCGCCTCCAAAGAAGGGAGTGACCATGTTGAAAAACTGCACGGTGAACGTAACGTTCAAAAGGTACCCGAAGCCAATCCGTTGCACCGGTTGCACAACGAGGAAAAGCACGCAGGCTTCCAGGAAAAAACGGCAAAAGGCAACCCCGGACGCAAGGATGGCAAAGGAAAGGGGGTACGAAAGCAACGCGCTGGACGATTCCTGCAAACCCGTGCTGACCAGGAAAACAGCTCCGACCCCAACACCGAAGAAGACTGCCAGGAAAAGACCCCTTCCATACCTCCGTTGCTTTTCGTTTTGCCATACTTGCATGCCTCGCCCCCCTTTCGCCTACCTGGACGGGGTCTGGAGAACCGTGAAGAGGCGCAGAACACTGCGCACAACACCCAGTAGACCGACGAGAAACAGCACGAGAACCACATCGGGCAAGTAGGCAATCAACGTGGAAAAATCGATGACCCTTCCGCTCCCCCAGAGGATCAAGCGGGGGAAAAGCAGTAACAACGCCATGGGCACGAGTGGAAGAAGCAGCCCGGGAAAGACCCTTGCAAAGGATTTCCCTCTCCACTTGTGCGCCCACTTGGGATGGCGCACCAGGAAAAAGAGCTGCCAGGCAAGCGCCAAAAAACCAATGCCCGCAATGAGCATCCCGAGGAAGCTCCCACTGATCCCCTTCGAAGGTTCCTTGCCCAAAAGAATGGACGCTACACCGTTCTGGATTTCCGGGTAAGCGGAAAAAGCGGATAACAGGTTCTGCCGATTGAACAGCAACGCGAACGCTTTTTGCGCACCGGGAAGGAAGACCATGTCTGCGTGCATGGTCTGGATGTCCCCACCGTGGGACAGAACGGGGGTTCCATCCGGTAACGTGGATTGGAACCAACCCATGCCGTACGGGGAAGCGACTCCTTCCGGGGGGAGAACCATGGTGTTGATCCCCTGCTGGGACAAGAGCCCGGAAGCCGTACCCGGAAAGAAAGAATGCAAGAAAGCCCCGAGGTCTGCTGCGCTTGCCACGATTCCCCCGGAGGGCGCGTGGGCATTGAGCCTTTCGGGAAAAGCCACGGGAAAGCCGAAGAAAGCCACGTGGCCCTGTGCCAGTCCTGCGATTGGCTCAGGGGAAAACACGTCGAGGGCAATGGCCCGCTCCATCCCAAGGGGTGAAAACACGTTTTGGGCCATGAAATCCCCGTAGGAAGACCCCGAGATCACTTCCACGATGCGGCCCAAAACGTCGTAGTTGGGGTTGAAATAGGCGAATTGCGTTCCCGGAGGAGCAAAGGCTTCTGCATGGGAAAGGTTGTCCACCACGGCCTGCAGCGAGGCGTCTCGGGGAGCTTTCAGGGAGTTGTACCCCGTATCCGAAAGCCCACTGGTCTGGTTGAGCAAGTGGCGCAGCGTTGTTTTCCCCGCCCAGGATGGATCTCGGGTGGTGAAACCGGGAATGTACTGTCGTACGGGAGCATCCAGATCCAGCATTCCCTGCTGCGCAAGCCACAGCACAGCGGTCGCTGTCATCGCCTTGGAAAGCGATCCCACGCGGAAACGCGTGGTGGGGGTTACCGGCACTCCCGGTGTGGCTTCCCCGAAACAGAAGTACCGTGCACCTGCTCCAGGTGAAACGACGACAACGGCAAGCCCCGGGAGGCGATGGCGCTCCACCTGGTGCTGCAAGTACGTTTCCAACTGCGTTTCCCAGGGTTGCTGGCAAAGACAGGCAACTGGCAACAAAGCGAGGAAGAGCAAGATCAAGTACGCGTTTTTCATGTCAAAACCCCCGCATTGGTGTTTGGTTTCCGGTTGTAGTTAAACACAAACCCAAGCACGATGTCAAGGAAGCTTCACCCGGAGCACCTCTGCCCTCCGTGGGATAACCAGTGCCGCACCCGGGTGCGGCGTTCCCAG
>DAOPKN010000003.1:51465-127759 GCA_035391225.1 Thermotogota bacterium
GCACCTCTGCCCTCCGTGGGATAACCAGTGCCGCACCCGGGTGCGGCGTTCCCAGAACACACGGGACTGCCCCTCCGAACTTCGGAATTCTCGCTCGAATGGAAAGGACCCATGGGAGCAGACCCTATCTCTGCCAGCACTTGATTTTTGGGACCGCCGCAGCCCACTGCGGCTCCTTTGATCTGCCAGTCGGAAACCAGTGCCCCACTGGGGTGCGGCGTTCCCAGGAAAACCCGTTTCTCAACAACTGGACAAATGGAGCCTGTCTTTCCTCCCGGAACCTGACACCCACCCGATTGCTGAATCTCCCCCCGTTGTGGTACAATCGGAAGTGAATAACCTCCAACCACGAGGGTGGCCGTTTGGCCATAATGGGGAAGCCGGTGCAAGTCCGGCGTGGTCGCGCCACTGTGATCGTTACGAAACCTCGGAAGCCACTGGGAAACCGGGAAGGCGAGGGAGTAGGGTGAAACGAAAGCCAGGAGACCTGCCCCGTGGTTGCAGGACCCGTTGCTTCGCGAAAGGGCGACGGGGAATTTTGTTGTGGAGGGATTTTCGTGAAAAGAGTTCTGTTCGTACTTGTTCTGTTGGTTCTTGTAAGCAGCACGCTGACCTTGGGGATCACCTTCGTGGATGACCTGGGGCGAACCGTCACCTTGCCCGAAAGCATCCAACGCGTGGTGGTTGGCGCTCCCGCCCTCACCGACTACCTGGTGCACCTGGGCGTGGAAACTCGAATCGTAGGTGTAACCGACTGGGACCCGTTCCCCGCGGAAAAAGTGGGACAACCCACGCCCATGAACGTGGAGAAAATCGTTTCGCTGCAACCGGACCTGGTGCTCATCACCGGGGGCTTCCAGGCTCCCGAAGCCGCCCGGCTAGAGGCCTTCGACGTGCCGGTTCTGGTGTGCAACCCCAACTCCATCCAGGACATCCTGCGCACCACGCGCGTCCTCGGACAGGTTTTCGGGGTTCCGGCGAAGGCAAGCGAACTGGTTGCGCAAATGGAGTCCACCATTGACAACTGGGCCAAACAAAAGGCATACACCATCTCGCTGGACGAGCGGAAGACCATTTTTTACGCCATGATCATTGGCAACGAGGTGAAGGACTTGTGGACGTGCGGCCAGGGCTCCTTCCTGAACGAGGTGTTCTCCTACGCGGGAGGCACCAACATCACGGGCTCCTACGCGGGACCGAACGGTTGGTTGCCCGTGAGCGTGGAATTCATCGCGCGCCAGAACCCCGACGTGATCCTCGTGCCGTACTACTACGAGGGCGGGGAGCAAGCTGCCCGCGAAACCATCCTTTCCTTCGAACCATGGAAGGACGTGCAGGCTGTGAAGGACAAGGCCATTTTCGGCATCGATGGCAACAAGGCGGACCTTCCCAGCATTTCGCTGCTCGACCTGATCCCCGACATCTTCCAGCTGTTGTATCCATAAGGACTTCAAGTGGCGCGAACCCGTACCATCCCAAGGCTTCTTTCCGACCATAGGTTCCGGAAAGGAGCCTTGTTGCTCGGTTTGCCCTTGGCCACTTTCTTTTTCCTCGGTCTGAACCTTTCACTGGGGACCGTTTCGATTCCCATGGGACAGGTGTTTCGTTTCCTTCTTTTCCAACCCCCAGAGAACGCGACCACGCGGATGATCTTGGCAAATATCCGGCTTCCAAGGGTTTTGCTGGGGATGTGCGTGGGAGCCACGCTCGCCGTTTCGGGCAACTTGTTCCAAGCGTTGCTTCGAAACCCTCTTGCCGACCCCTACATCCTCGGTGTTTCGTCGGGCGGGGCCTTCGGAACCGTGCTCACCATCGCGCTGTTCGGTAGTGCGGGTACGTTGCCCTCGCTGTTTACCAACGTTCCGGTGATGGCATTCGCCTTTTCGCTGGGCACGGCTTTCACCACCTACGCCATCGCGAAGCGCGGATCCCGGTTACCCGTAGTGGACCTCATCCTGTCCGGGGTGATCATGAACTTCCTGTTCGGCTCCGCTACCACCTTCGTGATCGTGTTCGGCTGGCGCAACGTGCAATCCGCCACGTTCTGGTTGCTGGGAAGCCTGTCGGGTTCCACCTGGAGCGGCGTGTGGCGCATGTTGCCGGTGGCACTCGGTGGTTTCTTCTTTTCCTGGGCCCTCACACCAAGCCTGAACGCCATCTCGTTGGGAGAGGACGAAGCAGCAAGCGTGGGTGTAAACGTGGAAGTACTCAAAACCGGGGTGTTCATCCTGGGAACACTGTTGAGCGCCTACAGCGTCACCGCCGCTGGCATGGTGGGTTTCGTCGGCCTGATCATCCCCCACACCGCTCGGCTCCTCGTGGGGCCAAACCACCGGGTTTCCATCCCCGCAAGCGCCCTTCTGGGTGCCATCTTCCTTTCGCTGTGCGACTCGCTTGCACGCTGGCTATTCCAACCCACCGAAATGCCACTGGGCACCATTACATCGCTGGTGGGGGCCCCCATCTTCATCATCCTTCTGCGCCGAAACCGCCGCGGTTTTTGAATGGTATAATACACCGTTGGTTCCACGATTTCACCGCCCGCGTGCGGGAGAGGAAGGTTTCGCGTTGAAAAACCCATTTTCCAAGCTTACCGGATGGCTGGTGAGTCTTTTTTGGATCGTATACAGCGCGCTGGTTGTGTTCGCGCATTTCTGCTGGATCAATTACTTCGCCCTCGTGGGAAATATCCTTGAAAAGCGCCACGGGCGCCAAGTGGCAAGCGACTACGTCCGACCGCGGGCCGTGGCCCTTGCAAGGCACTGCTACACCTGGTTTGGCCCCGCTCCGAAGGTGGACGGGCTGGAAAACGTGCCCAGCCAGGGAGGATTTTTACTGGTGGGAAACCACACTACAGCGCTGGACGCGGCCATTTTCCTGGGGTTTATCAGCCAGAAGCTTTTTTTCGTCGTGAAAAAGGAGATGAAACACATCCCGGGGGTGGGAACCATGGCCGAGCACATGGGCCTTCTGATCGACCGCAAAAATCCCCAACAGGCAGCGGGTGTGTTGAAGCATTTCCTAACCGACCTGCGCGATGGAAAGCCCTTCGGGTTGTTCCCCGAGGGAACGCGTTCGGTGGACGGCAAGATGCTTCCCTTCCAGCGGAACAGCCTGAAGATCGCCATGCTCGCGAAAGTACCCGTGGTCCCCGTTGCCATCTTGGGCAACGAGAAAACCATGCCCAAGGGAACGTTCACCATCCGCCCCGCGAAGGTCCACGCCCGGGTTCTCCCGCCGGTGGATCCCAACGCGTTTCCCTCCGAACAGGACCTGTCCGAACACGTTCACACCATCATGGAACAAACCCTGGAACAACTGGCGCACACCGAAAGGAAGTGATACGATGTCCCGGTTACTTCGCATCATCAACCGCGAGCAGTGTATCGGATGCTTTAGCTGCATGCTCGCTTGCTCCCGTACCTGGTTTGGCAACATCACCGTGGAACAATCCGCCATCCGGGTGAAGAACTATCCAGGGATGGAAGGCGCCTTTTCCATCCGCGCGTGCTACGGGTGCCTCGACCCGGACTGTGCCAGGGCCTGCCCCACGAATGCCCTCACGCCTCGAAAGGGCGGAGGGGTAGAGTTTTCCCCGGAAAAATGCACGCATTGCGGTGACTGCGTGAAAGCCTGTGCGCCCGGTGCGTTGCAGTGGAATTCCCTGCAAAAAGTACCCATCGTCTGCCACCAGTGCGGGGTGTGCGTGCAGTTCTGCCCCAACGGTGTACTGGCCATGGAAGAAATGGCCAGCGAGGAGGTGGTAGGATGAGCCCGCGTTTTTCCATGCTCGAAATCGATTTGACCTCGGGATCCTCGAAAAAAACCGACGTCACGGAAACCTTCGACAAGTACCTGGGGGGAACGGGCGTGGGAACAGCGTTGATGCGCCAGGCAGCTGGCCCTTCCGATCCGTTTGACCCAGCTTCGCAGGTGCTCTTTTGCACCGGGCCTTTCAGCTCGGTGTACCCCGTGGCCACCAAGACGGTCGCCATGTTTCCCTCGGCCCTCACCGGAAACCTGGGGGAATCCCACGCGGGTGGGCGCCTGGCACTGAGCATGTACGGAGCGGGAATCCACGTGCTCAAAATTACCGGGAAAAGCCCCATTCCAGTGTACGTGACCATCGAAGGCGACAACGTGGCCATCCACCCCGCCAACTCGTTGAAAGGAATGTCCGCGCTTGCCACGGAAAGGGTGCTGCGCGACCGTGTGCTTTCTCCCTTCAAGCGCTCCATCGTGCGCATCGGCCCTGCGGGGGAACGTCTTTCTCCCATCGCCTGCGCAACGGTAGACGCTTCGCGTCACTTTGGGCGTCTTGGGCTGGGAGCGGTACTGGGCTCAAAGAACTGCAAGGCCATCGTGGTTTCCGGGGGTAACGCGTGGCGGATCGAGAAGCGGGCTGCGTTCAACCGCTTCTACAAGAAACTTTACGATACCGTAGTGCGTTCAGAGGCGATGAAAAAGTACCACGACCTGGGAACGCCGATGAATATCTTGAACCTGAACGCCAAGAATGGCCTTCCCACGCGCAACTTCTCGCAGGGGTATTTCGAAGGAGCACCGCGCATCAGCGGCGAGGCATTCGCCGAGGACTTCCTCGCGCAGCAGATCGCTTGTGCGCACTGCCAGGTGGGGTGTATCCACATGGCCACGTTGCGCGAAGCCTTCGACGCCTCCGAGCACATGTTCAAGATCAGCAAGGTTTCCTACGACTACGAACTCATCTTCGCGCTGGGCTCGAACCTGTCTATCCAGGACCCGCAGGACATCCTGAAGCTGTTGGTACAGGTGGAAAAGCAGGGCTGGGACGCCATGTCGATGGGAGGGGTTCTCGCCTGGGCAACGGAGGCTTTCCAGAAGGGCATCATCGACGAGAGCCACACGGGCGGGCTTGTGCTCAACTTCGGGGATGCGGAGGCATACCTGCAGGCCCTTTCCCGCATCAAGAAGGGGGAAGGCGAGTTCTTCCGCGATTTGGAAAAGGGGTCGGCTTTCTGCTCGGAGAAGTACGGCGGAAAGGACCTTGCCATCGTGTTTGGGCGCAACGAGGCACCTGGCTACATGACCGGGCTATACGGATTCCTGGGTTTCGCTACCGGATTCCGCCATTCCCACTTGGACTCCGGGGGCTACTCCATCGACCAGAAGATCGCGGGGACCTCCTTCGATCCCGAACAGAAAACCAAAGAACTGTACGAGGAAGCCAAGTGGCGAATGGTGCTCAACTCGCTCGTGGTGTGCCTGTTCGCGCGAAACGTCTACACGCGCGAAGTCATCCAAGAGGGCCTGGAGACGATCGGTATGGAAGGATGGGATCCCTCACGCCTGGACGACGTGGCACGAACCATCCACAACCAGAAAACGCTTCTCAAGCGCGAGATGGGTTTTCACCAGGAAGAGGTAGCCCTTCCCGGAAAACTCACCCGGGTAATGACCACTGGTGGAAAGATCAAAAACGAGGAGTTCGAACGGCAACGCCAGTTATACGAGCAGCTCGTGGAGCAGGACCTGCAAAAAGGATAGGTTCTTGCCAGAGTTGGGGAACTTTATGGGTACGCCGCACACCAATGCGGCAGGCTTTACACCTCGAGACCCAGTGCGGGCAGGAACAGGCCTGCCCGCACTGCTCTCCTCGGATCTACCAGGTTTCGATCACCGGATCCACGAACTCAAAGCGATCGATGTTCATCAGCCCCTTGTTGGTGAGCTTGAGGTGTGGAATCACTTCGAGCTGCACGAAGGAAAGAGCCATCATGGGGTTGTACAGTGTGCAGCCGAGTTCCTTCGTGGCACGTTGCACCTTGCGGTTCTCGGCAAGCACCTCGTCCAGGGGTTTGTCGGACATCAACCCGGCAACGGGCAATGGTAAGCTTGCCAGTACTTGCCCTTCGAGCGTAACGACCATCCCACCGCCCATGCGAATCACCTCGTTAGCCGCAAGCGCCATGTCCCGATCGTCTTTTCCCGTGATGGAGATGTTGTGCGAATCGTGGCCCACGGAAAGCGCGAGTGCCCCCCGTTCCATGCCCGTTCCACTCACGAAGCCAAGGGAGAATTGCTTCCCCGGGTCGTATCGGTTGAGCACACAGATCTTGGCGATGTCCTGCCCGGTGAGGTCAGGTTGCCCTTCGTGAACAGCCAGCGTGAATTCCTGTTCCCCGGTGAGCACCGAACCTTCCATCATGTTGATGGCCCGAACGCGGGCATTCGTGCCTTCCAGGTGGAAACGGAAGTCTTGCTCTTCCATTTCACTGCAGGAAATCGTATTCATCACCCGGTCCAGGGTAACCAGCGCGGGGGGGAAATCCGCCGTGCACTTGCCATTGCTGGCCACTACCTTTCCATCCTTGTACACCGTCAGCGGGCGAAAGTCATACAGGTCTTCCACGACCAGCATGTCCGCCTTGTATCCCGGGGCGATGGCCCCCATGCTGCGGAGCCCGTAATGGCGGGCGGTGTTGATCGAGGCGATGCGGATGGCGGTAACCGGGTCGATGTCGTGGGAAATCGTGATGCGCACCATCTCGTCGATGTCCCCGTTCACAATGTCTTCCGGGTGTTTGTCATCGGTACAGAAAGAAAAGAAGGGCTGCGTGATGGGGCTCACCACGGGAAGCAGGTTTTCCAGGTCCCTTTCCCCCGTGCCGTAGCGCATCAGCACCTGCATACCCCGGGACAGTTTCTCCCTGGCTTCCTGTGCAGTGGTAGACTCGTGATCGGAGCGAATGAAAGCACTGATGTATGCGTTGAGGTCCTTGCCCGAAAGTCCCGGTGCGTGGCCGTCGATCTTCTTGTACTTGTGGCGGAACAGCTCGATCATGGTGATCAGCTCGTGGTCCCGCTGTAGGATCCCGGGGTAGTTCATCACTTCACCCAGTCCAAGTACCCGCGGATGCTTTTCGATGAAGCCGATCATGTCCATCACGTTTATCGTGGCACCATTCGTTTCGAAACGCGTGGCGGGCACGCAGGAGGGGATCATGAAGTAGATGTTCAACGGGATGCCTTCCGTGTAGCGCAGGAAAAAGTCCAACCCCTTGAGTCCTACCACGTTGGCGATCTCGTGCGGGTCAGCGATCACCGTCGTGGTTCCCCTGGGTAAAACCGCGCGCGCAAACTCGCGGGGTTCGAGCATGGTACTTTCGATGTGTACGTGGGCGTTGATCAACCCGGGAACCAGGAAACGTCCTTCTAAGTCGATGACTTCTTTCCCCTCTTGGTAGTCTCCCAGTCCGGCGATCCTCTTGCGGAAGATGGCCACGTTGGTCTGTTCCACTTCACCGGAAAAAACGTTGATCACCCTTGCATTCCGCATCAACAGGTCCGCGGGTTGCTCCCCGCGTGCGACCGGGATCAAATCCGTTACACGCATTCCTATCCCTCCTTATGGCACTTCACGTTCGTGGTGCCTGTCTGCGGCAGCCAAATCTTCCTCGGAAAGACCGAACCGCTCTTCTTCCTTGTTCCCCAATGGTTCGATATGCACCAACACGTCGTAAATGTTTTCCATCGATTCTTTCAGCACCTTTTCTACCCGCCTGGCAACCTCGTGTCCCTCCGAAACGCAAAGGGCCCCGTCCACTTCCACGTCAAGATCAATCACGAAGAGTGTTCCCATCTTGCGGATGCGGATGCGGTGGGGATGGTGGGCGTCGGGGATCCTTTCGACGTGTTCGATGATCTTTCGGTACAGGGATGGATCATCGCACCCTTCCATCAACTCGGTGTTGGATTCCAAGAAGATGCCAAAAGCCACTTTCAGGATCCAAACACTCACCACGAGGCTGGTGATAGCATCCAGCACGGGGAGCTTGAGTACGAGGGTGAAGAAAAGGCCCACGAAAACGCCCCCGGAAACCAGGATGTCGTTGCGCATGTTCTTGCCATCGGCGACCAGCATCGGGCTCTTCCATTTCCTTCCCGCGGAAAGCTTGTAGATTGCCAGAAACGTCTTCCCGCCCACGGAGAGCAGGGTCACCAACAAGGGAAGAAGGCCGGGGAGTTGTTTTTGCCCTGGGTTGAAAAGCTGGTCAAAGGAGGTTGTTGCCACCTGTATGCCCGCGAAAAAGATGATGAAAGCCAGCACCCTCGTGGTAATGGTTTCGGCACGAAGGTGCCCGTAGGGGTGTTCCAGGTCGGGTGGTTTTTGCATCACGCGAACGGTGAAAAGCGAAAGGAGGGAAGTCACGATGTCCGTGGTACTGTCTATGCCGTCAGCAACCACGGCCATGCTTCCCGAAACCAATCCCACGGTAAGCTTCAGAAGCGCAAGTACCCCGTTGCCCAAGATACCAATCCAGGAAGCCTGGCGGATCTTTTTGAGGCGAAGCGAGTCCATGGTAAACCCCCCTCAATTTTCAAGCATTATAGCATAAAAAAACGCCCCGCGTCGTTTTCGCGGGGCGCAAAGCAAAGGGTGTATGGAAAAAGGTCAAACCTCCAGCGTTTCCGGGATGACCTCGAATTGCAGGGATTGGCTTTCTTCATCCAGAAGCACTTGCACGGTGCACCCTTCCGGAACCTTCCCTTCCAGCATCATATCGGACAGGGGGACTTCGATAAACTTTTCCACCGCTCGCCGCATGGGTCGCGCCCCGAACACCTGGTCGAAGCCTTTCTTCGCAAGGAAAGCGGCTGCATCTCCGTTCAACAGCACTTTCACCCTGCGATCTACGATACGATGGTTCAGCGCCTCGATCATCAACTCGGCGATCTTTTCCACCTCGGGTTCACCCAGTGACTTGAACACCACGATGTTGTCCAACCTGTTGATTAACTCTGGCTTGAAGTGGCTCTTGAGTGCTTCCATCGCGATGCGGTCTTTTTCCACTTCCTCGTTTTGGCTTTCCGCTCCAAATCCCAACCGATGTTGTTGCTTGGAAAGTTCTGCGGAACCGATGTTGCTCGTCAAGATCACGATGGTGTTTCGGAAGTCCACCACGTGCCCCTGCCCATCGGTGAGGCGCCCGTCTTCCAGGATTTGCAGAAGGATGTTGAGCACCTCGGGGTGGGCTTTTTCCACCTCGTCCAACAGAACCACGGAATAGGGTCTACGCCGTACGGCTTCGGTGAGTTGCCCGCCTTCCTCGTAGCCCACGTAGCCAGGACTTGCACCGATCATGCGGGAAACGGCGATTTTCTCGCTATACTCCGACATGTCCAGCCGAACCATGGCATCCTGGCTGCCAAAAAGGATCTCCGAAAGCGCCTTGGCCAGTTCGGTCTTCCCCACTCCCGTAGGCCCCAGGAACAGGAAGGACCCAACGGGTCTCTTGGGATCTTTCAACCCGGCCTTGGAACGCCGAATGGCCTGGGCGACGCTTTGCACCGCTTCATCTTGGTCAATGATCTTCTGGTGGATGAGGCCTTCCAAGTGGATCAATTTCTCTTTCTCGGAACGCAACATGCGCGTGGTGGGTATGCCCGTCCACTTCTCCACGATCTCCGCGATCACGAACTCATCCACGACGCGGGCCTTCTTCTCCTGCTCGGTTTTCCATTCCTCGTACGCGTTTTCCAGTTCCTGCTGCTGGCGTGCCAGTTCGCTCTTTACGCGCGCAGCTCCCTCGAAATCGCTCTTTTCGACAAATTCGGAAATCTGCGCCTGCAACTCGTTGACCTGCTTCTCCTTGTCCATGAGAGCTCCGGGCAGGTAGGTGGACTCGATCTTGATCTTCGAGGCAGCCTCGTCGATCAGGTCGATTGCCTTGTCGGGCAAGAAACGCTCAGTGATGTAGCGATCGGATAATTTCACCGCCGCGTCCAGCGCAGCGGAAGTGATTTGGACCTTGTGGTGCTTCTCGAACACATCACGCAACCCGCTCAAGATTTCCAAGCTATCCTCCAGCGAAGGTTCCTCGATCATCACCATCTGGAAACGGCGTTCCAGTGCCTTGTCCTTTTCGATGTGCTTGCGGTACTCGTCCAGCGTCGTGGCCCCGATGCAGCGCAGTTCGCCCCGGGAGAGAGCGGGCTTCAACAAGTTCGCCGCATCCATGGAACCTTCGGTGGCACCAGCTCCGACCAAGGTATGCAGCTCATCGATGAACAGGAGAATCTCGCCCTCCTTTTCCTTCACCTCGTCGATCACCGCTTTCATGCGCTCCTCGAACTCCCCGCGGAACTTGGTTCCCGCGACCAGACGCCCCATGTCCAGTGAGAAGATCTTCTTCCCCTTGAGGTACTCGGGGATGTTGCCTTCCACGATGCGCTGTGCCAATCCTTCTGCTACCGCCGTTTTCCCCACACCGGGGTCTCCCACCAGAACGGGATTGTTCTTGGTTTTCCGGCCAAGGATCTGGATAGTGCGTCGGATCTCGTCGTCCCGCCCAATCACGGGCATCAACTTTCCCTTTGTGGCCATGTCGCACAGGTCCACGGTGAACTTTTGCAATGGCCCGAGATTCTCCCGCTCCACTGTTCCTCCCGAGGAGCGCATCTCGCGAAGCGTGGCATACACCTTCTCCATGGTGATGCCGTACTTCAACAGTAATCGCGAAGCAAGGCTCTCTTCCACCTTGATGACGCCCAACAGCAGGTGTTCGCCCCCGATTTTCTTGTCTTGCAGACGCCTGGCTTCTTCGGCGGAGGCCTCGAAAATGCGCCGCGCATCTGGCGTGATGAGGATCTGCGTCCCCACTTTTTGGCCAGTCCCAAATTCGCGTACCGCTCGTTCGGTGTCGCGAATCAGCGGAGCGGGGTCGGGAAAAATCTTGCGCACGATCGCTGCGCCATCATTCTCCCTGTTTTCCAGGAGTGAGAGCAAAAGGTGTTCCGCCCGCATTTGGTTTTGGTGGTACCGCATCAGAATATCTTGGACCCCGCTGAAGATCTTTTGTGCCTGTGGGGTCATTTCTTCCATGTTCAGCATGTATGTCACCTCTATTCTTCATCGTTTGCCTTGAAAAAACGGAATTCGAAGGACTTGTATTCGATCTTGACCGGGAGTGGAGGTACCTCCTTGCGTAGCCTCTCGCGAAGCAGCGAATTCTCCCGTTCCAGGAATTGTATGCGTGCTTGTTGTTCCTTGCTTTGCTTGCGCAGTTTCAGGATTCGTTCGATGCCACAGGTGGGAATCCCTTCGTTGGCAAGTTCCTTGATTTCGTTGAGTACTTCCAAGTCGTTTTCCGAATACAGCCGCAAGTTTCCCAAGCGGTAGGGTTCCACGAACCCCCGCTTTTCATATTGGCGCAATGTTTGGGGATGGAGGTCCAGCATGCGCGCAGCCACCGAAATGATGAACTTTGGCATGTTCCACTCGTCGTTTTGTTCCACTTTGCTGTTTTGCCTGGATTTTTTCACGCGTACCAGTCCCTTGTCATCCTGGAAATTGCGCCGGAAAGGGGGTTTTCCGGCGCAAAACAGGATTGTTTGGTTAACGGCTTTTTTTACTGGGGTTCACTCACGTCTTCGTAGTCAGCGTTCACGGTTCCACCCTCGTCTCCGTTGTCTCCCTGGTCAGGGGGTGTCTGGCCATCGCCCGGGGCCTGTGCTTGCTGCTGTTGCTTGTACAAGTGTTCTCCCAGTTTCATGGATTCCTCGCTGAGCTGTTCCATCAGAACCTTGATGCGTTGCACGTTATCCTGGTTGATGGCTTCGCGCAGGTCGTTCTTCAAGGATTCCAGCTTCCCACGAAGCTCGGCGGGGATCTTCTCGCCATTCTCTTTCAGAAGTTTTTCGGTTTGGTACACAAGGCCATCGGCCTGGTTCTTCATTTCGACTTCCTGCTTTCGCTTCTTGTCTTCTTCCTCGTGCTGCTTGGCCTCGTCCACCATGCGCTGGATCTCCTCGGAGTTGAGCTTGTTGCGCCCCGTCACCACGAGGGATTGTTCTTTTCCGGTGCCCAGGTCTTTGGCCGTCACGTGTACGATTCCATCCGTGTCAATATCAAACGAAACCTCAATTTGCGGGACACCACGAGGCGCGGGGGGAATCCCCACCAATCGGAACTGCCCGAGAAGGTGGTTCTGCGCTGCGATGCTCCGCTCACCTTGGTACACGCGCACTTCCACTTCGGTTTGGGAATCTTCCGCGGTGGTGAATGTCTTGGCTTTCCGCACCGGGATCGGGGTGTTTCGCTCGATGATGGGTTCCAACAATCCTCCCTTGACTTCCACACCCAGGGTAAGGGGTGTCACATCGACCAGCACCACGTCTTTCCCCATTTCGCCAGCCATGATCGATCCCTGAATGGACGCCCCAATGGCAACTGCCTCGTCGGGGTTGATCCCACGGTTTGCTTCCTTCCTGAAGAAACCCTTGATGAGCTTCTGCACCATGGGAACCCGGGTCATTCCACCCACCAGGAGGATTTCATCGATTTCGTCGGCATTGAGCTTTGCATCTTTGAGTGCGTTGCGCATCGGCTCCTCGGTGCTTTTCACAAGGTCTTCTACCAACGACTCAAACGTGGAGCGCGTGAGCTTGGCTTCCAAGTGAAGCGGACCTTCAGCGGTGGCGGTGATGAAAGGAAGGCTGATCTCGGTTTCCAACTTGGTGGAAAGTTCGATCTTTGCCTTTTCCGCAGCTTCCTGCAGCCTTTGCATGGCTTGCTTGTCCTTTCGCAAGTCAACGCCGTGTTCCTTGCGGAATCCCTCCGCCATCCAATCGATGACCCGTCGGTCGAAATCGTCTCCGCCCAGGTGGTTGTTACCATTCGTGGAGACCACCTGGATCACGCCATCTCCGATTTCCAGGATGGACACGTCGAACGTTCCACCACCAAGGTCATACACCACGACTTTCTCATCGTTTTTCTTGTTCAAACCGTACGCGAGAGCGGCGGCCGTAGGCTCGTTGATGATGCGCAGCACTTCCAACCCAGCAATCTGACCGGCTTCCTTCGTCGCCTGACGTTGCGCGTCGTTAAAGTACGCGGGACAGGTAATCACGGCTTTCTTGATCTTGCCGTTCAAGTAACTCTCGGCATCGGTCACCAGTTTTTTCAAGATGTAGGAGCTGATTTCTTGCGGAGTGTAATCTTTTCCGTCCACCGTTACTTTGAAATCCGTCCCCATGTGCCGCTTGATGGAGCGCACGGTGCGCTCGGAATTCAACACCGCTTGCCTCTTTGCGGGTTCTCCCACGACAATTTCCCCGGTTTTACTGTACGAAACCACCGAAGGGGTGGTTCGCGAACCTTCCGCGTTGGGAATCACTTCCGCGGTTTTATCGGGCTTCACCCAGGAGATACACGAATTCGTGGTTCCCAGGTCAATTCCTACTACGTATTCCTTTGCCATTCCTGACACCTCCAATATGTGCAACCATTTTTGTTTCGCATCGTTCCATACTATAGACGGCAAAGAACCTTGATTCATTCCATTCGAATAACCCTTTATCATTCAGATCGTATTATACATATTTAGCTATTGCAAGTCAAGCTTTTAGTTTTTATTAAACATCCACCGTGCTCCCCCCCGGTTTTTTTGCCATGCCAAACGCACCCAAAAGCCTCACCCTTGATTTCTCCTTGACCAAAGGGGTGTGGTGTGCTATAATTTTTTGCCATACATGGCAAATCCTTTGAAGGGGGTAATTTTGTGAAGAAACTGTTGGTTTTGTCACTGGTTGCGTTGTTTGCTGCCGTCATGTTCGCCGCTGCACCGTTCCACATCGGTGTTGTCACCGGAACCGTCTCCCAGTCGGAAGATGACCTTCGCGGAGCGGAACAACTGATCAAGGAATACGGGGATGCTGCTGAGGGCGGATACATCGTCCACGTTACCTACCCGGACAACTTCATGCAGGAAATGGATACCACCATCGCGCAGATCGTTGGACTCGCGGATGATCCTATGATGAAGGCCATCGTTGTGAACCAGGCTGTTCCCGGAACCGTCGCCGCTTTCCGCCGCGTGCGCGAAATGCGCCCCGACATTCTGCTGTTGGGTTCTCCCCACGAAGATCCCGGCATGGCCATGGAAACATTCGATGTCGCCGTGAACCCCGACAACGTCGCACGTGGCTACCTGATCATTCTTGCCGCCAAGCAATTGGGTGCAAGGAAGTTCATGCACATTTCCTTCCCCCGCCACATGAGCTACGAGCTGCTTTCCCGCCGCCGTGACATCATGCGCGAAGCTTGCGCCGACCTCGGCTTGGAATTCATCGACATGGGTTCTCCCGACCCCACCAGCGATATCGGTATCGCCGGTGCGCAGCAATTCATCCTGGAAAAGGTTCCCGCATGGTTGGAACAATACGGTCCCCAGACCGCGTTCTTCTGTACCAACGATGCCCACACCGAACCCCTGTTGAAGCGTATCGCCGAACTCGGTGGATACTTCATCGAAGCTGACCTTCCCTCGCCGACCATGGGATACCCCGGTGCCCTCGGTGTCACCTTCACCGACGACGAAAAGGGAAACTGGCCAGCAATCCTCGCCAAGGTTGAAGAAGAAGTCATCGCCCGTGGTGGAGCAAACCGCATGGGAACGTGGGCTTTCTCCTTCGGGTTCACCACCACCGCTGCGCTTGCCGAACATGCCATGCGCGTGATCAACAACGAATCCGAACTGCTGAGCTTCGAAGACTTGATGGAAGCTTACATGAAGTACACTCCCGGCGCTGGCTGGAACGGAAGCTACTACGTGGACGCCGACGGCGTGGAAGCCGAGAACTACTTCCTCATCTACCAGGATACCTACGTGTTCAATCCTTACACCGAAGGCGGATTCCTGGGCATGACCGAAGTGGAAGTCCCTGCAAAGTACTTCGACATCAACTAACCACGTACCGATCCAAGCAAAAAGACTGCATGGAAGAAAAGGGAACTTTGTTCCCTTTTCTTTCTCATGAAGGGGTGTTGGAATGCCAACAGACGACATTTTGCTGCGAATGCAAGGGATTCGAAAGGAGTTTTTCGGTAACGTTGTGCTCCAGGATGTGAACATCACCCTGGGCAAAGGCAAAATCCTCGGGTTGGTGGGAGAAAACGGCGCGGGGAAATCGACGCTGATGAAGATCCTGTTCGGCCTCAAAGAAATCCACGAAACAGGCGGGTACGACGGAAAGATCATCCTGGAAGGCAAGGAAGTTCGTTTCATGTCTCCCTTCGAGGCACTGGATGCGGGAATAGGCATGGTGCACCAAGAATTCATGCTTTTGCCGGGGTTTTCCGCCACGGAAAACATCATGCTCAACCGGGAAATCATGAAACCCAACTTCTTCGTCGAAGTCTTCGGCGAGCGGATGAGCAACCTGGATTTCACGACCATGGAAAATCGGGCAGAAAGGGCCATTCAACGCATCGGCGTTGACCTGGACAAGAGCATGTTGGTTTCCGAAATGCCGGTCGGGCACAAGCAGTTCACCGAGATCGCACGGGAAATCGACCGGCAAGCCACAAAGATCCTGGTTCTCGACGAACCTACCGCAGTGCTCACCGAAACCGAGGCAGCGGTGATGTTGGAAGTGGCCCGAAAACTCGCAGACGAAGGCCTCTCCATCATTTTCATCACCCACCGCCTCAAGGAAATCATGAACATCTGCGACGATATCGTGGTTTTACGCGACGGGCACCTGGTGAAAGAGTGCCCCATCACGGATACCGACCCGGACAAGATCACCGAATGGATGGTGGGACGGGACCTGTCCGATGCAACCGTGCCAAAAAGCGAGCGAATAGAAACGAGCGCTTCAGATATCATGCTGAAAGTGGAACATCTGTGGGTGGACATGCCCGGGGAACACGTGCGAAACGTCAACTTCGAGGTGTTGCGCGGCGAAATCTTCGGGATCGGGGGTTTGGCTGGCCAAGGGAAGCTTGGTATTGCCAACGGCATCATGGGACTTTTCGCAGCAGGCGGAGATGTCACCGTGAACGGTCGGAAAGTGGAGCTCAACAACCCCCGAAAGGCACTGGAAATGAAGATGGCTTTCGTGTCGGAAGATCGACGTGGGGTGGGGCTTCTGCTGGATGAGCCCATCGACTGGAACATCGCCTTTTCGGTGATGCAAAGCCAGGAACTGTATATCAAGCGGTTTTTGGGAGGGTTGATCAAGTGGCGAGACGATCGCGCCATCGCCAAGCTCGCGCGTGAATACATCCAACTGCTGGAGATCAAGTGCGTGAGTGAACGCCAGATTGCCCGCCAACTTTCGGGAGGAAACCAGCAAAAGGTGTGCCTGGCGAAAGCCTTCGCACTCAACCCCGAGTTGCTCTTCGTTTCGGAACCCACGCGCGGAATCGACGTGGGTGCAAAGAAAGTGGTTCTGGATACCCTCCGGGACTACAATCACAGGTTTGGAACCACTATCGTGATCGCATCGTCCGAGTTGGAAGAATTGCGCTCGATTTCGGACCGCATCGCGATCGTTTCCGAAGGCGAAATTGCTGGTATTCTCCCCCCAACCGCACCGGTCAAGGAATTTGGTGCGCTGATGCTCGAAGCATAATCGAAGCGGGAAGAAGGTGTGAATCGTGCATAAATTTCTGGAGTTCTTGGAAAACGCGGGCTGGCCCCGTATCATTATCGGGCTCTTCCTGCTTTCGTTGTTCATCGCGGCTCCCTTCGTGGAAGTCAACATCTTCACCTCGTTGAGTGACGTTATCGTGCGTTTCGGGATGTGGGGCATCCTTGTGCTTGCCATGGTTCCCATGGTGCAGTCGGGTTGTGGTCTCAACTTCGGACTTCCCCTTGGCATCATCGCCGGGCTGCTCGGTGCGGTCACCAGCGTGGAACTGGGCGTTTCCGGTTTGGGAGGGTTTTTCACCGCTGTCGCCGTTGCGGCTCCCATTGGTATCCTCTTCGGCCTTGGGTACGGTGTTTTGCTCAACCGCGTGAAAGGTGGGGAAATGACCATCGCACTGTACGTGGGGTTTTCGTCGGTGGCCTTTTTCTCCATGATGTGGCTGCTGCTTCCCTTCAAGAGCCCGGACATGATCTGGGCCTATGGGGGGTCGGGTCTTCGCACCACGATAAGCGTGGAAAACTATTGGTTCCACTCGCTGAATGACATTTTTACCATCCAGGCGGGAAGCCATTTCTACTTCCCCACCGGGATGATCCTGTTCTTCGCGCTGATGTGTTTGCTCGTGTGGGCCTTTTTGCACACAAAAACGGGTACCGCCATGACCGCGGTTGGGTCGAACCCCGAGTATGCCAGGGCCTCCGGCGTGAACATCGATCGCATGCGCACCATTTCGGTGATCCTGTCCACGCTGCTCGGAGCAATCGGTATCATCGTGTACCAGCAATCCTTCGGCTTTATTCAGCTGTACATGGGTCCGTTCTGGATGGCTTTCCCCGCAGTAGCAGGAATCCTGCTGGGAGGTGCGTCGGTGCATAAGGCCACCATCCTCCACGTCATCGTGGGAACGTTCTTGTTCCAGGGGATCCTCACCATGACACCCTCGGTGATCAACAACATTATCCAGACCGACATGTCGGAAACCATCCGTATCATCGTTTCCAATGGCCTGATCCTGTACGCCCTTACGCGTGTGACCAAGGCCAAGGGGGTGAAGGTGAAAGCATGACCAACTACAACAAGAAAAACCGCTTTACCGCTTTCTTGATCACCAACGCGGTTCCCATCCTGTTCATCGTTTTCAGTGCCCTGTCCATTCCCCTTGCAGGGCTTTCGGGCGAGTACCTGGTGCAGGAAATGGTGATCCGCCTGGCCCGCTACTCCTTCCTGGTGCTTTCGCTGCTCATTCCCGTAATCGCCGGAATGGGGCTCAACTTCGGGATCGTGCTTGGTGCGATGGCTGGCCAAATCGGGTTGATTTTCGTTTCCGACTGGCAGATCGTGGGTTTGCAAGGGATGCTTCTGGCAATGATCTTGTCCATCCCCCTTGCGCTGTTTTTGGGGTGGATGGCCGGACTTGCGTTGAACCGCGCCAAGGGCCGGGAAATGGTGACTTCCTACATCCTGGGTTTCTTCATCAACGGGGTCTACCAGCTGCTGGTGCTCTACGGAATGGGTGCCATCATCCCGATTTCCAACAACAAGATGTTGCTCCCGAGGGGATATGGCATCCGCAATGCCATTGACCTGGTGAACATCCGTGGGAGCTTGGACAACTTGATTCCCCTGGAGATCTTTGGCATCCAGATTCCCCTTGCCACTTTCCTGAGCGTTGCCGGCCTGTGCATTTTCATCGTGTGGTTCCGGCGCACCAAACTGGGGCAAGACATGCGGGCCATCGGCCAAGACATGGAGGTAGCAGCCAACGCCGGGATCCCCGTGGAGCGGACGCGTATCCTTTCCATCGTGATTTCCACCCTGCTGGCGGCATTTGGGCAAATCATCTTCTTGCAAAACATCGGCACCATGAACACGTACAACAGCCACGAGCAGATCGGGATGTTCTCCATCGCTGCACTGCTGGTTGGGGGTGCCTCCGTTGCAAAAGCCAGCTTGCCAAACGCCTTCGTGGGGATCATCCTCTTCCACATCATGTTCGTGGTTTCTCCACGCGCGGGAAAGACCCTGATGGGGGAAGCGCAGATCGGGGAGTATTTCCGGGTGTTCATCTCCTACGGGATCATCGCAATCGCCCTGGTGCTGCACGCTTGGCGGCAGCACAAGGACCGGGAACGAGCACGCATGGCGTTCCGTGGAGATGCACAGGCCAAATCCACCGGGGAGTGATGGATGATGACGCAAAGTACGAAGAGATGGATGATCCGTTTGGGCATCGTGGCAGTCTTCGTCGTTTTGGGGGTACTTTTTTTCCTCTTCGGCAAGTTGCATCCCGTGCTTGTGGACAACAAAACGGTAGAGATCCAGGGTCAAACCTTCGAAGCACCCGCAGTCTTGCGGTACGTGGTTGACGGGCAGGAGCCCGTGGAAATCCAGGCCCGAAAGCGGAAACGCGCGGAACTGGTGGGACCCAACCACAAGATCGTGGTGGAAGTGCTCGACGAGAACGACCAAGTGCTGCGCACCGTGGAGCACAAGTTCTCCATCGGCCTACACGAAGAAATCGTGGTCAATCTCGCGGTACTGGTGGGGGGAGACCAGCAAAACTGGATCCAAGCAAACGAGTAACACCCCAACCGCGAAAAAGGGGAGCCATTCCAAGGCTCCCCTTTTTTTTTCTTTACAAGGCCCGCCAATCTCCGCTGCAGATGAAGCCCGCCCACAGCGCGGGGGAGGCAAAACCCACCTGCTCAAAAAGGGCATCGATGCGTTCCAATTGCGCCTCTCGAAGTGCCTCTGCCCTGCCTCTTCCCTCCAAAACATGCCGGTAGAAGGACTCCATGAGCAACCCGGTATGTTCATCGGAAACGCGCCAAAGACTCATGAGAACTGTTTGCGCACCGGAAAGGGCAAAGGCGCGACCGATTCCCATCGTTCCCTGCCCCTTTTGGATCTCCCCCAAGCCCGTTTCACAGGCCGAAAGGGTCACCAAAGCCGTACGAGAAAGGTCCAGGTTCAGTACGTCCAATCCCGTGAGGATGGCATCTTCCACTTCTTCCGGAACCATCCTTCCCCGCAACACATCGTTGATCCCTCCAAAAACAAGCCCGGACTGCACCAAGGGGTGTACCCAAATTTCCCCGGAAGAACAAACCCCCGGGACTTCCTCCAAGAAGAAACCATGCGTTGCCACATGCAGTAACGTGGCTCCCCGAAGCGCCTTGAAATTCTTTTCCAGTGCATCCTTTCCAGAGAGGGTTGTCACCCCGAAATGGCCTTTGTTTTGCAACAACGATTGGATTCCCATTCCTTCCCGACGGGATCCTTGCAGGGGAAAAAAAGACCTGTTCTGCCCCCCTTCGCCCTGCAGAGCACGCACGAAACCCGTACGGAAGAGTTTTTCTGCCTTGGCAGAGCCTGGCTCGCTTGGTTCCCCTTCCTCGGGGAGCAAATCGAACTGCGGGTTAAAGACCAACGCCATTTCATGCTCCGCAAGGTGGGAAGCCGGTGCCATGCGCAGGAGTTCGCGGGGACTCGCCACGTAACTCACGAGATGCCCATCCAAAAGGAAGTTGTCTTCCCCGGAAAGAAGCGCTTCCACCGGTAGCCGGCAAAGGGCTCCATCCATGCAAAAAATCAGGTGCCACCCTGGGTTGCCAGCACTGGTTTCTCCGAACCCGAGGGGTTGGACGATTTCGCGGTACAATTCATTGCTCAGCCAAAGGAGCCGCTTAAAATCGGAAAGGCGCGATTGCGCAGCCGCTTGCCCAGAGCGTGTCTTTCCTTCCCCGTTGAGAAGTCGACGGAACTGCAAGATCTTCTTTTCCAGGGGAAGGTATTCTCCCAGATCCACTACCCGCACCCCTTGGGCCTTTGGCGAAAGCACAAGGGCAACGAGCCTTTCGTGCTCGGGAGCGCAAAAAACCTCTTCGGCAAATCGGAACGGCCGGAACACCGAAAAGTCCACCAGAACCCCATCGGAGGGGATTTTTTCCGAGAGGTGGGAAAGGGTGAACGAACGCATCATGCGGTCCATCTCCAACTGCGGGATACTGTTTCCCAGCTTCTGTTCCAGCTGCTGGCATCTTCCTTCCTTCTGCAGGGTTTTTTGGGAGAATTCTTCGGGGGTTTCTCCCTTTTCCGGGCCGTTGAAAACCTGTCGCGCCAGTTCCGAACGCAACTGGAGGAATTCTTCGAAAAGCGCTGCGTTCTCTCCCTGCTCGTGGCTCACGTGTAGCAAAAGCCCCACCTCGAAAGAAAGAGCCTTGCGCTGTGCCAGTTGCTCGTACACTTCTCCCGCTTTTGTTGCATCACCGGGAAAGAAGTGCTGCAAGAAGGAAATCGCGAACCAGGTGTGTTTGGCACCTTTCTTTAGGAGCTGCAGAAGCGTGTATTCGGGGAGTCGGCGCACCGTGGCGTTCCAAAACGCATTTTCCGTACGCAGCATCTTGAGCATCTCGGAAAAGGCCTTTTCTTGCTCTCCGGATCGGAGCCAATCCAGGCATCGAAGGAAGTGGAAGTGGATACGGTCCGATGGCGAGAGAAGGGCAAAGTGTTGGGGGTTTGTTTCCATTTCCCGGAAGAAACCCCGGGCCAGTTTGCTTTCTTTCGCCTTCCAATTGGTTTCCGCGAGCTGGAACCGAAAATGTAGGGTAAGCGGGTGTTCTTCCCCCAATTTTTCCCGGCAACGCATCGTTGCGAAAGAAAGATCCTGTTGGGCCATACGGGAATCCCCGGTTTCCAGGTACGCCATTCCCAGGTTTTTCAATGTCTTGAAATGGTAGGGATGGTTTTCCGGAAGTTTCTCTTCCACGAGAGCAAATGCTTTTTGGAAGTATTCCTGGGCTTCCTTTGGTGCATCGTTCTGGAGGAAAAGCATGCCGAGGTTGTTGTAGCTTTCCGCAACCAGAAGGGTGTTATCGCCAAGACCCAAGCGAAGCCGAAGGGATTCTTCGAAGCGGGAGCGCGCGCCTTCCACCGACCCCAGCTCTTGCAAAATCGAACCCAGGTTGTTTAACAGCCGTGCCGTCAAGTCGGGATCCGGCTGTGGCAACTCGTTTGCCTTTTGCACCGCCCATCGTGCAAGATACAGTGCTTCTGGATACGCATACATACTTTTTTGGAGTAGCGCCAGGTTTGTCAAGGTATGGAGGAAAAAAGGGGATTGGTCCATGGCGTTCTGTTCGTAGCACTCCAAGGCTCGCTCGTAGCAATCCTTGGAACGGACGTACTGGCCAAGGGATTTGAAGACAAGGCCGAGGTTGTTCCAACTCTCCCCCAATTTTTCCGGAGGGCAACCGGGCAACGATTGCCGCATTTCCAGTGCCACTTCGAAATAGTTGCGGCTTTTCTGAAAAAGCCCTTGCTTCCAGGCCTCTTCTCCCTCGCTGTTGGCCTGATCGCTACACAACAAGGCTATTTCCGGCTGATCCGATTGCACCGCTTGCGCAAATTTCTTCCGTAACGTTTCCCACGTTTCCATTGGGGGCCCCCTTTCAAACATAGTTCCTACCGTAATATACCACCGAATGCCCCCGTTTCCGCAAGCAGGTGGCAATTTCCGGAAGAAGGTCATGCGAGGGAAGTGACTTTTCCCAGGGATGCTCCAAGAACAGGTATGTTATAATTTGCCCAGGATCGGATTATCATGTTCCCCCAAGAGGAGGAGTTCGATGGAAAACCTGGAACTACAACAAAAGGTGGAAGAAGCCTTCCCCACGTTTTCGTCCATCTTTGAAGAATTGCATCGGGTGATCATCGGCCAGGAAGAAATGCTCCAGGGCCTTTTGATTGCTTTGCTGTGCAAGGGGCACCTTTTGATCGAAGGAGTACCCGGTTTGGCAAAAACATTGGCCATCCACACCTTTTCGCGCATCCTGGACGTTGGCTTCAAGCGGATCCAGTTTACCCCGGACCTTCTCCCGGGTGACATAACCGGAACCCTGATTTTCAACATGAAAGACGAGGTGTTCGTGGTCGAAAAAGGCCCCATCTTTGCCAACTTCGTGTTGGCCGATGAAATCAACCGCGCGCCTGCCAAGGTGCAATCGGCGTTGCTGGAGGCCATGCAGGAAAAACAGGTTACCATTGGGAAGAATACCTTTGCACTTCCACGCCCTTTCCTGGTAATGGCCACGCAAAACCCCATCGAACAGGAAGGAACGTATCCCCTGCCCGAAGCCCAAACCGACCGCTTCATGATGAAACTGGAAATCACCTACCCCTCTTTGAAGGAAGAGTACCAGATCCTGCGCCTCATGGGAAAGGATCCGGACATTTCCCTGGAGAAATTGTTGAACCCGCAAAAAATCCTGGAACTGCAACAGCTGGTGAAAGAGGTATACGTGGACGAACAGCTACAGAAGTACATCGTGGATATCGTGTACGCCACCCGCTTCCCACAGAACTACAAGATGTCGGAGCTCAAGGCGTTCATCCGATTTGGCGCTTCCCCGAGAGCCACGTTGAGCCTGTTGAAAACCGCCCGAGCCCGCGCGCTCATCCAGGGCCGTTCGTACGTAACTGCCGATGATATCAAAATCATGTCGATTCCGGTGCTCCGTCACCGCATCTTGCTTTCGTTCGAAGCCGAAGCCGATGAAATGCAAACGGAGGACGTGATCAGCAAAATCCTCAAAGGACTTCCCGTACCTTGAGGGAGGGAGCATGAGCCTTCCGAATGACCAGGAAATTCTCAAGCGTATCCGGGAGATCCGCATGGAGTTCTTGCGCCGTTCTACATCGGAGTTGCAGGGCTCGTACCATTCCGCTTTCCGCGGGCAGGGCATGGAGTTTTCCGAAATTCGCCGGTACTTCCCCGGCGATGACGTGCGAAACATCTCCTGGAACACCACCGCGCGCAACCGCAAGTTGTTCGTCAAGGATTTCAAGGAGGACCGTTCGCTGAACCTGGTCCTCGCGGTAGACATTTCCCCATCAATGGCTTTTTGGAGCAAGGTTTCCCGCCGGGTTTTCATCGCGGAGGCAGGGGCGTCACTCACCTATTCCGCCCTCAAGGTGGGCGACAAGGTGGGTGCCCTCTTCTTTGACAACGAAATCGTTCGGTTCCTTCCCCCCGTCACGCGGTTGAAAAATCTTCTCGTTTCGGTGGGCCTGACGTTATCCCTGCAGGGAAAAGGGGCCGCGGACTTGGTGAAAGTGGAGGATTTCTTGGAAAGGTCGTTGCACGAGACATCCGCGATCTTCCTGTTCTCGGATTTCTTCATGGACGAAAAGCAGCTGGCCACCTCTGCATCCGTGCTGCGCCGGTTACACGTCCGCCACCAAGTGGTTCCGGTGATGGTCCACGATCCGCTGGAACTGGATTTGCCCCACTTGGGAATTTTGCACGTGCGCGACATGGAAAGCGGCAGGGCAAAGCAGCTGCACCTTTCTCCCCGCCTGATGAAAAAGTATCGCCAGAAAATGGAGGAACACACCAAGCTCGTGGCCACACTGTTTGGCCGGCAGGGTATGGATGTTTTACATCTGAAAGCGGGCGATGATTATGTACGCCTTTTCACGCTGTATTTCAAACGGAATAAAAAAGCATAAACGCCGCATCCTTGTGCTGCTGTTGTGTTTTGCTGCCTCTCTTGCCCTGTGCGAAGAGGACCCCTACACGTTTCGCGTGTTCGTGGATCGCTCCGAGGTGCGCACCGGCGAAGAGATCCAGCTGCGCATTCAGGGGCGTTTGCCGTTTGCGCTTCCTTTCGAGTACCAGGGATTGGAAGGAGCGGATCCCGAACTGAACGTCTCCTTCGTGGAAGAATCCACCCAAACCATCACCCCCAACCTTTTCCTGGTAGAATACCGATACCGTTTGCTTTGCGATTCCCCCGGGGCTTTCGAGATTCCCCCCATCCAGTTTTTCTTCGGAGGATTACAGATGGCCACTTCCACGATGGTATACATCGACGTGTACGATCCCGAGGAAACGTTTGGGTTGGAAGAAACAATGTATTCTCCGCTGCAACCTCGTTCGGGAGCATGGGATTGGGCGCTTTGGATCCTCACTGCTTCCTTCGCCTCCGGTGGAATTTACGGGGTCTGGAGGTACCGGCTTTCGCTCCGTATCGAGTTGCCACCCATTCCAAAACCACCCGCCCAGCGGGTGGGGGAGATCTTGAATGCGTTTGCCGCCATGCCGGACCGCTTTCGAAATGCTGACACACCGCAGAAAATCCGGCTTTTGTACTACTCCATGTCCATGTTACTCCGCGAATACATCGACCACATTTACTCCATCGACCTACTGGAAAGCACCCCCCGTGAAGCCGACCTGCTTTTCCTCGAATCCCACGAGTTCCCGGGGGAATACGAGAAGAAAGTCGTGGAGTTCTTGTTCCGCTGTGACCTCGCGAAGTACTCGCTGCTGGTACCGAGCGAGCATTCCATGAAGAAAGATTTCGAAACCTTCCAGATCCTGTTCCGGCAAGCACTGCGGGACAAGATGGGAAGGGTGTGAGAATCGCATGCGTTTCGTGTACCAGGGATTGTTGTGGTTCCTGATGCTTCTCCCCCTTGCACTGTTCTTTCTATTCCGGAACCGGAAAAAGCGCTACCTGCAATTTTCCAACGTGTCCATGCTGGGTTCCCTCCAAAAGGGTGTTCCACTGCTGCCACTGCTGTCCACATTCTTCAAGCTTCTCGCCATTTTCTTTTTCGTGCTGGGGGCTGCCCGGTTTGCGCGCGTGCAGTACCTGGATACCAACAGCGAAGTGTCTGCGATCGATATCCTTTTCACCGTGGATATTTCCACTTCCATGGAACAGTTCTCCGGCAACCAAACCCGTATCCAACTCGCAGCGGAAGCGTTGCAGTCGTTGCTGGAAATTTCCGAGAAGGAACGAGCGGGTCTCGTTGTGTTCGCCGAAAACGCGTACACCGTCATGCCCTTGAGCTTCGACCACCAAGCCATCCTGTACTACGCCCTGAACCTCCCGAATTACCCGGGAAGCATCTCCGACGGCACCGCGATTTGGGATGCGCTTCTCGTTTCCGCGGACAGGTTACAGGCTTCTCGTTCCAAGTCACGCGTGATTCTCTTGGTGACCGATGGCGCCAACAACACGGGGATTTTTACCAGTGACGAGGTGGAAGAGCGGCTGCTGGATATGGGAGTCAGCCTGTACGCCATTCAAATCGGGCAGTTCTTGCAATTCCCTTCCACGGAAAGAAACGAGGTGTACCAACTCGAACGCTTGTGCGAGAATACTGCCGGCGGCTTTTTCGAATTGCAAAAGGCCAACGCCCTTCGAAACGTCACGCGGGAAATCGGGAAGTTGGAAAAAAATAAAATCGAAAGGCGGCAGAACTTCGAGTTCTTCCTGGACTACTACCAGGTTTTCTTTACCCTTGCGCTCATCAGCTGTGGGCTTTTCCTGAACCTGGATATTGCGCTGGCAAGGGGGATCGGGATATGAAATTTTCCAACCCTTCGGCCTTGTTTTTGCTTTTGGCACTCGTTCCGTACCTGCTGCTGGTGATGCGCAAGGTGCGGTTGGTTTCCCGCACGTTGGACCGTTTTTTCAGCGTGGACAGCATCCGAGAGCTCTTTCGTGGCTACCGCATCCGGCGGATGGTTTGGAAATATACCTTGTTCTTCGTGGCCCTTTTCCTGGGAATCTTAGGCCTGGCGGGACCATACTTTGGCAGCCAAGTGGTCGCGGTGGAATCGCGGTCGGTGGACATGGTGATCGCGTTGGATTGTAGCCCCTCCATGGCCGCCCAAGATTGGTTGCCTTCTCGTTTCGACGTCGCGCGCGACGAAGTAACCCGCATTTTGAAAGGGATCAATGCCCGCGTGTGCCTGCTGCCCTTTTCGGGCGAAGCCTTCCTCACCACTCCCTTTACCCATGATCTTGACGCGGTGATGATGATCATGGACGGCATGCGCCCCGGTTTCATTCAAACCACCGGAACCGACATGGACGTGCTTTTCCAAAAGATCCTGGACGAATTCGACAACATTCGGCGTATCAAGGAGGAGCTTCAAATGGGATCCTTCGAGGAACCCCGAATCCTTTTCCTCCTCACCGACGGGGACGGGCAAAACTGGCCTTCGGATCTCACCTTGCGCGCGCTGAAAGCCAGGGGAATCGAAGTCTGGATCGAAGTGATCGCCACTTCCCGCGGCGCGAAGGTTCCCATTTACGACGACTACGGAGAGATCGCCTACTACCTGGAACAAGGAGGACAGCCCTACCTTTCCCTACCTGACCTGGATCGTCTCAAGAGAATCATCAACCAAACGGGAGGCTTGTTACACGTGTATTCTCCCGGATCACCCATGTCCAACCGGGCAATCGCCCGCATCAACCCGGAAGAATTCGCCAGCCGCTACTCCCAGTCCGTCGAAATCCGTGAGGAAGGTTTTCCACTAATGGGGATCCTGGCCGCGTTGGCTCTTTTCCTTGGCATGGTGTTGTGAAGAAGGTGAATGGATGAAACGCACACTTGCTTATTTTACCCTGTTTTTTTGTTTTTCCTGGCTCCTGACTGCTGCGACGGTGAGCCCTTCGAGCCTGGACTTCCAACGGCAACTCGAAAAACTGGCCATACACCCCGAAAGCCTGGTGGAAAACTTCAATACGGGGCAAGGGCAGTACCACCGCGGGGAATACGAGGAATCCTACCACCGCTTCGTTTCTTCCCAAACGTTGCGGGACGACAGCAAGAACGAGATGGACCGCGTGCTGGTGGCCCTTGGTGATAGCTACTACCAGCTCGGGATGCTGGAACATGCCTTGGACGCGTACAAGCGTGCCTTACGGTTGAATCCCCTGAACGAAACTGCCATGGAACACGCGGAGCATACGGCCGAGCGGTTGTTGCGCCACCTGGGTGCGGAAGAAAGCCCCGACGGTGAGAAAGAGAACCCCGATGAACAATCGGAGGAACAAAATCCCGATTCCGAAGAGCAGGATCCCTCCGAAGAGTCCGAGCCCGGACAGGGCCAAAATGGCCAAGGAGATGGAAAAAGCGGGAAGGAAAAGGGGAACGGGGAGCAACAAGACCCGGATCCGCAATCTTCCGGGGAACAGGACGATCCTGATCCGCAAGGCATGCCAGAAGGTAACGGCGAAAACCCCCAATCCACGGGGCAGAACACCGGATCGGACTCCCAACAACCCGGTCCTGACACCTCCCAACCGGGGAACCTTCCGGGAGACGCTTCGGAGGGAAATGGCCAGAATACGCCGGACGCACCTCCCCGGCAAAACCCCTCTCCAGCACCTTCTGGAAACCTGGAACGCCTATTCCGATCGTTGCAGCCTTCCGACGTGGACCAACTGACCAGTAACACACAGGACGGGGAAGATGGGTATGAGAAAACGATCCTTCCGTGAATCCTTGCAGGGGATTCTGCGAGGCGGGAAGTGGTTTTGCGTAGCTGCCTTGCTATGTATCGCAGTAAGCGCCTGGGCAAATGATATCACGCTCACGCTTTCGATCAGCGGTGAATCCACGCAGGTTTTCGTGGGAGAGCCTTTCATGCTGTACGCTTCCGCGCAGTCCACCCAGGTGGACCTGCGGCAAGCAACCGTTTCCATCTCCCCTGCGGTGTTACTCGAGGGGGGGATAAACGAATTCAAATCCACTTCGGAGAACGATTTGCTTTTTTTCGGGGAAATGCAACCCCGGTTGCACTTCTTTTCCCTCTACGAAGACCAACGAGAGGAAGAGCAGGTGGAAACGCGCTTCCTCCTGAACGCCACCGCGCCCGGGATCTTGAACGTGCCGGTGTTGTTGGAAACGCCTTCCAAGAATAAAGTGCGCTCCACGATTACCCTGCAAGTGCAACCCAATGCTTCCGAAACAGAAGCGTTGCGAACTCGCTACCAACAAATCGTGGGGAGCAACATACAATCCCGTTATTTTCGCGGAGACACGCACCCTGACCACTTCAACGCGGTGTATTCTCCCTGGGAGAAAGTTTTCCCCAACGAGCAATTCCTGTTTTTCTGCTATGCCGTGCAACGTTTGTTCCCAGAAGAGACTCTACAGTTCCAGAACCTGTATTACTACGTGCTTGAAGAAACCAAGGCGGATTCCCTCTGGTACTCCCCGGTCTATACCGTGTTCTTCGAGGGGGATTGGTTCGCAGTCCGGAAAAGCATCATCGTGGCCACCGCATCTCCGGAAATCAAGAACAATGCAACCCACTGGTTAGCCATTCCCCAGCTTCACTGGCTCGACGAAATGGGAATGAAAGTAGTGGACGAAGGGGGAGATACCGGACAGTCCCTCCAATTCTTGAAAAACCAGAACCAGATGGTGTACGCCTCCGACCTATCCGTGGAATCGGAAATCGCTTCGCAAACGGTGTTCTTTGGAGAACCGTTGCCACTTACGGTTCGCTTCGAAACCCCGGGTTTCTTGCTCTCCCCAACGGTGCAACCAAGGATCCTCCAAGATGCTCCCGGGGCAACCGAAGTGTTCGTGGACTTTTTGGGAATCAAGACCGAGGAAAGCGTGATGCTCAACGAGCTTCGTCGCACCTACTCGTTGCGTTTCGACGCCTACCCGCAAAGGGAGGGGACCTACACGTTCTTCCCCGTGTCCTTCAGGTATTTCAACCCCGAACTGGAAACCACCCAAACAGCCTATTCTTCCACGCATACCTTCGTGGTCATTCCCCAGGGCAGGGAGTCAGGGGAAAGCATCACCAGCATTTCCCTGTTCCCCTTGCGGCCATCCACCCGAGAGAGCGTTGACCAGGAACTGTTCGCAGAAGGGGTACGCCTGTACCAGGATGGACACCTCGACCAGGCATTCTCGCGCTTCGTGGAACTCTCACGGGATTTCCCGTATTCCGCGGACGTGCAGTACAACCTGGGTTTCTTGGCATACGAAAGCGATTTGCTCTGGATTGCCCAGCTGGGATTCTACCGCAGCGCCATGCTGAAATCCCGGGAAGATGCCTTGGCGAACATCCAAGTGCTGGAACGAGAATTCCTCCTGCAGGGACAACCCATTCACCCTTACCGCCAATTGCCCGAAGGGATGCTGCGCCTTTTCTTTTTCCTTTTCACAGGGATCTCCGCCTTTTGCGTGGGCTGGATTGGATGGTGGTGGAAGTTCCGCCAGCGGAAAATTTGGAACCCCGTTTCGTGGATTCTACTGGCATGCTGGTTGGTTTCGTTCGTCTTGTTCACCTCTTTTTCCATACTGGAACAAAACCAACCCGACTACGCTGTCATCCACTCCGAAACAGCCGCGTATGCGGGACCCGGCTTCGACTTCCCGGAAACCGGGAACGTTGCACCCGGGAACGTTCTGCGCGTGGAACGCAAAGACCGGTACTTCGTGAAGGGGTACTTCCGGACGTCTGTTCCCGTGTGGATTCCGCGGGATAACACCGCCTCGCTTTTCGAGTAACGCTTATCGCGTGTCCCTTCTCCTTGCCAAACCCCTTTGAAACAGGGTATCCAGCACTTGGTGAAACGCAAGGCCCGAGCTCTGCCAGGTCTTGGGAAACATGCTCTGGGCGGTAAAACCCGGAAGCGTGTTTACCTCGTTGACCAACAGTGTCCCCGTATCCGTGCACAAGAAAAAATCCACGCGTGCAAGGTCGCGGCAGCCCATCCAGCGAAACACCTCCAGCGTTTCTTTCTGCACTTTTCGGGTGAGATAGGCAGGCAGAGGCGCAGGAACGAGAAGCTGGAGGTTTCCCCTTCCGGAATACTTGGTCTGGAAATCGTAGAAATCGCTTTCGTAGCGCACCTCGCCCACCGCGGAAACCATGGGAGTATCCCCTTCCAAAACCGAACACTCCAGTTCCCGCACGCGAAGGGCTTTTTCCACGATCAACCGATGGTCGAATTCCAAGGCCGTTGCCAAAGCGGAAGGCAAACCTTCCAAAGACTTCACCCGGGAGATTCCCAAGGAGGACCCGGTACGAGAAGGCTTGACGAAGCATGGCCAAAAGGGGATCTTGCTGGCAACGCGTTCCGGGGAGATCACCTTTGTTTCGATTCCCACGAAAGCAGGCTGGGCAAATCCCCCCGCGCGTAGTACCTGCCGCATGGTCAGTTTGTCAAAACAAGTGGCACTGGAAAGCAAATCGCTTCCCAGGTAGGGTACATTGGCCTGCTCCAGCAACGCTTGCACCTGCCCATCCTCGCCGAACGTGCCATGCAGCACGGGGAACCACAAGTCGATTCCACCCCGTGCCAGGAGATCGAAGGGGAAGGGTTTTTCCGGGGGAATGGCAAACCCCTTGAAGGTGTAGCGCTCTGCGAGGGGGGAAGAATGCAGCAAACGAAAAACCGTTTGGGCGGAGGCAAAAGACACTTCCCGCTCAAACGATGGCCCACCAAAAAGAATGCCGATGCAAGGTTTTTCGCGGGGAAAGGGGTTAGTTCCCACAGCCCTCCCCCAAACAAGCAAAAAGGCCGGGAGAACCCGGCCTTTTTGGGGATAGTATCAGTACACCTGGATGCAAATCTGGAAGGAAGAGGATGGATACACCACCGTGGGAACCCCAGAGGGAACCACGTAGGTTGTGGGGTAGTACGTCGGGCATGTCGGGCAAGGCGCCACGACAGGCTGGCAGGGAGCACAAGGTTGGCAGCAAGGGTAAGACCACAGAACGTAAGCTCCCGCGGTGTTCAGAGATACGGATACGAAACGCCAGCTGCCACAATCGCAGCAACACCCACTGGTTCCGGCACCGTACACCCGCATTAACAGGATCGAATTGGGCGATGCACATTTCAAAAGGCTTTCCAGGTCAGCCCATTTCTTGATTTGCTTGTACGAGTAGTAGGGAGAATAGGGGGAAATCATCCCAAGCTGGGATTGCAATGTGCATTCCGGGTTAAGGTTCACCAAGGTGCCCGATACGGGCGCTTGGGGATAGCACCATACCGAACCGTACGGGATCAAAACGGCTTCGGTGATAACATCATTGGCAAACAAGTGGCAATACGCGGGATAGCATTCTTCCACGCGGGTCACCCTGGCCCCGTAGAGCCATTCGTTATCCACGCATCCTTTCCAGTTCTTGACGTACACCCCAAGGGTCGCTGCACTCAACACCAGCGTCAAAAGAAGTCCAGCGAGAACAAGGATCAAAGTCTTTTTCATTTGCACGACCTCCTTTTCGCTCTTTTTATTCCCACTGCCCGTTGAAGAACAGCCCGTTGTAGGTTCCGCTAAAGGTCAGAAGCTCTCCTTCGCTCTCCACGGCAAAGCGGATTTGGTCTTGCCCAAGAACAGTTCCGTTCATGACCTGGTACACGGCACCCTCGAAGTGGTAACTCCCCTCGAAGGAAGAACCGTCCACGGAAACAACGTTAAGTTGCCCCATTGTTTGCTGGGCAGGCGCTTGGTCCGGGGAAAGGAAAGCCCCCCACCAGATCACGTCCCAAACCCCTACCAACCAGCTACAACAGGGGAGGGTTCCACAACCGGAAAACAAGATACCGATCAAGATCAAAGCGGAGAAAACACCAACCAAAAACTTCTTGCGCACAAAGATCACCTCCATATAGAATAGAAAAAAAGGATTACAGCACGAAAAGGTTCAGTGGATACGGGTAGAAAGGTGGCAAGTCACCTTCTTCCTCTCCCCGGGTGATGGTGAACATGTAGGGCGTGTTTTCAATCAAAAGAAGGGGCCAATTTTGCAGAATCGTGAGATCGTCTTCCATGATGAGCGGATCCAGCTGCCAGGACATGTCGACCAAGATTCCCTTCTCAATGTAGGATGGCTTTGTTCCAAACAAGGTCCCCCCCCGAGAAGAAGCCAAGGAAGCGGGGAAATCCCATTTTTCGGCGTGGATAAAGGTGGATTTCTTGTAGAACATGAACATGTACCATACCATTTCCTGGGCAATTTCGTACGTATCACTTGTCTTTGAAACACCTGCAGCAAGGTGCACGTACTTATCCACGAACGTGGTAACCGCGGTGGGAATACCGTTTCGCGCATGTGCTTCACGGAAAAGCCGGAAGCCCTCCTCGGAAGGCGGTGCAATCAGCGGTTCCGGTACAACGGCGGCCATCCCAGAGCTCAGTGCTGCAGAAAAGGTGCTCCCAATCTTCCCCACGTTGAGAAACCAACTTTGGATTGTCGCGCAAGAGGTCAAAAAGGACACCAACAAAAAAACAGCGATGAATCCGATCAAGGTTCGTTTCACGCTAACACCCCCCGGATTATCAGATTTCTCCATGAAAATTATAACACAAAGCACCTCGCTTTTTGGGTTTTTTCGCGAAAGCATTTGCCTGCACATTTCGGGGATTTTTGTACTATAATTTGGGGAGAAATCGCGAAAGGTTTGTGGGAACCATGAACGGTTATCAAAAGAGGACCAACCAAAAAAGGGAAGCCATTCTCAAATCCGCGCGGCAGCTTTTCCAGACCTACGGGTTCAAAAAGGTGAGTCTCAACGAGATTGCTGCCACTGCCGGGGTGTCCCCCGTTACCATTTACAACCAGTTCCGTACGAAAGAGAGCTTGGGGTACAACATTTTCTCTCCCATTTTGCAGCAATTCGATTCCACCTTTTTCGAAATCCTGGGAAATTCGGAAAAAACCCGGGAAAAATTGAAACAAATCCTTCTATTCCAAAAGCAGGCTTTCCCCGAAAGAGACCGGCAACTGATGCATTCGGTCCAGCAGCACGTGCCAGCGCTGGAAGAACATGCCGCAGAAGTGCTCGGGCGAACTTCAAGAGCTTTCCAACAATTCTTGTCAGCGGGGCAGCAAAGAGGGGATATCCGGGATGATATCTCCTTGGAAGTGCTGCATTTTTTCCTGATGCAATTCGTGGATGGCCCTGACATGGAAAGGAACCAAGCGGAGTACCTCGAGTTGTTTCTCAGCGCGGTGCTCCGGGAAAACAGATGAAATACCACCGTCTGATTGCCATCTTGCTGCTGCTGGAATCCCGGCGCATCGTGAGTGCCACCGAAATGGCGCGGGCTTTCGAGACTTCCGAGCGAACCGTGTACCGGGATATCCAATCCCTTTGTGAAGCGGGCGTCCCCATCCAGGCCATTTCGGGGCCGGGGGGCGGCTTTTCCCTCATGGAATCCAGCCGAATCAAGTTGGAGCACTTGGAAAGCCAAGAACTTGTGAGCCTGTTTCTCCTTGGACAGGGGATCCACCCCGAGCAGTATGCAGACAACGCCATTCAGCTAAAGAACCTGCTGATGAAGCTGCAAAAAACCCTCCCGCAAGAGTTCCTTCCAGACGTGAAGAAAGCCACCAACCGCTTTTTGTTTGATCCTTCTCCTTGGTGGACAGAAATGGCTCCCACTCCGTTTTTCCAGGAACTTCGGAAGGCGGTTTGGAAATCGCTTGCGGTGCGCATGGTATACGAGAAAAAAGCGGGAGAGGAACAGGAACGGGTTGTGCAACCTTACGGCCTTGTGGTGAAGCAAGGAGAATGGTACATGGTTGGTTTTTGCGAGAAGCGCAACGAGATGCGGATTTTCAAGTGCAGCAAGATCAAACACCTCGAGCTTTCCGATCGCGAATTCCACATTCCGGAGGATTTCAGCCTGGAATCTTTCTGGAACAGCCAGCTAAAGCTTTTTTTCCACCAGGTTCGCGAAAGGGAGAGGGAACCCTATTTCGTGGAAGTCCAAGTTCCGCAGAAAATGTTGGGATTTTTCGAGGATTTCCAGATCGTGGACCGGAAGTCCCAGGGAGATTCCGTGGTGTTGCGGGTCAATATGTACAGCTACTCGTACGCGGTGTACCGCTTGATTCCTGTTCTGGATCGGCTGCAGCTCCTGGCTCCCGCCGAACTGCTAACGGGTATCCAGAAACGCCTGCAAACCCTTTTGCAGCACATAGACACCATGGGAGGTGCTGCACGTGAAACCCAGTAACCAACCCGCATCTCCCGAAGAAATCCGTTCCTTTTTTCGTCGCCTGGATCGAACCCTCTTCTTGGAGCCGGATACGATTGGCGATTCCTGGCAGGATCGGCCCCTCCCCATCGGGAAAGGCCAGACCATCTCCCAGCCATCGCTGGTACTTCAAATGACCATTTTGCTGGAACCCGCACCTTCTTTCCGCGTTTTGGAAATTGGTACAGGCAGCGGGTACCAAACGGCTTTCTTGGCCGAATTCTTTGGAGAGGTCTTCACCGTGGAGCGATTCCCCCAGTTCGTGCAAAAAGCCCGCGAACGTATCCAAAACCTTGGGTACCAAAACGTGCATTTCCGAACCGGAGATGGCTGCGAAGGGTGGCAAGAAGCTTCCCCTTTCGAGCGCATCGTTGTAACCGCTGGAGCGGGAAAACCACCCCCTCCGTTACTCCAGCAGTTGAAAATCGGGGGATTCTTGCTCATACCCGTGGGAAATTACCGGTATCAGGTGCTGAAAAAAATCAGCCGCACTGGCAAAGACACCTTCACGGAAAAGGACATCGAGGAAGTCCGCTTCGTGGAACTTGCGGGCCCTTACGGATTTGACTCCTGGCAGCCCTCATGAACTGTGTTATAATCACACGCGTTTTTCGCGATTGCAAATACCTTGGAAACCGGGGAGTGAATCATGGAAGATCAAAATATCCATCGTTTGCGTCTGGACGAAAAAGAAATCATTTTGATCGGCACGGCCCACGTTTCGCAAAAAAGTGCCGAGCTGGTCAAACAAACCATCGAAGAAGAAAAACCCGATAGCGTCTGCGTGGAATTGGACACGGGACGATACCAGTCCATCCAAGACCCGCAGAGTTGGCGGCGCATGGACATCGCCAGTGTGATTCGCCAGCGCAAAACGGGCATGTTGCTGGTGAACTTGATCCTGTCTTCCTACCAACGGCGTATCGCCGAAAAACTGGGTGTTCAACCCGGTCAGGAAATGCGCCAGGGCATCGACTCAGCCAAGGAAATCGGCGCGCAGCTGGTGCTGGCAGACCGCAACATCCAAACCACTTTCTCACGGGTCTGGAACAACATGGGATTCTGGGGGAAACTCAAGCTTTTTTCGTTTTTCGTGGCCAGCCTCTTCTCCCGTGAGGAAATCAGCGAGGAAGAGCTCGAAGAACTCAAGTCGTCCGATATGCTTTCCTCCTCTCTTTCGGAACTGGCAAAGAGCTTTCCCCAGTTGAAGACCCCCCTGATCGACGAACGCGACCAGTACCTCGCCAAGAAAATCCAGCAAGCACCGGGAAAGAAAGTGGTGGCGGTATTGGGTGCGGGGCATATCCCTGGAGTGAAACAAAACATCGACCGGGAGATCAACCTGCAGGAATTGGACAAGATTCCTCCCAAATCCAGGAGTTTCCGCTGGTTGCTGTGGGCTATCCCGGTACTGATCATCGGGCTGATTGCGATCACCTTCGTGATCAATCCCCCGTCGGGTTTTCAACAAGTTCTGAACTGGGTGGTTTGGAATGGCTCGCTCAGCGCTATTGGAGGGATCGTAGCGCTTGCACATCCGCTCACGATATTGGCTTCTTTCCTCGCAGCCCCATTCACATCGCTCAATCCACTGATCGGTGCTGGCATCGTAGCCGGGTTGGTGGAAGTAGCGTTTCGGAAACCCCAAGTGGAGGACTTCGAAAACCTCAACCAGGATGTGCTTTCCGTGCGGGGCTTCTGGCGGAACAAGGTCACCCGTCTTCTACTTGTGGTGTTGTTCGTTTCGCTGGGAAGCACGCTGGGAACCTTCATTGGCGGACTGGAAGTGGCCCGCATCTTTATCGGAACGGTGTAAAAAAAACGCCCGGAAACCGGGCGTTTTTCTCGATTTTTCCAGGGTTACAGGTTTTCCACGACTTCGTCCAGTCGCACCTTTTCCTTCTCCGTAAGGATCTTGTCGATGTCCAAGATCATCAGCATGCGATCCTCCAGCTTGGCGATTGCACTTATAAACCGCGCACCAATGGCTCCACCGGTTGAGGGCGGTTCCTCAAGCTGGTCATCTTGCAGCGTCAACACTTCCCGCACCTCATCCACCAGCACACCTACCTTTTTCTCCCCAAGGTACACCACGATGATACGGTCCGTGGAATGGTCTGCCTTGGATTCCAGTGCGAACTTTTTCCGCATATCCAAAATGGGAATCACTTCGCCCCGCAGGTTGGCCACACCCATGATAAAGGAAGGAAGACCAGGTAACTTCATTATTTTCAACATTTCACTCACGTTATCGATTTTCATGATATCGATCGCGTATTCTTCGTCTCCAACCTTGAAACTTACCGTTTTGACCTCCGCCATTATTCCACTCCCTTTCCAGTGATCATTAAATTCCCTCGCAGGCCCGCAGGATTTCCTCGATGTCCAAGAAAAGGATCAGGCGTTTCCCACGCTGCACGATTCCCTTCACTTTCTGATCGTACTGGTCGGTACGAGCGCCCGTATCGATATCACTTTCCGAGGTATTGATCACCTCGCGTACCTCATTCACGAAAAAACCGACTTCCGTTCCGTTTTGCTTCACGATCAACACGTTCTCGAACGTGTTGTCGGGCTCCACCTCGATGCTGATCAACCGGGTAAGGTCCACAACGGGAACGATCCTCCCCCGCAGGTTCATCACCCCTTCGATGAACATCCGGGAATTGGGAACGGGGGTGATTTCCGTGCGCTCGATCACCAATTCCACCGAATCCACGTCGATGGCAAACTCCTGTTTCCCGATTTGGAAGCTCAGGATTTCCACCATCGTTTCCTTTTGCTGGTTTTGTTGGTTTTTATTCTTTTCCACCATGATTTGCCTCCTCGCTGTTTTCCGTGAGCATCTTTCACATGTCCTTGACGATGGTACCAATTTCCAGGATCATCGCGATACTCCCATCGCCAAGAATCGCTCCTCCCGAAAATTCCTTCACATCCGAGAAGAGCTTTCCAAGAGCCTTTATCACGATATCTTCCTGCCCCATCAGCGAATCTACGACCAACCCGTACTTCTTCTGACCATCCATCACAATCACCACCTGGATGTTCTCCTTCTGTGCCGCCGACTGGAAATGGAAAACCCGTTCCAGCCAGATCACGGGGATGATCTCTCCCCGAATCACCACGACCTCGCGGGATTGCACCACCTGGATCTCACTTCGGGGAAGGCTTAGCGTGCTGTCAATGGCAGCAATGGGGATGGCGTAAATGAAACCGCATACCTTCACCAGCAAGGATTGCATGATCGCAAGGGTAAGGGGGAGAAGAACGGAAATCTTCAACCCCCGGTTGGCTTCCGTTTGAACAAGGAGCTTTCCGTTCAGATCTTCGATGGCTTTCGCCGCACGCGAATACTCCGCCGCATCCAATTCCCCGGGATGCACTCCCCTCCCATCGGAAAGGATCTCCAATTTCACGTGGTTTCCCTCGTGGTTCGCACTAAACAGGAGAGTTCCCGCGATGGGTTTCCCCGATTTCATCCGCTCCTCCTTTTGTTCCAGGTCATGCACCGCCGCGATTCGCAAAAGGACTTGCAAGGGTTCCCCGATTTGATCGATGACCGTTCGATCCAGTTCCGTTTCTTGCCCCTTGATGGAAAACTTGATCTCCTTTCCCTCCTTGCGGGCAATATCCCGAATCATTCGGGGGAATTTTTGGGAAACCGTCTCGATCGGAACCATGCGGATTTTCATGACAATGTTCTGCAAATCGAGCGTGATCCGACTCAATTGCGACAAGCTTTCGTCGACTTCCTTGATGTTGTTCTTCTTCAACACCCCGTTGATCTGGCTCCGGGAAATCACGAGTTCGGCCATCAAGTTCATCAACGTGTCCATTTTTTCCAATTCCACCCGGATGCTCTGCGCCCCTTGTTCTGATTCCCTGGGAGAAGTTGGATTTTCATTTTCCTGAACCATGCGTTTCACCTCGCTTGTGTGGGGTCAATTCTTCAACCTTTCACCGGGAGTAACTCCCGTATGGACAACAAGATCCACGAATCCTTTTGCTCTTGCGTGCAGGATGCCAAAACCTCCACCGGAACCAGCAGCCCTCCCATACCTCGTAGCACCGTTCGGAATCTGCAAGAACCCTTCGCCTCCAACTCCGCCATTACCTGCGGTTCGTTCTGAGTGAAACGGGTATCGAATTCGCTCCAAAAAAGGGGCGCGGAATACCCCTTGGAAACACCCAAAACCTCTCGCGTAACGGGATTGCATTCCACGATGGGGCTTGCAAGGCCTCCTTTCGAAAAGGAGAGAACCATGTACATTTGGGGAGATGCACGAAAAAGCCCCAAGAGCTGTTCATCACCCAGACGGGCCTCGTCTTTCGTGGGAGCCAAGAAGGTTTTCTTTGCTTCTGGCGAAAGCTCGGAGAGTTCCATCAAGTACCGAGAAACCGCGTTCCGAACCAGGAACGCCGCTGGAAGCCCCGTGGAGAGCGCGGCTTTCTCCACTTTTTCATCCAGATCCAGCGGGAAACGAACGTGGCGAACGCGGGAAGTTGGGGCCATGTACTCCTCCTTAGTCTAATATAACTTAAGGTCACAAAAAAACACGGTCTCCGCGAGTACGATTATAGCACGAATTGAATGAAATGTAAAGTTTTCCAAGTGCGGGCCTGCAGACAAAAAAGCCGGAAATTTGGATTCTGTGCACGGGATTTTATATCATGAGCAAGAACAAGCACGCGGATGAATGCGTCTTTTTCCTATACCAGATTTCCGGAACAGAGCCAGCCCCCTAAACGAACGAGGTGAATCCTTTTTGAAAAGGCAGATTTTTCTCAGTTTCCTTGTATTGTTCCTTTCCGTGATCGTTCTGGCGGTTTCCTACCAGGATTATGTTCTTTTCAACCGTTTCGACGAAGCCTTTGAAGCCGGGAAATTGTTGAAAAAAAACCTTCTGGTCGTATTTACCACTCCCGATTGCTACTACAGCCACCGGTTGCGCACCGAAGTTTTTTCGGACGAAAGTGTCGCTTCTTTCCTGCGGGAACATTTCATCGTTTCCGAAGTATTCCCCCTGGATTCGCTGGGAGGCCATTTCGATTTTCGCGTGGAAGAGCAACGCTATTCTCCGCAAGCTCCCGAGTATTCCTTCCAAGAACTTTTCAATATCTTCGTGGTACGCGGAACCCCAACGTTGGTCTTTTTCTCCCACTCCCAAAAGCACATCGCTTCCTTCACCGGGTTCGTGGAAGCGGACTCTTTTCTCCTCTTACTCCAGGCAATCCAGGCAAATGCATCCATCCAGTTGGAGCAACCGGGTATCCGGTTTTTCGTGGAAATCAACCCGGACTCCTTTTCCGGGAAAATCTCTCCCGATGAGCTTACCTGGATTTCAAGGGTGTTGAAAAACACCCATCAACTCACCTTCGACGAATTCCGCCAGGCCGATCCCAAGTCACTCGATCCCCTTGACTACTTCTTCGTCTCCCAAACAACATCCAAGGAACTGAACCGCCTCCTGCAAAACCAGTTCTCCATGTTGCAAAACGTTTTCCTCGTGGAAGAACCCCTTTCGGAATAGCTCGCATCCTTTTGCAGGACCACACACCTGGTCTTGAAGATCCGTTCCTTCGTGGGATCACTTCGCTTTCGGTTAAATTACCTTCGAATCGCGCATTTCCTTGAGCAATCTCCTTATACTCACCCTTATTCGTTGATTTTGGCCAAAATTCCTCCCGGAAGACATTTTGCAGCCGGGGAAGGTAATGGTAGAATATGAATCGATTCATAATGAACCGATTCATTAAAGAAGGAGGAGCACATGGCGAACATTTCCGATGTGGCAAAGCTGGCAGATGTGAGCGTAGGAACCGTATCCAAGGTACTCAACGGGGATTCCTCCGTGAAGGAGAAGAACCGGCTGAAAGTATTGCAGTCCATGAAAGAGCTGGGATACCATCCCAACCTGCACGCCCGTAACCTGTCCTCCGGCAAAACCGGGTTGATTTCGGTGATCCTTCCCACCATTGGGCACGAGTTCAACGGCCGGCTTGTCAATGCTCTGGATTCGGTTTTCCGCTCGAAGCAGCTGGACACGGTGGTCTTCCCCCTTCTGAGCCAAGAACGATTACGGCGCTTGGGTGATCCGTTTCACCTTCTGTACCACACGGATGGAATGGTTATCGCGTCGCTCTTCCCCGGAGTTTTTGGCAAGCACGGAGTGCTTCTGCAAAAGCCCGCGGTACTCGTCGATACCTGCGAGGAAGGATTCGATTCCTTTTTCATAGACAACCACCGCGGAGGCCAACTTGCTGGGGAAAAGCTCTTCCTGTTTCCCCAACCCAGGGTTTTCGTGGTGGGGGGATTGGAAACGGATCCGGAATTTTCCAGCGGTGCATTCTCCGACCGGCTCAACGGCTTCGTGGAGGCTATGGAATTCAGGGGAATGGAACGCGACACGATGCGTTTTTTGCCGGTTCCTCTGGACTGGAACCAGGGCTACGATGCAGCCAAGCAGGTTTTCTCCAGCTGCGCCAACCCTTCGGTTTTTTGCCTTTCGGACATTTTGGCTGCGGGTTTTCTTGCAGCGGCCAACCAACTGGGAAAGACCCCGGGAGAGGATTTTTGCCTGGTGGGATTCGATAATCTCTCTTCTTCCGAAAAACTGGGCGTTGCCACCGTCGCCCAACCCGTTGAGGAAATGGGGGAGCAAGCGGCAAACTGGCTGGTTCAAAGGCTCTTCCACCCGAATGATTCGCAGCCCATCGTTCACCGGGCATTGCAGCCCGCATACATACAAAGACAATCCAATCGAGAGGAGACATTCGCATGAAGAAACGCATCGTTTTGTTGCTGGCAGTGGCGGTGTTGACCGCAACCTTTTTTGGGGCGTCCCTGAAGGTATGGACCGTGTACAAGGAAGACATGGCCGCTTACCAGGCACTAACCCTGTCCATCGAACAATTTGAGGCCAACACGGGGCATTCCGTGGACATCGTTTCCATTCCCGATCAAACGGACATGGATTCCAAGATGCAAATCGCGGCTCCCACCGGAATGGGCCCCGACGTGATCGCCACCATGCCCCACGACATCATCGGAAAATGGGCAAACCAGGGTATCCTTCTTGCCTTGAATGGTAAGGCAGACATGGAACCCTTCTTCGATTCCACGATCCGCGCGATCACCTACGAGGGAAAGATGTATGGCTTCCCCCTTTCCGTGGAAAGCGTGGGACTGGTGTACAACAAGGCATTCGTTCCCACAGCCCCACAAACTTTCGAGGAAATGATCCCCGTGATGGAGCGAATGGAACAAGACGGGCTGTACGGCCTGGTCTTCCCCTCAGCAGAGCCCTACCACATGTACGGCATCCTGAGTGGATTCGGGGGATACATCTTTGGTTGGGAAAACGATGCCTACAACGTGCAGGACATCGGCATGAACAACGAGGGTGCCAACGAGGCCATTGCGTACCTCAAATCGTTCTTCGAACGGGGTTTGTTTCCGGATTCCATGCGCGATCGCAACACGCAGCACGGTTTCTCCACCGGAACATTCGAACAGGGCAAGGCAGCTTTCCAGATCAATGGACCCTGGGTGCTTGCAGGGCTGGATGCTGCAGGCATGGATTACGGAGTGGCACCCATTCCCGTGCTTCCCAACGGCGAATACCCCCATCCCTTCCTTGGTGTCCAGTTCATCGGAATCAGCGCCTACTCCAAGAACACTCCCGCCGCCATTGCGCTTGCGGAATTCTTGACCGGCAAAGAACAGATGGCTTCCTACGCGCTGCAAACCACGTTGACACCCACCCGCCAGGACGTGCTCGAGGATGCACGCATCGCCCAGAACGAAATGATCGGAGCCTGGGCGCAGCAGGCAAGCCTGGGAACCCCCATGCCCAACATTCCCGAGATGTCCGCTGTTTGGTCCGCCTGGTCGGATGCCCTGCAGGTCATTTACTTCGATCGCGGAACGATTTCCGAAACCCTGGATGAACTTGCGGAAACCATCTCCGAAAAGATCCAGATCATGAGAAAATAGCATCGAGCGCTTCTCCACATTCCGGGCGGGGGGGGCTTCCCCGCCCTTTTTTTCGGGTGATCAAATGAAACGACAGACGCGCCAGCACTGGCTGGCATTTGGATACCTTACTCCTGCCCTCACCGCCATCGTTCTCGTGACGCTGATCCCCGCGGTGTACAATTTCTTCATCGCCTTCACCAATTTCGGGCTCTTCCACTACCAGTCCTACGAGTGGGTGGGATTGGCAAATTTCCAGGAAATCCTTTCGTTGGATAGCCCACTTCTTCCGGTGATGGGGTGGACGCTGGCCTGGACGTTCCTCTCTTCCTTCGTCAACGTGGGCCTGGGATTTTTGGTTGCGCTGATGCTTACGCATCCGGGGTTGCGCGAAAGGAACCTGTACCGAACCCTTTTGATAATCCCGTGGGCACTTCCCGGGGTTCTCTCCATCCAGATGTGGCATTCCATCCTGGGGGCGGATGGCTTCTTCAACCGCATGCTCCAAGCCCTGGGAGCGACCACCATCCCCTGGCTCACGCACCCGGGTTGGGCCCGGTTGAGCGTTATCATGGTCAACGCCTGGCTATCTTTTCCTTACTTCATGGTGGTTTCCATCGCGGCTATCCAGAACATCCCCTCCGAGGTGAAGGAAGCAGCCATGATGGATGGCGCCAGTTCCTGGCAGCGGTTTCGCTGGATCACCCTTCCCATGACCCGCGTGCTGATGCTCCCCTTGTGGATCACGCAAGTGGCGTTCCAGTTCAACAACTTCAACTTGATTTACCTGCTTACCGGGGGAGGGCCACGGCTGTCAATGGGAGATTACTACGGTGCCACCGATATCATGGTTTCCTACACTTTCAACCTGATGCGGGAAGCCCAGCGCTACGGGCTCACCAGTGCGTTCGGTGTTCTGACCTTCCTGCTTACCGTCGGGATTTTGCTGCTTTCCACGTCGTTCACCCGGGCCATGAAGGAGGGGATATAATGGCGAAAGCACGTGGAACCTGGTTGGTGCGCGCTGGCATCATCGTCTTCACGTTCCTGGTTTTGCTCCCCTTTTCGCTGGTGGTGATGAATTCGCTGAGCGCGGGGCAAAGCTTCTACTCGTCCTCTGTTTTTCCCCGTTCGTTCACGCTCGAGCATTACCGGGAACTGTTTTCCAACACCCGCTTCCTCTCCTGGATCAAGAACTCCACCATCCTCGGATGCGGCGCAGGGCTTCTTTCCATGGTAATTACGCTGTTCGGCGGATACGCGTTCAGCCGTTTTTCCTTTCGCGGCAAGAAATATGGTATCCTTTTGCTATTGATCGTTCAGATGCTCCCGGTTTCGCTGTCGATGGTGGCCTACTTCAAGATGCTGCAAATGGCGAACCTCCTGAACACGCTCACCGGGATCATCTTGATCCTGGGTTTTTCCAACGCGGCTGTGGGGATCTGGCTGATGCGCAATTTCTTGAATTCCATCCCCCGGGAACTGGACGAATCTGCCACGCTGGACGGGGCAGGGAGTTTCCAGACCCTGTTCTCCATCTTGCTACCCTTGATGGCCCCGATGCTGTTGACCCAGTTCATCTTAACCTTCATCGGGGTGTACAACGAGTACCTGCTCAGCGCGCTACTGTTGTTCGAACCCGACAAGTATCCACTGGGCCCGGGGTTGAAAAGCTTCGTGGCGGGTAATTACTCCGTGAAGTGGGCCAGCTTCAGCACCGCCGCGGTGATGGGGTCGATTCCCATCCTGTTGATCTTCTACGCCCTGCAACGCTTCATCGTGCAGGGTTTGACGAAAGGAGCGATGAAAGGGTGAAAGCCCGAATCGGTTACGAAATATTCCCGGATCGTTTTTTTTCCACTTCTCCCAAGCACAACGTACTGGATTGGAACCATCCGCTGGAACGGGTGGAACGTTCCCAGCACCAGTACGTTTTTTACGGGGGTGACCTTGCGGGAATCCAACAAAAATTGGGTTACCTGGAACAGCTGGGCGTGGGCTTCGTGTACCTGACCCCCATTTTTCAAGCACAAACCAATCACCGCTACGACTGCACGGATTTCTGGAAAATTGACCCGTTGCTGGGAGCCCAGGAAGACCTGGAAAGACTCGTGCAACAATTGCATGCCCGCCATATGCGCCTTGTGCTCGACGGTGTGTTTAACCATATCGGCAAAGCGAATCGCTGGGTAAAGGACCCTTCCTTCCACGGCTTCTTGAACACCAGCGACGGGGTTCCCACCCACTGGGCCAATGCCCCCAACCTTTTCGAGTTGAACCTGGAAAACCCCGCACTGCGCGACCGCCTTTGGAACGCGCCCGATTCGGTGGTGCAAACATGGACAAGGCTGGGCGTGGACGACTGGCGGCTGGACTGCGCCTACGAGCTGGGATACTCCTGGCTCAAAGAGCTCACGTCCGTGTTGCATTCCCTTGGAGACCATCGCTCGATCGGGGAAATTTGGTCCTACCCCGGAAAATGGGTGGAAAATGGAGTGATGGACGGGGTCATGAACTACTACTTCCGGGAACTGGTGTTCTTGTTCCTGCAGGGCAAAATCGACGGGGAGCTTTTCGGATCGTCGGTGCAGCATTGCGTGAAGGAACTGGGAATCCAAAGCCTTCTCCAGAGTTGGAACATGCTTTCCTCGCACGACACTCCCCGGCAAACGAACATGCTGGGCAGAAGCTGGGAGCTGGCGGTTGCCTTCCAGTACACGCTCCCCGGATCACCCCTGGTGTACTACGGCGAGGAATGGGGGTTGCACAGTGATGGTGACCCCTTTTGCCGTCAACCCATGCCCTGGGACTCTTTTGATCCAGGGAATCCGGTTTTCCGGCAATTCCAAGAATGGGGACGCCTTTTCAACGAACAGCAAGCCCTCCATTCCGGGGGGTTCCAACACGTGCCCTCCGGGAACCCCCGGGTGGTTGCCTTTTGGCGGAAAACACCGAGCATCCTCTCGGATCTTCTGGTCGTGGTCAATGCTTCGGAAGAAGAGCAAAAGCTGCACCTGATCACCCGGGAATCGGACCTGATGAACGGCTTTTCCCTGGAGAACCTTTCCGGAGGAACCCCGCTGAAGATTCAAAATTCCATCTTGTACGGGAACCTTCCTCCCATGAGTTGGGCAGTGTATCGTGTGCAGGTTCCACGTAAGGGCTATTCCCCGTACAAGCGGATCGTTGCTTGATCAGGATACGCATCACGAAATTCCCGGGTGAGGGGTGAGACATCGTGGGTTGGGTAAACATTTCGGTTTTGGTCAACGCCTTCGCGGTATTAGCGGGGGCTTCCTTTGGACGGTGGATCGGAAAGAGGATTCCCGACAGTTACCGTTCCATCCTTTTCCAGGTGATCGCTTTGATTTCCATCCTGATGGGAGTCAAGATGGGGCTGGAATCCAACGATTTCTTAGTAGTGCTGTGTTCCCTCGTGCTGGGTGGGGTCATCGGGCAATGGGTGGGAATCGAGCGCATGCTGGGAAAACTGGCCAATCGCGTGGAAAAGTCCGAGGGCCAAACCACCTTCGTGCGCGGTTTCATCACCGCAACGGTACTCTTCGTCGCGGGCCCCATGACCATACTGGGATGCTTCCAGGCTGGGATTTCCGGTGACAACACCCTGATTTTCCTGAAATCCTTCATGGACTTCATCTCTTCGATCATCCTGGCCTCGCTTTACGGTTCCGGAGTGCTCCTGGCAGCCGCCAGCGTTTTCGTCATACAGGGAACATTGGTCACCTTCTCCGGGGCACTGAATTTTCTTGCAGACCCCCGCTTTCTCAACGATTTCACCGGGGTTGGGGGCGTTATCATGATGGCGATCGGCATTCGGATGATGGAAATCCGCGATATCCAAGTCGGTAACCTTGTCCCCGCAATGGGTGTCGTTGTTGGCGTCGATGGGCTCTTGCTTTGGGTACAATCGTTTCTGGGTTGAACTGGTTTTCTTTTCTTCTCGGAAACATTTTCGTTGGAAAGAGCACGGCAAATAGAGTATACTAAGAAGCGAAACGAAATATCTGATCGGGGGAGGAATCAACGTGTTTTTTTCGCAGCGCGCGTTACAAATGCAAGCATCTCCGATTCGCCGCTTGATCCCATACGCGGAACAAGCAAAAGAAAAGGGGATCGAGGTTTTTCACCTGAACATCGGGCAACCCGATATTCCCACGCCCCGGGTTTTTTTCGAGGCACTGGAAAAATACCCTTCCAAGGTTGTTCCCTATTCCCATTCGGCGGGAACTCGTGAATTGCGCGAGGCTTTTTCCGATTACTACCGGCGATGGGACGTGGACTTGGATATCGAGGAAATCATCATCACCAACGGGGGAAGCGAAGCCATCATTTTCGCGCTTTCCGTGGTAGCCGACCCAGGGGACGAAGTACTGGTGGTCGAGCCTTTCTACGCGAATTACAAGGGATTTGCCGGCATGGCAAACGTCCACCTGGTTCCCGTTGCGGCAGACCCGGAGAAGGGCTACGAGCTCCCTTCCACGGAAGAATTCGAAGCCCACATCACACCCAAGACCCGCGCCATCATTTTTTCCAATCCTTGCAACCCCACAGGTGCAGTGTATCCAAAGAAAGACCTGCTGCGCTTGTTGGATTTCGCCCAAAAACATGATCTCATCGTGATCGCGGACGAAGTGTACCGGGAATTCACCTTCGACGGCCTGGAACCGTACTCCATCCTTTCCTTCAAGAATTTCCAGGACCGTATCGTTCTTGTGGATAGCGTTTCCAAGCGTTATTCCTGTTGTGGGGCCCGTGTCGGTCTGATCGCTTCCAAGATCAAGCCGCTCATGACCGAGGTCATGAAAATGGCGCAGGCCCGGCTATGCCCTCCCACCATGGAACAAGTGGGCGCCCTGGCCATGGTGAACCTCCCTCCGGAATACATTACGCAGGTTCGGGATGAATACCAGCTTCGCCGGGACATCGTGTACGGTGAACTCTCCCGCGTCCCCGGGCTATCCTTCAAGAAACCGCAGGGTGCGTTCTACTTGGCCGTGAAATTGCCGGTGGACAACTCGGAATCGTTCGTGAAATGGATGCTGACGGACTTCCACTTGAATGGAAAGACCACGATGGTTGCCCCCTTGGATGGTTTCTATGCCACACCGGAAGGCGGATTGCAAGAAATCCGTATCGCGTACGTGCTCAAGCACGAGCACCTGAAAGAGGCGTGCGAGGTTCTTCGGTTGGGCCTGGAACGCTACATGTCCTTGACCGGGACGATCCCCGCGGTGTAAACTTCCCCAGTGAAGGGAGGCTACTCCATGACAAATCCCAGCAAACGCTTGGATCCCCGGGTATTCAAGATCCCCATCGACCGGATCCGGGCGGGGTATTACTCGGACAAGTACTTCACCCGCTTCGTGGAGGTGCTGCGAAAGAAGCAGCACTTTCCCAACGTGTTGTACCAGTTCTTTCCGCGCAAGGATGCTTGCGTGGTCGGGTTGGACGAGGCTGCAGCCATCTTGCATTCCTGCACCGGCTTTTACCGGGACCAACATACAGCCAACGACCTGTTTTCCCGCATCTTGGACATCGAGCGCCAACTGCAAGCGGTTGCGTACGACGTGGACCGACAGAAGATGGAAACACTTTTTCGCGAGAAGTGGGACTTGCGGGAGCGGCTGAACGAAAACTGGCAAAGCGGCTGGAACGAGTTGGAAGTGCATGCTCTGCACGACGGGGATTTGGCCAAAAAGGACGAAATCATCCTGACGGTCCGGGGAAACCCCGCCCTGTTCGGATACCTGGAAACGGTTTTGCTGGGTGTGATTTCACGGGCTTCCAGCACCGCAACTGCTGTGAAAAAGGTGGTGCGCGCCGCGGGAGGGAAACCGGTAATGTTCTTCTCGGCGCGCTTTGACCACTACTGGGTGCAAGCCACCGACGGTTACGCGGCTCTCAAGGCGGGGGCTTTCGGGGTTTCCACGGATGCAAACGCCGATTACTGGGGAGCGGAAAGCTTGGGAACCATCCCCCATGCGCTCATTGCCAGTTTCGGGGGAGACACGTTTTCCGCCGCCCAGGCCTTCGACGAATGCATTTCCCCCAACGTGCAGCGCATGGTACTCGTCGATTGGGACAACGATTGTATCGGTACCACCTTGGATGTGATTTCCCGGTTGTACCAGCAACAAACCGGGAAGCTTTTCAAGCCCTGGGCTTCCGATCCTTCGCCCGTCATTGGACCCGGCAAGGGAAAAATCTGGGCGGTTCGATTCGACACCTCGGGTTCGCTGAGAGATCGCTCGGTGGTTCCCCAGGGAAAGTTTTCGCTCGGGGTCTGCCCGGAATTGGTGTGGAGAGCTCGCAAGGAATTTGATCGCCTGGGTGCAAAAGACCTCAAGATCATGGTAACGGGAGGTTTTGACGCCGAGAAGATCGCGTTGTTCGAGGAAATGGATGTTCCCGCGGACTTGTACGGCGTGGGATCCTCCCTACTGAAAGAGAAAATTGACTGTACCGCGGACATCGTGGAAGTCGCGGGAAAGCCTTGCGCCAAGGTCGGGCGTGGGAAAGGGGACCTTTCCCGCTTGGAAAGGGTCTTCGCTGGATGAATTCTCCCTACTCCCGCTCCAACAGTGCAGTACTCGTGGGATTACATGCTGTTCCCGTTGTCGTCGAGAGCTTCTTGAACAAGCGCTCGGTGGTACACGATTTGGACATCGTGGGGTTGGGCGACACGGCCATCAAGGAGAGCCGGAAACGCATCAGAAGCGTTCTCTCGGTCCACAAGTGGCCCTTCCCGAGCGGGAATGTGGTGATCAACCTTGCACCAGGAGACGTGCGAAAAGAAGGTACCTTGTTGGACCTCGCGATGTCTCTTGCCGTTTTGAGCTGCGCTGGGATCATCGAGAAACCCCTCCCGGCGGACTTTTTCTTCTTCGGCGAGTTGGGATTGGACGGGTCGCTGCGCAAGGTCAAGGGCCTTCTTCCCATCTTGATCTCCCTTGCCCAACGCGCGAGGGAATCCGGGGAAAAGCTGCGCGTGGTCGTACCGGAGGAAAACACATGCGAAGCCGGGCTCGTGCCACAGTTGCAAGTCAGCACCGCAGCAGGGTTGAAACAAGTTGTGGACGCGTTGAACGACGGTAGCCATTTCCCTGTTGTCCAAAAGGGGAACCAAGCGCAGCAGTTCCTGGCGAAGGCGGAAACGGGGCTGGATTTTTCCGAAATCCACGGGCATTTCCAAGCCAAGCGTGCCATGGAAATCGCCGCTGCTGGTGGGCACAATATCTTGCTCAAAGGCCCTCCGGGATCCGGGAAAACGATGCTGGCCCGCCGTATGCCAACATTGCTGCCGCTTTTGGGTGAAAAGGAGTTTTTGCAAACCGCTTCCATTTACAGCGTTGTGGGGTTGCCCATCGTCGTGGAACGTCCGTTTCGTGCCCCCCACCATTCGGCCTCCCGTTCCGCGATCATCGGCGGAGGAACAGATGCGCGGCCGGGCGAAGTAAGCCTCGCCCACAACGGCGTCCTCTTCTTGGACGAAATCCCCGAATTTGGAAGAGACGTGCTGGAGGCACTTCGCCAGCCCTTGGAAGACGGCATTGTCACCATTTCACGGGCAAAGCAAACGGTGAGCTACCCCGCGCATTTTTCGCTGGTTTGCGCGCAGAATCCCTGCCCTTGCGGAAACTACGGGGATCCCGAAAAGGAATGCACCTGTTCTCCGAGGGATATCATCCGGTACAACCGCAAGATTTCCGGACCCCTGCTCGATCGTATCGAGTTGGTGATCGAAGTTCCCCGGCTGGCATACGCGGAAATCCGTGGCCAAACGAGCGAGGAGTCCTCCGAGAGCATCCGCCAACGGGTGAGCCAGGCCCGGCAAATCCAGCTTTCCCGTTTCCAAGAAGAGGCAGGGGTTTTCACCAATGCAAACATGAACAACAGGATGCTCAAAACGCACTGTGCCCTGGACGCAGCAGGAGAAAAAATTTTGGAAGGCTCCGTTCGTCGGTTCCACTTAACGGGTAGGGGAATCCACAAAATCCTGAAAGTGGCGAGGACGATAGCGGACCTTGCCGAAAAAGAAACAATCCTTTCGATTCATGTCGCGGAAGCGGTTCAGTTTCGAGAAAGTATCTTGGAGGGGTGAGAGCATGGATGTTCGGCTGATCAATGCGATTTTACGGAGTGTGGTGAAAGTTTTTTCCGAAGCGGTGAACCTGACCCTCGAGCTTGAGAAACCACAACTTGGACGGGATTTGCCCAAGGGATACGACCTGGTAACGATCGTTGGATTCAACGGAAGCCTGAGCGGGAACCTCGTGTACGGCATGGATGTGCCGCTGGCGTTGGAAATCGTTGGCCAGATGATGGGGATGCCCTACGAGCAGCTCGACGATCTTTCCATGAGCGCTATCGGGGAACTGAGCAACATGATCTCCGGAAATGTTGCCATGAACTTGGAGCAACTGGGGAAACCCATCGACATCACACCGCCCTCTGTCGTGGTAGGCAAAGAGATCCAAATCAACGTGGATGGCGTGATCTTGAAGATCCCCGGAAAGGTTGCGGGCCACCCGATGCAAGTCAACATGGTTTTCCGTGAGTAATTCGCCGGAAAAGAAAAAAAGCGGCCGCGAATGGGTTGATTCGGTCAACCAACTCAAGGTGTTGTCCCAGTTTGGTTTCGTGGTGTTCGCCAACGTGGCAGTGTGTGGTTTCATCGGGTATTGGTTGGATCGTTGGACCTTTCACAACCGGATCCTTTTCATCATCAGCCTCTTCTTTGGCATTCTTTCGGGATTGGTCAACGGTATCCGAGAGTTATTGAAAGAAGTCCGGTTACTCGAAGAAGCGGAAAAGAAAAAAAAGGAGCGGCAAAAAAACGATTCGGCGTGAAGTCCCGAGTGTTCAGGCGTTGGTGAAATACTGGATTTATGGTATCATAGGTTTGAATTCTTGCGCCCTTTTGCTCACCATCCTGTTTTCCCTGGAAAACGTGGCGTTGGGCTTGCTTTTCGGTACCGTGGGAGCGGTTTTGAATGCCTGGTCTCTCTTGGAGCAGGCAAAAAAGGATCGTGCTCTTTTACGGGGCGAAACCAAAAAGGGCCGGAAGTACCCCGTAAGCGGTTTCTTGTTGCGCTACTCCCTGAGCGCAGGGGTTTTGGGCATTTCGGGCTTTTTTTCCATGGGAGCCCTGTTTGGCTGTTTCTTCGGGCTTTTCTCGGTTCGGATCGTTGGCGTTTTCCTGGCCTGGCATTTTAGGGGGGAGGGATCCCTGTGAGCCTCAGCAAGAAAGAAAAAATCTTCGTGGGCATACTCCTGGTCGCAATCGTGGTGATCTGGGCATTTTCGCTGAGAGATGTCGGCGGAATGGATGACCTCAAGAACATGGGCATCGGCTCCAAGTGGATTGCCACGCTTCCCTACGGCGATTCCGAAAGCACTGGTTTCTTTCGGCTGAATCGAATCAACTGGATGACCGTGGGAGTTGGTGCAGCCATTGTCATCGGACTCATTTGGTTTGCCCGCAGCGTGGGGAAGAAAATGTCCACCGTGCCTGGCCGACGGCAATCTTTCGTGGAACTGCTTCTCGATTTCATGTACAACACGGTGGAAGAATCCATTACGCGGAAAGAATTCATCAAGCCGGTGTTCGTGATTTCCACCACGCTTTTCTTCTTCATCACCATCAGCAACCTGATCAGCGGCATCCCCGGTGTAAGCGTATCCGTGATCAACGGAGAACCGGTGTTTGGCCTCTTCCTGGATACATGGTACACTCCCACTTCCGACCTGAATACCAACGCAACCTATGCCATCATGATCCTCGTGATCAGCCACGCTTTCAGCATCAAGGCAAGGGGTTTCAAGACGTGGATTAAGAGCTTCTTTGAACCCAACCCGATCATGTTCCCCATGAACCTGGTCGGAGAGCTTGCCAAGCCCATTTCCCATTCACTCAGGTTGTTCGGGAACATCTACGGTGGCGGGATACTCGTGCTGATCTTGAGCTACATGATCAAGTACCTGATCTTGCCGGTGTTTCTCTGGGGTTTCTTTGGCATGTTCATCGGCCTGATCCAGGCACTGGTCTTTTCAATGCTCAGCATTGCCTACATCGCAGCCCAAGTAAATTAACTTTTCGAAGGAGGTCGACGGGTAATGGAAATTTCTCAAGCCATCATCGAGGCGGCAAAGTTTATTGGAGCGGGATTTTGCATGGGAATTGGTGCCATCGGTCCTGCCATTGGTGAAGGAAACGTCGGTGCGCATGCCATGGACGCGATGGCGCGCCAGCCGGAAATGGCAGGAAGCCTGCAAATCAAAATGCTTCTGGCCATGGCAGTTTCCGAATCCACGGGGCTTTACTCGCTGCTGATTTCATTCATCATTCTTTTCTCCTAAAAGGCAAAGCGCAAAAAAACCACCCGTGAAGGGAGGAGAGACACATGGAAATCCTCGAATTCAACTTGACCTCGATCGTGATGCTCTTGCAGTTCGTGCTGCTTGCTTTTTTCTTGTTCAAGTTCTTGTACCAGCCCTACCTCAAAATGACGGCACAGCGGCGCAACCAAGTTAAAGAGCAACTGGAGCACGCGGAAGAAGTCCGGAAAGAAGCGGCGAAAATGGAGCAAACTGCCCGGGAAAACCTGGAAAAAACCCGGAATCAGACCCAGAAGCTCATGGAAGACACCCGCTTGCAGTCCGAAAAAATCCTCCAGGAGGCAAAATCACGGGCTTCTTCGCAAGCAGATCGTATGCTGCAACAAGCCCGCGAAGAAGTGGAAACCATGAAAGAGCAGGCCATACGGAAGGTGCGGCAAGAAGCGGTTTCGCTCTCCATATTGATGGCTTCCCGTATCCTGGAGAAGCAACTCGATGAGAAAACCCAACGAGAATACTTGGGCCACTTCCTGAAGAAGCTCGAGCAAGAAGGGCGAGAAGCATGAAGAAAAACTCTCCTGCCATTTTGCGTTCCTACGCCCGTGCCCTTTTGGATCAGGCCGTGGAAGCCAAGCAAGTGGAGGTGGTTTCCCAGGTCTTATCGGGGTTACAGCAGCTGATGGAAACCTCACCAATGGGGGAAGTGCTTCTCAACCCGGTAATCCCGGATCACGAAAAGAAGGGGGTGCTGCTTCGCACGCTGGAGAAATGGCATGCCAAGATCCCCTACCTGGAACGTTTCCTGGAGCTACTCGTGGAAAAACGGCGGGTATCTTTGCTCCGGGAATTGCGGTACTGCTTCGATGGTTTGGCGCTTGCACGAAACCTCGTTTCGCGCGCAACCGTTTCCAGTGCCCTTCCCATGGACACGGAAAACCTCGACCAATTGCGGAAAGTGCTGGAAGAAAGATTGGGGCGTGCTGTCCAATTGGAAACAAAGCAAGATCCTGACCTGTTGATGGGGGCCGTTGTGCTCGTTGACGACCAGGTTTTGGACCTGTCCGCCCGTGGCCAATTGCAAAGAATGAAAAGTTACTTGATCTCGGAAGAGAGGTGAGCCGGGTTGAGAATAGCCCCGGATGAAATTACCAAGATCCTGAAAGAGCGTATCGAATCCTTTGAAAAGACGGCGGGATTGGAAGAAACGGGGAGGATCGTGCAGGTGGGTGACGCCATCGCCACTGTGTACGGTTTGAAAAACGTAAAGGCAAACGAACTCGTGGAATTCCCCAACGGAACCTTTGGCATCGCGTTGAACCTGGAGGAAGATGTCGTGGGGGTCGTGGCGCTCGGGGAATTCAAGACCCTCCAAGAAGGAGACCTGGTCAAGCGGACCGGTCGTGTCATTTCCGTACCCGTTGGGCCCCAACTCCTGGGGCGCGTTGTGAACCCCCTGGGACAGCCGATCGACGGGAAGGGTGAGATCCAACCCGGCGATTTTCGCGCCATCGAGTTCAAGGCTCCTGGGGTTGTGTTCCGACAACCCGTAGACACTCCCCTGCAAACGGGATTGAAATCGATCGATTCCATGATTCCCATCGGCAGGGGCCAACGCGAGTTGATCATCGGCGACCGCCAAACGGGGAAAACCGCCATCGCCCTGGATACCATTATCAACCAAAAAGGGCGTGGCGTACAGTGCATTTACGTGGCCATCGGCCAAAAGAGCGCTGCTGTGGCACGGATCGTGGACCAACTGGAAAAGTTCGGCGCCATGGATTATACCACCGTGGTTTTCGCCAGTGCCAGTGACCCGGCATCGTTGCTGTACATCGCCCCATACGCCGGTTGCGCGTTGGGTGAACATTTCATGTTCAACGGCAAGGACGCATTGGTCATATACGATGACCTTTCCAAGCACGCCGCCGCATACCGGGAACTCTCCCTTCTTCTTCGTCGGCCACCGGGACGCGAAGCCTACCCTGGAGACGTTTTCTACCTGCACTCCCGGTTGTTGGAACGTGCCGCCCGCTTGAACGAACACCAAGGCGGAGGCTCGCTTACCGCCCTTCCCATTATCGAAACCCAGGCCAACGACATGTCCGCTTACATCCCCACGAACGTGATTTCCATTACGGACGGGCAGATTTACCTGGAATCCGGGTTGTTTTACTCGGGCTTCCGTCCCGCGATCAACATCGGGCTGTCGGTGTCCCGAGTGGGAGGAGCTGCCCAGATCAAGGCCATGAAAAAAATCGCGGGTTCCCTGCGGTTGGACCTTGCCCAGTACCGGGAACTGGAGGCATTTTCCCAGTTTGCGTCCGAGTTGGACGAGGCAACCCGGGCCCAACTGGTTCGCGGGGAGAAGCTCATGGAATTGCTCAAGCAGGGGCAATACGCCCCCATTCCCGTGGAAGAACAAGTGGTGACCATTTTCACCGGGGTAAAAGGCTACTTGGACGACATCCCCACCGAAAGGATCGGCGAGTTTGAATCGGGTTTCATCCGGTTCATGCGAGAAGAGAAGAAAAGCATCCTTGAAAAGATTGAAAAGAAGAAAGAACTGCCGGATTCGCTGATGGAAGAACTGGAAGAAGCCATCCGGTCTTACAAGGAAAAGATGTTCGTGTAATATTGTAGCAGTCATACCATACTACGGAGGCGATTGGTTTGGGCAGAGGAAAGCTCCATTCCATCAAGAGAAGAATCGAATCCACCCGATCCACCGAGCATATCACCCATGCAATGGAAATGGTGGCCACGGCAAAGGTCAACAAGGTGGTCCGGTTGTGGCGTTCTTACTTGGGATACGTGGATGCCATCGACCAGGTCGTTTCGGATTGCCTTTCCGATATGGAAGGGCTGGAGCATCCCCTCATTCTGAAACCCGGGTTCGAACCACGGAAAATCTCTTTGTTCACCATCACCTCTGACATGGGCTTGTGCGGTTCGTTCAACCTCGACGTGTTGCGCACCGCGGAACAGTTCGGAGCGAAACACAAGCCCGCTTTCGCGGGCCATTTCGTGGTCGGGACCAAAGGATGGAACTACCTGCGCTACCGCAAGCAAATCCTTTTGTACGCGCAAGACAAGCTGTACGATACCCCGGGATACTCCATCGCCGAGATGCTGGCCAACCGCGTGCTTTCGTTGTTTGAGGAAGGCAAAACCGATTCCATTCAAGTGTTGTTCAGCGAGTTCCGTTCCTCGTTGGTGCAAAGACCCGCCATTCGCCCCCTGCTTCCCCTGCAATTGCCGGAGCCAAAAGCAGGGGAATACCGCGTGGAGTACGAGTTCGAACCACAGCCCATGAAGTTTTTCCAGTCCATCATCCCGCTGTACCTTTCGGCCCACATCCTTGCCTTCCTCTTGGAAGCAAAAGTATCGGAACTGTATTCCCGGCAAAACGCCATGCGCAATGCCACGGAAAACGCGGAAAACATGATCGAGCGTTTCACCCTGGAGTTTAACAAGGCCCGGCAAGGAGCCATCACGCAAGAAATCATTGAAATCGTAAACGGCGCGGAAGCCCTTGCGGAAAGCTGAGGGCCCCGTTGGAAATCCAAGAGCTGTGTTGCAAATTGGTGGAACTTTTCCCACGCCAGCATTCGCAAACCGATGCGTTTCGGGTGTTGATCACCACCGTTTTGAGCCAGCGGAGCCGTGATGAGAATACCGATACGGCAGCAGAAAACCTTTTCGCGGTGCACGATGGGCCGGAATCTCTTGCTGCTGCAGACCCCGAATCGCTGCATTCCTTGATCAAACCCGCGGGTATCTACCGGCAAAAAGCCGTGCGACTCGTGGAAATCAGCAAGATGTTGGTCCGTGACTTTCACGGCAAAGTCCCCCAAACCCTCGAGGAGCTATGTTCGTTACCCGGGGTAGGCAGGAAAACCGCCAACATCGTTTTGTGGGTGAGTTTTTCCATTCCCGCCTTGGCAGTAGATACCCACGTGCACCGAATCGCCAACAGGCTTGGATGGGTCAACACCAAGACACCAGAGCAAACCGAAATCCAGCTGGTGCAGGTATTGCCTCCCAGCTGTTGGGGTCCTATCAATGGTTCACTGGTCAACTTTGGCCAGCAGGTTTGCCGACCCGTGGGTCCGCGATGTGAAAGCTGCCCCATCGCTTGCGACTGCGCCTACGCGAAAGGCAGGCAGAAGAAGTGATCGTGGGCATGGGTGTTGACCTTCTTGACCTGAGAAGGTTGTCAGATGCCCTCGTACTACGTATGGCCCAGCGGATTCTCAGCAACCTCGAAATGGAGGTGCTTTCGCAGCTGGCTTCCCCCACGCGAAAGCGGGAATTCGTGGGAGGGAGGTTTTGTGTGAAGGAAGCGTTTTTCAAGGCGTGCAACGGCAAAATTTCCCACATCCCTTTTGCACAAATCCAGGTGGATGGTACAAGGGGCCCCTTACGCCTCTCCTTTTTGCCGGGGGAAGTCCCAAACCCCCTCGAAGAGAGCGATTACGTGTGGGTTTCCTTGTCCCATGAGAAGGAAATGGTTATGGCGTGTGTGATCATCGAAAAGGTGGCCGAAAAGCATGCGAATTGCAGGGAGTTTCCTTGAGACTTTTCTCGCTTATCCCGGCGTAGAAGAGAAGATACGTGCCTTCAAAAAGAATACCGTGATTTCCTTGATCGATCATTTTTTCGATTCCCAGGGTTCGTTCATCTTTGGGGCACCCTCCTTGCACCTTGTTGTGGAAACCTTCGGACAGGAACAGGCAATCCTTGTCTACCTCGACATGAAAAGCACCACCTTCTCCTTCCAGCCTGACTTTCGCAACCTGGAAATGGAAGAGGCCTTCAACGGTTGCTTCCAGAAATTCCTCTGGGCTCCGGTGAAAGCCTATGAATTCCACAACCTTTCCATGCGCGACGTTATCAATGACCTGCAATTCTTCAACGGCTTCAACCTGGAGATCTGGGGGTTCGCGGCTACCTCCAACGAACACTTCGAGTGGATCGAATCCGAAGTTTTCGGCCTTCCCATGAAGCTGGAGGAGGAAACCACACTGCAGAGTGCCGCAAATGCTTTTCTCATCAACGCGTTGGCAGTGGAAAGCCACCAGGTGCAGAAGGAAGGCACCAGCTACCTCGTCCCTTCCGTGGGTGTCGATGGCCTGGAACTCTGGTTGGGCACAAACTCCGCTTTCTTCGTGGAGCTGTGTCGCGGGGAAATGTCGGACGCGGAGAAGAAAACCCGGCAGTACCTTTTCAACATGGTTTTCTCACGCATCTGTTTCCTACTATCCCAGAAGTACACGATCGCTTTTTACTCCGTCTCCAAACTGGAGCGCGGTTTCTTCTTGCATGAAATTTCGCCAGGCAATCTCAAAGCCTTTCTCCAAGACGTGCGCACGCTGAACCGCAACGCGCTTTCCCTCTTCCAGGACTCCATCGTGCCAAGTTGCGGCAACATGGGGGGGGTTTTCCAAGAAGCACTGCGCAAGTTCGAGCAACTCTCCAACTTCTACGACGAGAAAAACTTCATCAACCTGGTTGCCCTGGCTTTCTCCGAGAGCGACGCGGTGTACCAGAAAATCGCCAATTCCTTGTTGCACGTCTCCCTTCCAGCGTTGATCGAATCGCTGGGAGAAACGATCCAAGTTGCCGACCAGGCAATTCAGTCGACCCTTCAAGCGGAGGAAAACGCATGAAACCCATGGATGGATTGAAAGCGGCTTTTGTGTTTCACAGGGAATACCCCGAAGAGATGGTGGAAAGGTTCGTGGACATCGTGGAGGAAAACCAGTTGCACGTGGTGCATGCCCAGCCCATCTCCCACGACGTGGAAATTATCAAGGAAACCCTTTTCGATCTTTGCATGAAAGGGATTTCTCTGATCATTTGCTTGGGGGGAACCGGAATCCAGCCACAGGAAAGGATGCCCGAAGCCCTTTCCTGCATCGCGGACAAGACCCTTTCCGGTTTGGAAAACGCCATTACGTACGTTTTGATGGAAAAGGGCTCCTACGCCGTGATGGATCGCATCCAGGCGGGAGTGTTTCAAAAAACCATCCTGGTTGCCCTTCCGGGAAACCCGTTCCTGGTGCAACAAATCTTGAACACCATTTTGCCCCTGGTCCAACAGGGATTGGCTTCCTTCGAGGAAGAAAGGTAGGTGGCACACCCCTTGGCGGAAAGAAATGTTCTCACGAGGTATTCGAAGCGTTTCTGGAAAGAAACCATCCAGGCGTACCTTTTCCTTTTGCCCTCTTTCGTTATTCTGGGTGTTTTCGTTTTCTGGCCCATCTTTTACTCCTTCGTGCTGAGTTTCTTCAAGTGGGACTTTTCCAACCAGAGGAATCCATACTTCAACGGAATCACAAACTATACCAAGCTGTTCAAGCTGGACATGGCTCTGCCCTATTCCTTCTGGACAGCGGTGGGTTACAGCCTCCTCTACTTGGTGCTTGGGCTGTTTTTTGCCCGCGTGATCGGGTTGTGGATCCAGTCACGCCGCTACTCCGACCACGCAAGTGAGTGCCTGGCCAAGAAGATCCCGTTGTACCTTTTGGTGCTTGCGGCACTTTTCGTCCTTTCGTTCGTTTTTGCCAAGATCCAGGTTGTCGTCCTGTTGTTCCTGCTATCGGCAGCAATCGTTGCGGGGTTGGTTTGGATCAAGAGAACGGTAAACATCCGTCCCACGCTGGGGCTTTGGGGATCTACCTTCATCGTGGTGGGCGTGTACCTTCTCATGCTCTTGGTTACGGGCGTTCGTTTCGAGCTGCTCGATTTCCTCACAGTCACCAAGGAATCCTCGGTGTTCGTCAAGGCCATCTACAACACCCTATACTACGTGCTGCTCACGACACCCACCCAAATCGTGATCAGCCTCTGCATCGCCCTGCTGTTGAACGTACCGCTGAAGGCAAAGGCCTTTTACCGCACCTCGTACTTCATCCCCTACGTGACCTCGGTGGTGGCCATCTCCCTCGTGTGGCGCTGGATCTTCAACGACGAGTACGGGCTTTTGAACTACTTTTTGTCCTTTTTTGGAAGCGACCGAGTGAAATGGCTCACCGACGAACGCTGGACCATCCCCACTATCGCGGTGGTGTCGGTGTGGAAATCGGTGGGGTACAATGCCATCATCTTCCTGGCAGGGCTGCAATCCATCGACAAGTTCTACTACGAAGCAGCAGAAGTGGATGGAGCCTCTCCCGGGCAAAAGTTCCGGCACATCACCTGGCCCTTGCTTTCCCCGACCACCTTCTTCGTGCTCATCGTGTCAGTGATCGCCAACTTCAAGGTATTCACGCAGATTTTCGTGCTCTACCAGGGCTTGCCCGGGCCATACAACAACAGTGGCATGACCATGGTGTACTACATCTTCGACAAGTTTTACGACCAGCAGCAGATGGGCGAGGCAAGTGCCGCCGCGTACGTGCTCTTCATGATCATCATGGTTTTGACCTTCTTCCAGTTCCGCGTGGGACAGCAGAGGGTCAAGTACACATCGTAAAGGAGGCGAGGCAAGGTGAAAAAGAAATGGGTCAAGGTTGTCGTTTTCGTGGTTCTCTTTCTCGGTGCGCTCGCCATGCTGATGCCTTTTGCCTGGATGATCATGACTTCTTTCAAGCTCAACAGCGAAGTGGAAGCCTGGCCACCGAGGTGGTCCAGCGAGAATTTCTCCACGCTGCGCACACTAAACCTAAACCTCGTGCGCTCGGAGGGAGTCACCATCGATTTCTCCGCGCTCACCATCGAGGAATTCTTCAACCTGGGTGCAATCCTGGAATCCCTCAAAACCGAGGAAAAGGTGCTTACCTTCCAGATCGACGACGACCCGCCGTACCGGGGGGTTATGACATTGCAATTCGATGGGAATGGCTCCGTTCGCTACGCGCGCTCCCTTTCCCCTGACCAGGCAGCGCAATTGGAACAAATCGTGGCATCTTTCCAACCCCTCCCTTCAGACGTAGTGGCGACGTGGGAAAACATGGCATTGGTCGACGATCCCATATTCAAGCTTCGCTCGTTCATGAATTTCCTCTTTTTCCAAAAAAACAGCCACTTGACCCGCAGAGGTGCCTACGATGGTTTTTCCCAGGCTTTTTCCGCGAGCAAGCAAGCCATCGATAGCTACGGGTCGCGGCTGGTGGACCACCGCCTTCTGCAACCCGGGGAGGACGATTCTGCCACCCTCACGGAGGCCAAGGCCCAAGTCCGCGGCTTTCTGCAGAAAGAACTCGAAGCCCTTCCCACGCGCATGGCCCGGTTCCAGGTCATCCTGGACGAGTTCATCCGTGGAAAGGCCTTGCTGGAACCCAAAGAACTGCTGCAACTGGAAAACGACTTCGAGCGGGTTTTCGCTTCTACCTTTGAGATCCCCTGGAGCCTGGAAGAGTGGACCCCCCTCAAGCTTTACCACGATCGGGTTCTTGGCCCCCTACTGGAGATGCAAAGAACTCTCCAACTTGGAAACGCCGTGTACGCCTTCTACGACCGGGTGCAAACCGAAACACTCACCGATCCCTTGCTGGAATTCACGTTCCGCACCCAAGCAGAAATCACGCAAGACCTCCTTGGCCGTATCGATGGGTTGGGGCTTCCGCCCGAAGAGCGGGAGCTGCTGCGCGGAATCGTGGAAAGTGCGGGTCCCGAAAAGGCTTCCAACGCTCTTTTCCGCGAGTTGGACGGAACGTTTTCCCATGAGCTGGAAACGCTCGGCGTGGAAAAAAAGGACGTCACACCCATTGCCTCCACGTTCAAGTCCTTCATCTCCTCCCTGGGCTCGCTCCTCTCGGAGCAACAAGATCTGCAGAGCCAACTGGTCGGGGCATTGGAAAAGGGAGAACCCATCTTCCCCTTGCTGGAAGCAGCGGACATTTCCTCGTCCAACCGTGCCGTGCTCCAAGACGGGTTGCAAAAGGTACGCAACGTGATGGCGCAGTACCAGGTACCCGATGCCAAGGTGTTCCAACTCGTGGCAACGCGTTACCATCAGGACCAGTTGGTGCAAAGCTTCACCAGCATCAGTTCGCGGGTACTGACCCGAATGAAAATTTCGCAGGCACCGGATATCGTGGAAAACGTGCGCTACAAGTCCTTGCGCTCGGTGGAAGTGGCTTTCCGGGGAATCGATCCCTTCTGGTTCTGGGACGACCCGGTACAGTTGCGCGTGCGTTTCTCCTTCGCAGACTGGTGGGCCAACATTTTCCAGAACTACGTGAACGCCTGGACCACGGGGAAGTACTTCGGCTACTACTACTTCAATACCGTTTTCGTCGCGGTTGCCACCACCCTGCTGGATATCCTCTTCGCCTCCATGGCTGCGTTCGCGTTCTCCAAGTTGCGTTTTTTCGGCAGGAACTTTTTGTTCATGCTTTTCTTGGCCACCATGATGGTCCCGGGGGAAGTTCTGCTGGTTCCCAACTACATTACGCTGGCGGCTTTCGGCTGGATCGACACCTACTGGGCGCTGATCGTACCATGGACCGTGAGCGTGTTCGTGATCTTCCTGATCCGCCAACACTTCATGGCCATTCCCGACGAGCTGTACGATGCGGGGCGCATCGACGGCATTACCAAGTGGGGTTTCCTGTGGAAAGTGATGGTTCCGCTGTCCAAACCTGTCATCATCACCGGTTCTCTTCTCAAGTTCGTGGGTTCCTGGAACGCATTCTTGTGGGTACTCATCGTCACAAAGAGCCCGCAAGTACGCACGCTTCCGGTTGGTCTTTCCACGTTCAGCTCGGAGGTAGGAACGCTGTACAACCAGCTGATGGCGGCATCCACGTTCTCGATGCTGCCGGTGGTGATTCTGTTCCTCTTCGTGCAGAAATTCTTCATCCAGGGAATCGCGCGAACCGGCTTGAAATAAACGGGAGTTTCCATTCCCAAACCTATTCCCCCGCCCCATTCTGGGTGGGGGCATTTTTTTTGGAGGGATTTGATGTACCGTCTGGTGGAAGAAGAAATTGATCGAAAAACCCTTTTCCGAGGGAAGATCTTGAATCTACGGCTCGACCACGTTCGCTTGGAAGATGGAAGCATCCATACCCGGGAGATCGTGGAGCATCCGGGGGCGGTGGCCATCCTCCCGGTTTCCACGGATGGAAATGTATGCATGGTTCGCCAATACCGTCGTCCGATCGATCGTCCGTTACTGGAAATTCCCGCGGGCAAGCTCGACCCTGGGGAAGAACCCCTGGAATGTGCCTTGCGCGAACTCAAGGAGGAAACCGGAATCGTGGGTCCGCGAATCATGGAACTGGGACACATTTTCACCTCACCCGGTTTCTGCGACGAAAAGATCTTCCTGTTCCTTGCCCTGGGCGGCAAAAAGCACAGCAACCGTTTGGACAGCGACGAATTCTTGAACCTGGAAATCCTTTCCTGGGAAGAACTTGTGCTGCGTTGCGTATCGGGGGAAATCGAAGACGCAAAGACCGTGGCGATTGTCACGCGCGCCCGATCTAAAGTGGAAGCCACTTTCTCCGATAAATCCCAAGGAGTGTGAGACCATTGATAACCCTAACCGTAAACCAACAAACCCAACAAATCGACGAAAGCACCTTCGAGAACTTCAAGGCGCTTCTGGACGCATTCCATCCGGAAAACCATGTGCTTGTTGCGCTTTCCATCAACGGAAAGGATATTTCCCCCGAAGACGTGGAAAAGCTGTACCCCGCGCAGTTGGAAGGTGGGGAAAAAATCGTACTGGGATTCCAAGGTGTCGTTCCCTTTTCCCTGGAGCTTTTGGCAAACCTGGGAGGCTACCTGGACCGTTTCCAACAAGCCTTACCTGCCTTTGGAAACGCCATTTCCGGGGGCAATTCGGATGCCATAGGGCGTCTTTCCGATGTGCAGGATGGGATCAACGCGTTGGAAAACATGAAGCAGAATGTTTTCCACCTGACTTCCACCACTCTCGGGGATTTCCCCGTACTCGAAAAAGGACACCAGCAGCTCAACCAGTGCCTGGAAAAGGTGAATTCGCTAATCCAGGATCAAAACTGGGATGGCCTTGCCCAGTGTTTCCAAAAAGAACTCCCCGAAAGTCTCGATTTTTACCGACAGTTGTTTGAAAAGGCAAGAGTCCTGTTAGAAATGGAGAAAGCGTAATCCCCATGGAGGTGACGGCATGACCGGTTCTGGAACGTACTCGAGCTTGAAGCAAATCTACGCGCCAAGGAAACCTGTTCCGGTGGTCCAGAAAGAAGAAAAAAACGAGGAAGAAGCCCCACAGCCTTCCCAAACAGCTCCCGCGAGTGCGAAACGGAACCCTTCGTACTTGGAGCAAGCCGTGGGAACAGCCTCCCCAGCCAAGCTGGTGGAGATGTTGTACGCCGGCGCACTGAATTTCTTGGAGCAAGCCCGTCACTCCATCGAAAACCAGCAGCTCTCCAAGGCAAACGAAAAGCTCATTCGGGTGCAGGATATCATCATGGAGCTCAACGTTTCGCTGGATATGCAAAAGGGTGGTGAGATCGCGGAAAACTTGCGCTCGTTGTACTCCTACATGTTCCGGCGGTTGCTGGAAGCCAACGGACGCAAGGATGTGGCCATCATCGAGGAAATTTCCGGCTACCTCAAGGAACTGCACGGTACCTGGGTGGAAGCCATGAAAAAAGAAAAAGACCTGGTTGGAACCCTCCCGGATCCGACCCGGAACCGCATGGATTTCAGCTTGTAACGATGTTTTGCATAACCCGGACCGGTTTTTTCGAGTTTTCGAAGAAACCGGTTTTTCTTGGAGGAACCCCTTGAAAATCATCCAACTCACAGCTGTCGAGATCACGTTGCGCGCTTTCCTTCTGCCCCTGGTAAAAGATCTCTGCGAGCAGGGCCACGAATTGCACCTGGCATGCTCTGACCCGGGTGAAACCTTGCAGAACCACCCGGTGGTCCGCCAAAACAACGTGCAACTTCACAAGGTACCAATCCCCCGTTCCATGAACCCCGTTTTGTGGCTCAAGGGAATCGGAGTGCTCAAGGCCTTATTCCGCGAAATCCAACCAGATGTCGTGCATACCCACACCCCCGTTGCTTCTTTCCTGGGTCGTTTCGCTGCCAAGAAAACCCGGGTACCCCACATTTTGACCACCGCACACGGTTTCTACTTCCACGAGGGAATGAACCCCCTTGTTTTCCGGGCGATCTCCGGGATGGAAAAGTACTTCTGCAAACGGTACACCGACGTGTTGTTCACAGTCAACAGCGAAGACCACGATTACGCGGTATCCCATCGCTTCCTCCCCCCCGATCGCATCATCCCGTTACCCGGGGTTGGAATCGACACGAAAGAGCGCTTCAACCCGGAGCGTTTCACCCCCGAACGCAAGCATCAATTCCGGGAAAAGTTGTCGCTCTCGGACGATGATCCGACGCTGTTGTTCGTGGGCCGACTGGTGCAAGAGAAAGGGGTTCTCGACCTTGTGAACGCGATGCAACAGGTGTGGGAAAGCCATCCCCGGCTGGTCTGCCTGTTCGCCGGAGAAGCCTTACCCTCCGACCGCGATCAATCCGTGGGCCTAATTTTAGCAGAGTTCGCGGAAAAACACCCCAAGCGGGTCCGCCTGCTCGGCCTTCGAAGCGACATTCCCGACCTGCTCAGCATCTCCAACCTACTTGCGCTCCCCTCCTACCGCGAGGGAATGCCGGTGGCCCCGCTGGAGGCTTTAAGCATGGGCGTGCCCGTGGTGGGCACCCGGATCCGTGGGCTGCGCGAAGAAGTGGAAGACGGAAAGACCGGCTACCTGGTACCCGTGGCCAACCCTTCGCAACTTGCCCAAGCCATCATCCGACTCCTGTCCGAAAACAAGGATTGGAGCGCAACCTGCCGCCAAAAAGCCGTGCAAACCTTCTCCACCGAGCCCGCCCTCCAACCCCAACTCGCCGTGTACCGCTCGCTGAAATAACACTTTGGATTTTCCACCATTCTTTGCTATAATTATTCTTAGCGACCGAAAAAAAGGAAGGATCGAAGGAATGAAAACTGGAATTTCCATTCCGAGAAGAAAAATTGAACGTTTTTGCATGGAAAACAAGATCAAGTGCCTTGCTTTGTTCGGTTCGGTTTTACGGGAAGATTTTTCCCCATCCAGCGATGTCGATATCTTGGTGGAATTCCAGGCCGATGCCCGCGTCGGACTTAGTTTCTTTCGGATGGAACAAGAACTGACCACCCTTTTTGGCCGAAAAGTGGATTTGAACACACCGGGTTTCATAAGCAAGGATTTTCTCCCCCAAGTACTTGCGGAAATGGAGATCCTATATGACGCGTCACGATGATTCCGTTCGCCTTGTCCATATGCTTGAACATGCTCGTGAAGCAGTTGAATTGGCAAAAGGGCTCTCGAGAGAAGACCTCGAAAAAAACAGGGTCATGGAACTAGCGCTAACCCGTTTGGTCGAAATCGTTGGGGAGTCTGCTGCCCTGGATGGAAATCATAGGTCTTCGAAATCGTTTGGTTCACGGATATGATTCCGTGGATCGGGATATTTTATGGCAAATTGTCGTCCAAGATTTGCCCCGCCTTGTTTCCGTACTTGAAAAAACCTGAAAAATCTATCCTTTCGATATCCATCCCATTTTCCGCTTTCCACCACCCAACCGAACCCTGAAAAAACACTCTCCAAATGGAGTAGGAGGTTACCCATTTATTGAGTAGCCGTCCTGTAGCATGGAAATGCTCCGCGCTTCCTTGCGACGTCCCGTTTCCAACGGTTCCCCCCAAGGGTAGCCTGGTTTCCCAGCTTCCTGCTCTCTTCGCATCACCGCACCTTTTTCTCTATCGAAGAATCGACTATTGTTCGGTCCTTCATGGCTTTCGCCCCTACTATGGCCCTGCTGACTTGTAGCAAAGGCCTGGAGCGCAACCTGCCGCCAAAAAGCCGTGCAAACCTTCTCCACCGAGCCCGCCCTCCAACCCCAACTCGCGGTGTTCCGCTCGCTCCAACAACCCCTTGGGACCGCCGCAGCCCACTGCGGCTGTTTTGACTTACCTTCCGGATCGCGTAGGAAGCTACCCATTTGTTGCGTGTCAGACCAAGGGCTTGGCACACCTTTCCTTTTTCGAACAGTTTTGATTGCCAAGCCTGTAGCGGGCTTTCACCGCAAATTGACACTTCTTTTTGGCCCCATAAAAACAAAAGGCTGCCAGGAACCTGGCAGCCCTTGCTACGGGGGATGGTAAAAAAACGATGAAACAAGATCGGGAAAAATAAGAACCAGCGTCCAATAATACCATATAAATGGTGCTATGTCAATCTTTCGCGCTATTGCTCCTTTTTGGTTCTTTTTACGAACTTTCTCGCACTTTGGACCTTTCCCTTATTCTTCTCCCTGGCACCACGCCCACACCTTTTCCTTGGAAAGCGTGGCAAGCGCAATAAAATTGTCTGCGGCACCATAGTACATCCAGTACTCTTGCCCCACCTCAATCATGGCATCCGAAAACACTACGTTGGGCACCCCGCCGAAAATCTCCCATTCTTCCTCCGGTTCGAAAACCGGTTGTGCAGTCCTCCGGAGAACCTTCGCGGGATCTTCCAGGTCGAGAAGCATCAGCCCGAGGCGGTAGGACGGACGCGTGGCGATCGGTTCGTCCTGCACACCGTGGTAGAGCAGCAGCCAACCGAAAGGGGTCTTCAACGGGGGACCACCTCCTCCGATCTTGAGGTTCTCCCAGCTTTTGGGGCGCGGACCAGCAATGGGCTTCCCCGCGTCCCAGTGCAACAGGTCATCGGAGTACGACAGCCAGATATCCGGTGGTACGCGGTGTAGCAGCGCGTAGTTCCCTGCTACCTTTTCGGGGAACAGCATGGCATCCTTGTCGGGATCATGCGGCAAGATGATGCCATGGCGCTGCCAGTGGAAGAAATCGGTGGTGGATGCCAGGGCCACCTTCACGTTCACCGGGGAGTAGGCCGTGTAGGTCATGTAATACCGCCCTTCGAGGAACGTGAGCCGCGGGTCTTCCACCCCGTACAGCTCGCTGGGGTGGCCCGGAGAGAACACTGGCTTTTCCAGGCGGTTGAAGTGCACCCCATCCATGCTGATGGCGTATCCCATGCGCGAGACCATGTCCTCGCCCTGCGCACGGTAGAGCATGTGGAACAGGTTGCCATCGAACACCACGGCGGGGTTGAACACGAAACGCGATTCCCACGAGTGGGTGGAAATCGGTCCAAATAGGGGATTTAACGGGTGTCGCTCGAATCGTAGCATGGTCATTCCTCCCAGCTTTTCATTTCAAGGACATCGAAATGCCCTGCAGGAAATACTTGCGGAACAACAAGAACAGCAGAACCATGGGTAGGGTTTGGATCACCGCACCGGCAAGCAACGGACCAAGGTAGGTACCGTACTCGTGGCTGAAGCTCGCCAGCAGCACCGAGAGGGGCATCTTCTCGTAATCCTTGATCACGATGAGCGGCCACAGGAAATTGTCCCATATGCCGATGAACGTGAACAACCCCACGATGCTCGCAGTGGAACGGCTCAGCGGGAGCATGATGCGGAAAATGATGGTAGTCTCCGAGGCACCTTCCATGCGCGCCGCCTCCAAGTAATCCGAGGGGATACCCCGGAAGCTCTGGGAAAACATGAACACCCCCCAGGCCCCAAACAGCGAAGGTACGATGAGTGCCCACAGCGAGTCCAGCAACCCCAGGCTCCGCACCACCACGTACGTGGGAATGGTGAACATGAACCCAGGGAACAACAGCTGGAAAATCGTGAACTGCTTGAGGAATCGCCCTCCCCAGAAACGGATCTTTGCAACCGCGTACCCCACGATGGCGGACGTTACGATGATGCTGGCGGTTACGGAAACCGAAACAAGTACACTGTTGAAAAGGGCCCGCACGAAATCCCGTTCCATGCGATGCGTGGTTTCGAAGATCCAGGAAAAGTTCTCCCAGGTAAACCCGGTTGGCCAAAAGCGGGTGTAGATCTCGCTCTGGGGCTTGAAACTCGAAAACACCAGCCAGAAGTAAGGGTACAGCCAGATCAACCCCAGTGCAACCATCACCAGCTCGAAGACCCACAGCCGAACGTTTCGCGCCTTCACGACAGATCCACCTCCCGTTCCACCAACCGGCGGCTCAAGAAGATGCACCCGAAACTGATCGCGGCGGCGATCACGCTGATGGTGGCGGCGTAGCCCGGACCGGTGGAGGTGAACTTGCGAAACGCGTTGTCGTAGATGAACATCATGAACATGTAGGTGCGTTTCATGGGACCCCCGCCGGTGATGAGGTAGGGTTCGGTGAAGATGCCAAAGGACAGTGTGATCTGCATCACCAGAACCATCACGATGGAGGGGTTGAGCAGCGGCAGCGTGATGCGGGTAAACCGTTTCCAGCGGGTGGCACCGTCCAGCTCAGCCGCCTCGTACAGCGAGCGGGGTATGGCCCCCAACCCTGCCAGGAAGATCAACCCGTAGTAGCCGATGAACTTCCAGGTCACCATCATCACGATGCTGAAAATGGCGAGCTGGGGCCGGGAGAACCAGGGAATGGTGAAGCCGAACATCGCGTACAGCCCCCTGTTGATGGGGCCGTTCTCCGAAAGGATGCGCGAAAAGACGATGGAGTAGGCTACCCCCGAGGAGATGTTTGCCAAAAGGAAGGAAAGCGCCACGAAAGTCTTGAAATGCTTCATCTTCTGCAGTGCCAACCCGAACAGGATGCCAAGGAGCAAAGACAGCGGCACGAAGTATGCCATGAAGTTGAACGTGTTGGCCAGCACCAGCCAGAACATGCGGTCGGAAAACAGGTTGGTGAAATTGCGCAACCCGTAGAAACGCGGTGGGGTGAGGTAGTTCCACTTGGCAAAGGTAAGGTACACCAGCCACCCCAACGGAACACCGAAGAAGATCACCTGGTGTGCCAGGTAGGGCGAAATCATCAGCCATCCACGTGCGCGGGTCCTGGCTCCCACGGTCTTGATTTCCCTGCGAAAATCGATGCGGTCTATCACGTTGCGCTTCCTTCGATTGGCCATTCTCTCCCTCCGGTTTTAGAACAATTCCCGGTTCACCATTTTCGCCGCGTTGGAAAGGATGTCTTCCGGTTTGCCCTTGAGCAAGGATAGCGGCTCTGTCAGGAACTGGGACATCGTATCCTGGATTTCCACGAAGCGTGGGCTCAATACGGGCGGCACCGCGAGCGGCACGTACTTGGCGTACTCCGCGAGCCCGGGGTTGGCCTGCATGATGTCCGCGAACAGCGGGTTGGTCACCAGGTCAGATCGCACGGGGGGCAGGTTGGTCATTTCCAGCCACAACCGGTCGTTCTCCGCGTTGGAAAACACCCACTGCACGAACTGCCAGGCCTCTTTTTGGTACTTCGAGTAGTTGAACAACACCAACCCCTTGGTGTCCGCGAACGTCTTCACCGGCTGGTCTTCGGGGTACGAATCGGGAACGGGCGGGGCGGAAAACACGATCTTCTCGGGGTACACGTCGGGGAACAGGTTTTGCGCCCAGGGCATGTTCCACGGCCCTTCAAGTGAACCCACGATGGCCCCGGTGTACAGCGGGTTGTCCAGCAAGTCCACGGCTGTCCAGCCATTCTCGAACAACGTGTACACGAACGACGAAAGTTCCTTGCCGTACTCGTCGTTGAACAGCGCGCGCCCCCGGTTGATGTCCACGTAGGGTTTGCCATCGGAAGCGGCGTAGTAGAACGTGATGAAATCGAACCAGCGATCCCACCAGTTTCTCCCCTTGATGAACTGGATCACGTAGCGTTCCTTGGGGATGCAGATCTTCTCCGCCAGCGCAAGGATTTCCCCGTAGGTTCTCGGTGGAGTGTCGAAACCCGCGTCCTTCAAGATATCCTCCCGCCACCAGAACAGCATGGGGTTGGAGTAGATGGGCAGCACGTAGGAGTGCCCGTTGGTTTCCCAGCCCTTGAGCGCTTCGCCCATCTTTCGCTGCTCCACCAGGCTTTCAAATCCTTCCAGGGTATCCAATGGAACGAGTATTTCCGCCTCGATCAACTGCGCCGCAAAACCGCTGAAAATGTTGGTGCATAGGTCCGGTCCCTGTCCCGAGGCGATGGAGGTTAAGATGGCTTCCTCCGAGCTCCCCGATGCCGGAATGGTCTTCCAGTCGATCTGGATATCCGGGTGCAAAGCGTTCCACTGGGCCACGATTTGCTTCCAAAAAGCCTCTTGCTGGGGATTGGGCGCGGTCCAAAACGTCAGCTTCGCTCCGAAAAGGCACAGCGAAAACAACACGATCAAAACGATCATCCAGGTACTTCTTTTCATCATTCACACCTCCAGGTTTGGTTCTGGGCAAGACGCACGTCGTACAAAATGGGTATACAACGAAATTTTCACCGGATGCTGGCTTTCCCCGTACAACAGCTGGCGCAAGCGATCGACCGCCATGCACCCCATCTCGAAACGGTACACCTTTACCGTGCAAAGCGGGGGGGACACCGTGGACGCCACCAGCAAGTCGTCAAAGCCCACCAGTCCCAGGTTCTTGCCGGGGAACAGCCCCAGTTTGGGAGCGTGGTGGTTGATCATCAGCGCGATGGAATCGTTGCCAGCGAAGATGGCATCCGGGGTTCCCGCAGATTGGATGGCCCTGCGCAACACATCTTCCAGGTTGTCCGCAATGTCATCGCACAGGAAGGGGAAGGGATACAGCCCCTCGGATTTCATGGCATCGTGGTAGCCGTCGTAACGCTCCTTGAAGCCGTAATGCCCCAACGGCCCGTGCACGTGGAAAATGCGGCGCATCCCCGATTTGATCAGGAACGAAACGGCTGTGCGCGCACCGTCGTACCCGTTGGACACCACGCAATCCACCTGTTTCCCCGGGATGTACTGGTCGAGCATCACGAAAGGCTTGCCCAGCTGGGAGTATCGTTCCACGTCGGCGGCATTCACCTCGCCACCGGCCAAGATGAAACCGTGCAGCGAATCGTCCAGGTGCACCCGCTGCTCTTCCAGGCACAGCCATTTCACCTTCATCTGGTTCTGTCGGGCGTGGTCCTCGATCCCCTTGAACACCGTGGAATAAAACTCTTCCCTTGAGTACGGGTGAACCGGCAACCGGATCAACTTCTGGATACGCTGGCTAAACACCACGCCCACCTGGAAGCCTTTCCTCCGCCCCAGGCGCCGTGCCATGTCCGAAGGGGTGTATTCCAAGTTTTCCATCGCCTTCAATACAATCTGCCGGGTTTCGGGTGAAACGTATCCCTTGTTTCCAATAACCCGTGAAACGGTGGTGGTGGACACTTTTGCCAGCTTTGCCACGTCTCGAATGCTCGCCAATTTCCCTTCCTCCATATGGTACCGGTTACACAACGATAGCACACAATTCGCTTGAGCTCCAATTCTTTTTCTTGCTGGTTTTGGGCTATATATCTCAAAGAAAGCAAAATAGGAAAGATTTTCTTTCCAAAGAAAAGCCATCCTTCCGAATTCAATTGGAACAAATAAAAAACACGAAAAGAAAGAAAAATTCTGGAAAAAGAAAAGATTTTTGGTGTTATTCCGGGAAAATCCGCCAAATAGCCGGGGATTCCCCCAAAAAAGCCCCTTGCATTTCCCGCCTTGCTTGCGTACACTCGAAGTGATATGTAACCAGTTACACAATCGATTCGCTGGCAAGAATTCAAAAGAAGGAGGCAACGAGAAAAATGAAACGTTTGATCATCCTGCTGCTTGTTTCGGTACTCTTTGTGGGCTTCTCCTTTTCCGCGGTGAAAACCATCCAGGTGCAAGCTCCTGACCTCTCAAGACTTCCCGCGTACTTCCGCGTGGCAATGTACCAGCTGTTGGAATGGGTGGGAGACGACTTCGACGCCAACTGGGATTCCATCCGCGTGCTCGACGCCCAAGGGGCCGCCATCCCCTTCCAGGTAGACGACGTGGACGGCAACGCCAAGCTTTCTTCCCCGGACATCTTGAGTTTCCTTTTCCACGGTTCTGCCACGATGGAAATCTCCGACGACTGGGACATCCTTGCCGTGAGCTACCCACCGGTACTTACCGTGGAAGAAGAGGAAAACGCCTGGTGGGTCAGCGGGCCCGGCTGGATTTCCAAGGTGAAAGTAGATGACCACGGTTTTGGCAACTTCGTGGGACAGGCGGGAAAAGAGGGCAACCTTTTCAGCGAACTGGGCATCTTGCGCGTAGCGGGTTGGAAGGGAAGCACCTTCTGGGTAGATGGAAACCTGGGCAATCGCCACGAGGAGAAAGTGTCGTACAACTTCAACGTGAACTCGGTGAAAATGGTGGGCAACGGCCCGGTTGGCGTGACCTTCTACGCGGAGCTGGAATCCGACACGTTCATCGGGTTGCACCAGAAAGTGTACACCCACGTGCTCAAGACCGGCGAAGTGTTCGTGCAGAGCCAAGCGGAGTTCGAAACCTACGCCGACCTCATGAAGCTCCAACTCATGGCCACCAAGCCGCTGACCGACGTTGACCCGGACGGTGCGGTGCACGTGCTTCCGTTGTTCCGGCGCATGGTGTGGGCGGAGCAGATCAACGCCAGGCCCTTCGACTACTGGATGGAACGCGACGCGGTGCGTGTGATCGCGGGCAAACCCTACGTGGTGATTCCCGCCAACGATCCCGTTCGCCCGCTCTGGTGGGGCGCAACCTACATCTTCGCCTCCGAGGAAGAATGGCGCGCAAACTATTCCCAAGCGTTGCAAGTAGGGGTGTACGAGATCCTGGATCACAAGCCACTGGTTCGCTCCGATTTCGAGGATTTCGTGATGGGCAACACCTGGGTGTACGAGAGCCGGGAGTTCCGCGACGGGTTGTTCCGCTGGATCCCCGGGGAATTCGAGGCGTTCGATGCCACGAAGGGCATCGTTTCCACTACGATGGAAGACTGGCCCGAGCATTTCAAGGCGGGTGACGTGGTGAAATTCCAGAGGCTCTACGGTGTGGCACCAGCCAACAGCCTGGTGAACCTCGTTCCCTTCCTAGAGCGGCGATCCACCGAAATGCAGTCCATCCAGGTCACGTACTGAGTCTTGAAAACAATTCGCCCCGCTGCACCCCGTGGCGGGGCTTTTTTCTTGGAGGGAGCAACATGAAGCGAAAACACCAAACGTTGTGTATCTTGATCTTCCTGGTGAGCCTGCTTGCCATTCCTTTCTCGGTGCTGGCACGTGCAAGCACCATCACCCCACCGGCCTCTGACCTGGGCCACTTGCTGCAGCTGCGGGATTCTTTCGACGTGGAAGGTTCTGAACAAGTGGGGTACTGGATCTACGCGGATTTCAAGGGAGGGCGCTACGTCCCGGTTGGGGCGACTGGCGAAGGAGTGAGCTGCGTGGACGACGTGGCCCGTGCGGGGCTGGTGTTCCTCGACCGCTTCGAGCAAACGGGAGAGCCCGTTTATGCCCAGCTTGCAATTGAAGCGGTGGAGTTCTGCCTGGCTTTGCAATCTCCCTCGGGAGACTTCTGGAATTTCCTCTTCGAGGATGGCACCATCAACCGCCACGGCATCACCAGCCGCCTTTCCGCGGACTGGTGGGCGTTGCGCGCGCTGTGGCTGATTGGCCGTGCTTCGAACGTGTTTGCGCAGCAGGAGCCCGAGCGGGCAGCTTCCTGGTTCGAGCGCACGCGTTCCACGGTCAACCTCCTTGCCACGCAACTGGACTACCAGGGGTTGATCCGGGGCTACACCGACCTCACCTCGCTCTGGATCATCGTACTTGCGCAGCGGGAAACCTACCGCCCCGACGAGCAAAATCGCCGTTGGATACAAGCCGCCAGTGAAGGGCTCTTAGCAAAACAGCAGAACCAAGGGCTGTTCACCGGATGGATCGACGAAGGGCGGGAAGAGTTCGCGTTCCATGGTTGGGGAAGCCGCCAGATCCAGGCGCTGTGCGACGCCCACGCCATCCTCGGTGAGGAAAAATATCGGGAAGCCGCCTCCCGGATGGCGCTGTCGCTTGCCCCCTGGATGATCACCCGAGGCCCGTTCTACGCCGTTTCCCCCACGCACTTTTCCACCTACCCGCAGATTTCCTACGCAGCGGAATGCCTTGTCACCGGCCTGGTACGTCTCTACGAGCAAACCGGGCAAAACCGATTCGCGCAGCTGGCGGCTCTTGCCATGGGGTTCTTCTACGGCAACAACCCGTTGCAACGCCCAATGGTAGGTCCCAACGGGGAAGGCTACGACGGGATGGAATCCGCGTTCATCAACCGCAATTCCGGGGCAGAATCCACGATTTGCTTCCTGCTGGCCAAGAACGCCGTGCAAAAGCTCCCCGCACAAGCCCAGGAATTGCAAACCGCCCAGGTCCTACATTCGGTGGGCCCCATCGTGTTGGAAGCGGAAAAACAAAACACCGGGCTATCCGACACCCGGGACGTTTTCGTGCGTGGACAAGAAGCGTTGGAGGGCGAATACATTCAATTCCGGGTGGCACAAGACCGGTTGGAAACCCATTTCCTCCCTGCCTTTTCCGGTCAATTCCCCGCAAGCACTACCGCCCGCGTGAGCCGGGGAGACAACCTTTCCGAAACGCAAATCACCACACCGTTGGAGGGTTTCCTGCTTTTGCCGGCCTTTCCTCCCGATCCCGTGGAAAACGAAAAAGTGGGGCGATTGCTCTTCTCTCTCCGTGCTCCCTCTGCGCTGCGCGTGGACCAGTTCTTGCTAGTGCCTACGGTTTTCGGGCAGTTCGTCCAACTCGGTGAATCCCAGCTCTTCTGGGGATGGAACAGCTCTTCTTCCTCTGCCACACTTTTCTCCGGAGGGATGCAGTTGGATTTCCAACCCCAAGAGTGGAAACTCCTGCCAGTGGATTCCCTCGACCTTCCAACGTCCCAGCCCGTTCTCGAAACCAACCAGGTAGCGGTATCGCTCGTGCCAACACAGCAAGGAGCCGAACTTTTGGACCTTCGTCCCCTGTTCAACAACGATGGCATTGGCACCCTACGCGGCGGAGCAAACTTCGACAATCCATCGGGCACCCGCGGGGCGTACTACCCGGTGGAGCTGGTTCAAGAACTGCCACTCGCGGCAGGCGGCATCTCTTTTTCCATTGCGGAAAACGAGGAGGGAATGGACAACATGGTGCTCCAATCCCAGCACGTCCAAATCAACCAACCCCTTTCTCCCCGTGAAATCTGGATCCTGGGAAGCTGCGACCACGGAAGTTACTCCGGTTGGATTGACCTGGGGTTTGCCGATGGAAGCGTGGCCTCGCTCCCCGTAGCCTTCTCTGACTGGTGCGGGCCCTCGGAAATGGGAGAAGAGGGATTCTTCCCCATGGACTACCGCTACAACTCTGCGGGTGACAAGGAATGGATTTCCCCCAAGCTGTTCTGGATCAAGCGGGAACTTCCTGGAAAGCCCCTGGAGTCCATCCGCTTTCCGTCCATCCCTACCATGCACGTGTTTGCGGTTGCATTCACCGAATGACGGAAGAAAGCGGGGTGGAACACCATCCGCATCCCCAATGACCGTTCATAGACCGATCAGAAAAGAAGGAATATTGCAGCTGACCCCAGGTAACCGTCGTTTTCCTGGGACCGCCGCACCCCAGTGCGGCTCTTTTCCGAAACGCTGGGCATCGAGCAGGGACGGTACTTCGTTCGCACCGTTACCGAATGCGCTTCCTGTCCACCAGGCAAAGGGTTAGGGGGTTTCTTTTCCTTTGGCGAGCAGTTCCAATTGCCACTTTCATTGCAAAGGGACAACTTTTTCTGGACGCACCTAAAGGAGCCGCACTGAGGTGCAGCGCTCC
>DAOPKN010000004.1:0-10630 GCA_035391225.1 Thermotogota bacterium
ACAAGCCACTGCTTCTCGCGTAGGGAATATCATCGTATCCCACCAAAGCGCAATCCTTTCCGGGCTTGATTTTGAGGCGCTTCAACGCGCGAAGTGCCCCAATCGCCATCCAGTCGTTGTAGCAAAAAATGCCATCGAACGGGTCGCTGGAGAACAACTCCAAGGCGGCTGCTTCGGAGTTTTTCCAGTTCACGGGTAAATGGGAAACACCTACCCGGGACACCTCTCCCCCCCCGCTTGCGAAACCGTTCAGGAAGCCATTCGTTCGCGCGAGGGTGGTGCATTTGCGCTGGTTCCCCATCAACAGCAGGGGTTTTCGGATACCAAGGGTGGAAAAGTAGCGCCCCACCTTCCAACCGCCGAGTTCATCGTCAATCCACACTTCCGCGTAGGATTTCTCGGGGAAATGAACCCCGAAAGAGATGAACCGGGTTTTCTCCGCCTCCAGCTGGTCCAAGTGCTCGGTGCGGTAGCCTTCCGGGGCGATCACCAGGCAATCCACGGAGGTCATCTGCAAGGAACGTACGGCTTCAACCTCGCCTTCCAGGCGCGTGTTCGTGTCCGCAATCACGAGGGAAATTCCCTTCGCACCCGCCATGTCTTCGAGTTCTCCCAGCATCTCCGAGTAAAAGGGATTGCGAATATCCGAAACAACGACACCGATGCGATTACTCTTGGCGCCTTTGAGCGCACGCGCGTTCGTGTTGGGGATGTACCCCATTTCCGAGGCAATGGATTCGATCTTCCTGCGGGTTTGCGGCTTCACATCGGGTTTCTGGTTCAAAACCCGCGAAACCGTCATCATCGAAACCCCCGCTTTTCTTGCAATGTCTTTCAAGGTTACCCGCCTCATGCTCCACTCCTGTTATCATTACCGTTAACGAAAACATTATAGCAGAGGATGTGCCAATCTCCAATCCAAGAGAGATGGCAAGGAAGGCAAGGAAAAGAATATTTCTTCCGATTTCTTGGATTTCCTTCCGATTTTGGCATTTTTTACCCTGACCTTTAGAATGGGGAAGGGCGATCACGTGGGTGGGCAGGTTTTCCCAGCCCCCGCGCGGCTGTGTGGTACAATAGGGAAAATTGGATTCCTTTCGTATGGGAGTCGTGGAGGTGTAGGCTATGGAACAACACGTACAGATCCGTTTTCCCGATGGAAAGCACCAAGAAGTGGAGGGAACGATGACTTCCCTTGACCTGGCGCGCGAGATATCCCCGCGTTTGGCAAAGGAAAGCGTGGCGGCGATGGTCAATGGTGGGTTGGTGGATTTGACCCTTCCCCTGGGCAGCTTTGGAGGCAGCAGCCTTGATTGGGCGCTGGTGAAAAAGGAAGAAACCGCGGCGCAGAAGGTGTACCGCCATACCCTTGCACACGTGATGGCGCAAGCAGTCACCCACTTGTTTGGGGCAGAAAACGTGCAGCTGGGAATTGGACCGACCATCGAGAACGGTTTTTACTACGATATCATGGTCAACGGGGAGATGCTCAAAGAGGAAGATATCGCCAAGGTGGAGAAAGAGATGAAACGCATCGTGGACCAAGATCTTCCGCTGGAGCGCTTCGAGTTACCGCGCGAGCAGGCCATAGCGTTGATGAAAGAAATGCGCCAGCCTTTCAAGGTGGAACTGATCGAAGAGTTACCCGAAGGGGAGGCCATCAGTTTTTACCGCCAAGGTGATTTCGTGGACCTGTGCCGTGGCCCGCACTTGCCCAGCACCGGGAAGATCAAGCACTTCAAGTTGCTCTCGCTTGCGGGCGCCTACTGGCGGGGAGACGAGAAGAATCCCATGCTCCAACGCTTGTATGGAACCGCGTTCGCCTCGAAGGACGACCTCGATGCGCACCTGAAGATGCTGGAAGAAGCACGCAAACGTGACCATCGCAGGCTGGGACCGCAGCTGGGATTGTTCCTGCTGGATCCGGAAGTGGCAGCGGGAATGCCTTTTTTCCAGGACAAGGGAGTGGTTTGCCTGCAAGAGCTGAAGGGCATGTGGCGGCGTTTCCACCGGGAAGCAGGGTACGTCGAAGTGATGACACCGCTGATCATGCACGAAAAACTCTGGCACCAGTCCGGGCATTGGGACCATTACCGGGACAACATGTACTTCGTGGAAAAAGACGAGCAAACGTACGCGATCAAGCCCATGAATTGCCCCGGGCATATCATACTCTACAAGAGCCAGGCACGAAGTTACCGCGACCTTCCGTGGAGGATGGCCGAATTTGGCAAAGTGCACCGGTTCGAGAGAAGCGGGGTGCTGCACGGTCTTTTCCGGGTGCGTGCCTTCACACAGGACGATGCGCACCTTTTCATCACGCCGGAGCAGATCAACAAGGAGCTCGTGGACTTGATGCACCTTGTGGACCGGGTGTACCGCGTTTTCGGTTTCGCGTATTTCGTGGAGCTCAGCACGCGGCCAGAGGATTTCATGGGTTCCGTGGAACTCTGGGATTCCGCCACCGAGTCGTTGCGAAGTGCCCTGGAACAAACCGGGGTGGAATACCACGTGAACGAGGGAGATGGAGCGTTTTACGGTCCGAAGATCGATTTCCACGTACGGGATTCGCTGGGGCGGACCTGGCAGTGCGCCACCGTGCAGCTGGATTTCCAGATGCCGGAACGCTTCGACGTGGGCTACATCGGAGCGGATAACGAAGAGCATCGTACCGTGATGATCCACCGCACGGTGTTCGGTTCCCTCGAACGTTTCTTTGGCATCCTCGTAGAGCACTTCGCAGGGGCATTTCCAGCGTGGCTGGCCCCCGTGCAGTTTTCGGTGCTGCCCATCGCGGACCGACATTTCTCCACGGCCCGGAGCGTGGAAGAGACGTTGCAACAGAATGGGTTCCGGGTAACCGTGGATGACCGCCAGAAAAAAATCAACTTCAAGATCCGGGAAGCCCAGTTGCAAAAAATCCCGTACATGTTGATCATCGGAGACCGTGAGCAGCAGGAAAACAAGGTATCCTTGCGCTTGCGCAGTGAAAAGGAAGTGGGCGCAATCGGTTTGGACGAACTCATGGATACCGTTCGTCGGGAAGTATCCGAACTGCGCTTGGAATCTTTTTGGGATGCAACCTCTCCCGAATCCTAGTTCTCCGGAAGGAGGATAGCGTTGCGCAGGAAAACAAAGGCTGTTTGGGTGGGCCCCTTGCAGATCGGCGGGGATGCGCCGGTTTCCATCCAGTCCATGACCAATACCGATACCCGTGACGTGCTGGCTACGGTCCAGCAAATCGAGCAACTTGGTGATGCCGGGTGCGATTTGGTGCGCCTGTCCGTTTTCGATGCGGAATGCGTGCGGGTTTTGCCTTCTATCCTGGAACAAGTGCAACCCTTGCCCCTCGTGGCAGATATCCATTTCGATGCCCGTTTGGCGATCGGAGCCATCCATGCCGGCGTCAAAAAAGTGCGGATCAACCCCGGGAACATCGCCTCGCAGAAAGATGTTTCGCGGCTTGCGCGGGTGGCCTCCGAGAACGGGGTATGCATCCGCGTGGGGGCCAACTCTGGCTCCATTCACCCGGATTTTTGCAACCTACCCAGGGTGGATGCACTCGTCGAATCCGCACTGCGCCAAGTTCGCCAGTTGGAGAAACAGGGTTTTTCTTCCATCGTGGTGGGTGTAAAGTCTTCGGATGCACGAGAGACCGTAGCGGCCAACCAGAAGGTTGCCCGGATGGTGGACTACCCCCTTCACCTGGGTGTGACCGAAGCGGGACCGCTATTCCATGCGTTGATCAAATCTTCGTTTGCGCTGGGAAGCCTTTTGGATCAGGGAATCGGTGATACGGTACGCATTTCCATTAGTGGAGATCCCGTGGAAGAGGTGCGTGCCGCGAAGATCCTCCTGAAAACACTGGGATTGCGGCAAGGGGTTACGCTGATTTCTTGTCCCACGTGCGGTCGGGCACGTATTGACGTGGCCGCACTTGCACGGCAGGTGGAAAGCTGGTGCGCGCATGTTTCCGCGGACGTAACGGTTGCCGTGATGGGGTGCGAGGTGAATGGACTGGGCGAAGGCAGGGAAGCGGATCTGGGGATAGCAGGACTTGCGAATGGGGGAGCGGTACTGTTCCAGAGAGGCAAAGTTCTCGGAACCTACTCCCGCGAGACAATCAAGGATGCTTTTTTCCAGGCGTTGCGGGAGATGGAAAAGCGGGGGTGGAAGGAGGAAACACGGTGAATCTTGTGCCATCGTATGCCCGTGCCCTTTTGGGTGTCGCTTTACTTGTCGCCACGCTGGGTTTGGCGGGAACGTTGTACGTGGACGTTTCCCTTGGCTTGGCACTCGCGATCGGGGAAGATTCTTTCATTCGCTCCTTTGGGGTGGACAGTACCCTTGCCATGCGCGGGGAAATGCTGGGTTCGTACGCGGTTACCCAACGTTTTGTTCCTCCCCAAACAGTTTTCCAACTCCCGGAGGACCTTCCGGTGATGCTTCGCCTCGCGAATGGTTGGGTCTTTTCCAGTGCTCCCGGTTCCGGAGATTTTGCGCTGCGCCTGGATGGAGTGGTTTCGTCTTTTTTCCTTTCCATTGATCGCGTGGACTTCGTGCGCTTTCCCTGGCGGGTTGATGCACAGCGGGTGGAAATCGATTCTCCCGTCTTTTCCTTTTTCCTCCCGGAATTCCTCGAGAAACTTGGCCATTCCCACCTGTTGCCCCAGGTTCGTACCGCGCTGGCGAAAGGAAGCTTTCCCGTGACGTTGTGGCTGGACACATCACCCTTGGAACTGGATTTTTCCGAGGTTTTGTGCCGGGCGTACTACCCCTTGCTTCTGGCCGAAAACGCGAATTTCCCCTTGGTTCGCGTGCAGTGGACCCTCAATGGCCAGAAGAGTTCGTTTCCCTTTACCTGGATTCCGCGAAAAGACGGCACACTGGAAGTGACCCTCGAGGCCACCGACGTTCGGGGAAACTGGGCAAAGATTTCGCGCGAGATCTTCGTGGAACCGTATCGCCCCCTGTTCGAAACTTCGTTGGTTTTCGACAAAGCGCGCTTGGGGGAAAAGGTTCTCTTCGTAGAAGGGCAACCGGGGAACTGGCAGGTGTATGATCGTGTTTTCCAGGGCGATTCTTTGAGCATTGCCTTTGAGGTGCCGGGCTCCTACCCGGTGGTTTTTACCGCGCCGGGAACCGTGCGCAAGTACAGGGTGGTGGTGGAGTGAAGGGGTAAAATTCCTGCTCTTGCTTTCCTTGTTGTGTGGATGCTGGGAGATACTGCTCGGAGTGACGTATTCCTTTGACCCGCCCCAGCCAGCATACTTGGAGAATTGGATCCAAACAAACCTGGAACGGGTGGACGAAGAACTGCAATCCATTTGGGGGTTTTCGCTTCAGTTCCCCGTATCGGTAAAAGTGCAGCGAGAACGGGCACTTGGTGCGAGGGGAGAGGCTGCCTTCGATGGAAACCTGTACCACGTGTTCCTCACTCCCATTGCGGAGGAAATCCCCTCCTTGTTGCGCCACGAATGGATGCACCTGTACACCTTTGACTGGATGGTACGCAACCCTGGGCATTCCTCCCTTCCTCTATGGTGGCTGGAGGGATTGGCGGTCTGGTTTGAAGGGCGCCACGGTATCGATTGGAACAATGTTCTTCCCTGGCAGTTGATACGCGAAAGCAACTTGCTCAGCATCGAAGAGTACCCGCAAGGCGGGGCTTTCCCCCGGTACTACACCCTTTTATCCGACTTTTTTGCATTCCTCGAAAGGAAGGTCAACTTCCAAGAGCACTTACCCTTGGTGTTGCAGCGCTTGTCCCAGGGTGCAGACATTTTCCAGGCCTTTTCGGGCTTTTGCGAGTTGCAGAGCGTGTTTCGGAGCTGGCGGTGGAGGGTCTCCCTCCTTTCGCTACTTTCCTTTTTTGCGTTCCATTTCTTTCTAAGTGTCCCCGCCGTGGTTGTTTTTGCCCTGGGGCTTTTCCTGTTGTGGAGAAGGAGAAAGATCAAAGACAGCTTTGATCCCTCGCTGGAAAGGAGATTTGGAAAGGAATACTGGAAAAAGCAGGGAGAGGATGCGCACGAACCTTAAAAGATGGTTCGAAAAAGGTGAAATGTTCTACAGCTTGGGGATTTTTGGTCGAAAAAAAACGATTTTGCCCGTGCTGTTCCAAATCCACACGTAATGTGCTATACTTTGTAGTGGAGCAAAATGGCTCCAGCACTGGTTTTTTCCCGTTGTGTCTTTGAACTTTTTCATGTTGAGCCGAGTCTTAGTATTGCAGGGGGGTTCATGCTTGGAATCCGCGGAGAAAAGAAAAAACGCGGCCGTGTTTCGGGTTTTTGCGTCGGAAGAGAATTTTATCCGGGCGCTCAAGAAAAAGGACCTGCGAGCGTACGAGCTTTTGTATACGGAATACGCGGGGATCGTGGGGTCGATTGCGAAATCGTACTTGAACATCGATGACATTGATGATGTGATCCAAGAGGTTTTCCTCCGCGTGTACAAGAGCGTCCGCAAGTTCAAGGGCGATGCCGCCTTTTCCACATGGCTGTATCGGATTGCCGTCAACGTATGTAAGGACTTCCTCAAGCGGTACAAGAAGCGCTCCGAAACCGTTACCGATTTCGACGAAGAGGAAACTTCCCTCGAGGAGCCCCGAGCCGAGAGCGACGTGGAAGGGGAGGTTTCCCGGGAGCTCCAGGTGGAAGTATTGAACCGGATCATGGGGCATCTCTCGGAAGACGACCGCTTGTTCATTACGCTACGCGACTTGGACGGGTTGGATTACGAGGAAATTTCCCGGATCGTGGAAAAGCCACTGGGTACGGTGAAGAGTCGTATTCATTACGCGCGAAAGAGACTAAAAGAACTTTTGGAAGCTTCCGGGTATTTCCGGGGAGAAGATTCGATTTGAGTTTGTTCTTTTAAGGAGGCAAAAAAGGGCATGGATTGTCAACAAGTCAGGGAGAAGGAAATGAATCGGTTTTTGGACGAAGAGATGGATTTGGAGGAAATGCGTGCGTTTAAGCAGCATCTCCAATCTTGTTCGTCTTGTTCGAAGGCCTTTTCGGATTACCGGAAAATCCTTGGTATGCAAAAGGCAAGAGTATCCTACGAAACCAGCCGGGCGGGAAAAGACAAGTTCCTCAAACGGTTGAAACGAAGGAAAGCCCTCCCCTACCAGCTGGTGGCATGTTGCGCGGCCGTCATGGTAGGTGTGGTTGGCATCCAGTCCTTTCAAAATTTCCGCCAAATGAACCAACGCTACGAACAAATTGTCAATCACGGTGTGCAAATGCTTTTGCATTCTGCGCAAGATGCTTCTTCCACCCGCTTTTCGCCCGAAGCTGCCCTGAATCCGGAAGTGGAAAAAGGGTTGGAAGACTCCCAAAAAATCCTGAACCTCCTGAACGACGGGGATTAATCCGCTTTTCCAGCATGGCAAAAGGTGCCGTTTTCTTTCTTCTCTGGATTTCCGTTTTTTCCACCCTTTGTTTTTCCCAAAATAACGGTACCCCCATGCTTACCTTTCCTTCCACCGTTTCCCCCGATGCCTCGGGTGTGCTTCACCCCATTCTTTCGGAAATGGCGGAAAAGTATTCTTCTTCCATCATCAGCGGCACGCGCATTTTCATGGAAAGTGGAGAAAAGGTGCGCTATCGCTATGAATACGTCTTGCGAAGCGGCTTTGAGAAAATTGTTTCCTTAAAGATGCCTTACACGGTTTCCTGGTTTCGCGCGGGTGGAAAAGGTTTCCTCGTGCAAAACGGGGTGCGTGCGCAGGTTCCCGTGCCCTTGAAAGACTTGGAAGACGTGTTCCTGGAAAAAATCCGGCAAAACGTTACCGTGGGTTTCGCCGAAATCAGTTATTCCGGGATTCCCGCCTACTACTTGTACCTGGAATGTAGCGATACCCAGGTATTTCGTGCCGTGGTTTTGAAGGGAAGCTTGCAAATCATCCGCATCGAATCCGAAAAACCAGGATCGAACATGGTGATGCTGTACGACAACCTCACCGAAGCGAGCGAGTCGGAGTTCCAAGAGCAACTCTCCCTGTTCTTCCAAGTTCCGGAGGTTCCTTTCGAAGAAACCCCTTCGCCTACGGAGACCATTCCCCCCGCCCAAATAAGCCAGCCTGACGAAGACAGTGGCGAAACCCAGGATTTGGAGCTGGATGCGGAAACCGCCCAAGTGTTGGGAAGTTTTTTCCCTGCCACAGAGCGGCTTCGAGAGGAATTCTCGATCCTTCGCACCGAAGCGTTGTTGTTCCCCGATTCCACCGCCCTCTTCTTGACATTGGATATCCCGCAGGCGAACCCCGTAGTGGCCGTGCTTATCCGGAACCCAAGGGGTTTCTCCGAGCAGGGAAACAGTCCCTTCCTGGAAAAAATCCCCGAAAACTTCAACTCCGTACAGATCAACCGGGAGAACTTGGATATCCACGTTTTGGGGGAGCATCCCAAGCAAGACCTGCAAAAGATCGCACAAACACTTCTTGCCTTAACGTTCCAACCCTGAAACCTTTCCATCCATTGCGTCGCAAAAGCATCACGATGTGGCCCGCAGCTTCTGCTGGTTCTTTGTTGCGGCACGTTTTTCCAGGGTGCTTTGAAACGCTTGCAGTACCAGCGGATCAAACATGCCGCTGGATTTCCCGCAGATTTCTTCGAGCGCGAATTCCACACCTTTTTTCTGCTTGTAAACGCGATCCGAGGTAATGGCATCGAAAACGTCCGCGATGGCGACGATCCGGGCAAAGAGGTTGCATCGCTCTCCCACAAGCCCATGGGGATACCCCGAACCATCGAAACGTTCGTGGTGTTGTTCCACAACCTTCTTGAGCTGGTCCAGGAAAAAGGGGGGGAAACGGTGGTTGCTTTCGCCGAAGGTGGCCTCGAGCACTTCTCTTCCCCTCGTGGGATGCGTTCGAATGAGCGCAAATTCTTGGGAGGTTAATCGGGAAGGCTTGCGGATAATGGAATCCGAAATGGCAAGCTTTCCCAGGTCATGGATGGAAGCGGAAACCGGTAACAGTTCCAGGTTTTCCACGCTCAGCTGCGCGAGGAGGTCTTTCCTTCCCTGGGAAGCCGCAAATTCCCAGAGCTCCAGTGCGATTTCCCGAGAATGCTGGGCAACCCGGTTCATGTGCACGAGGGTTTCCTCGTGCTTGAGCTCCAAGATCTTTTGAAAGCCTGCCAGGAAGAATCGCAGGTTCGCCAGGGGGGAAAAGAAAGAGCGGAAGGCATCGCGAAAAGGGGTAAGATCCCCCGCCAAAAATTCGCGGAAAACCGTGCCCGAGAATGGATTTTTCCTGCTGAGAAGCACAAGAAACGATTCCCGGGACCCCACTTTCCCGGTCGGAATGGTTGCTTGGGAAAAAAAACCTAGTTCCACGAACCGCTGGGCGTTGCTCCCGTGGAGCAAACCCTGGCTAAAGAAACGCGGAATCTCGTCGATGACCTGGGTTTCTTTCAGCTTACGGAGGCCTGTGGCAACGGAAGGGTCAAGGTGGGTGAACAGCAAGGGGGGGACTTGCGCATGGAACGAAAGGCGGTCAAGTTGAAAACCGCCACGGGCGTCCAAGAATCCTGCAAAGACGATATCAATGGGTTGGTACTGGATTGACGCCGGAAACAAGGATAGTGCCTTCCGACAAAAAGAATCAGAAGAAGGCGTAGAAATCTCCCCCCCACAGAAAAAAAAAAAACAACCAGCCCAATTGTACCACCACTTCGCCCCTTGGAAAAAGCCTTACCCTGTTTTTGTTTCCCGGGCAGACCGTGGGGAAGGAACTAGAAGCCGAAAGCGAGTGGAAGCAATTGCGAAACCGAAGTTTCGATTTCTTCTCCCTGGGGATTGACCAACCACACGGGAAAATCTCCAAATTCCGAAAGGAATTGACGGCAGGCCCCGCAGGGGCTGGATGGGGCAGAAGTATTGGTTGCCACTACCAGTCCAGAAAATTCCCGGTGCCCCTCGCTCACCGCTTTCACGACCGCGGTTCTTTCGGCGCAAATCGTTAAACCATAGGAGGCGTTTTCCACGTTTACTCCGGAAAAGATGCTTCCATCCTTACAGAGCAAAGCAGCGCCCACTTGGAAATGGGAGTAGGGAACGTAGGCGTTTTGCATAGCTTCCAGGGCGGTACGTACCAACAGTTCTTTTTTCGTGGGTTCCATGTTTCACCTCGATTTAGGTTTTGGTGTTTTGGGGTGGGATTTCCGGGGAAGAGTCGATGCTTTCCCGGTGCTTGATGATGAAGCGCACTTTTTCGATGCGACTTTTGCTGGCGGCAAGGATCCGAAAATGGAAGCCGTTCACGTCGATCTCTTCTCCCACGCGCGGAACCCTTTCGAAAAGTTCCAACAAGTACCCTCCCAGGGTTTCAAACTCGGTTTCCGGGAAGTGTATTTCCAACTGCCGCTCGATATCGTTGATGGGGATCTTGGAATCCACGATGTAGGTGTTTTTCCCGGTCTTTTCGATGCCCACTTCCTCCCCTTCGTCGAACTCGTCCAGGATTTCTCCCATCACTTCTTCGATGATGTCCTCGATGGTGACCAATCCTTCGGTACCACCGTATTCATCCACAACGATGGCCATGTGCACCATGTTGTTCTGGAATTCTTGGAGCAAGTCGTTGATGCGCTTGGTTTCGGGAATGAAAAAGGGGAGCCGG